>CAMPEU010000010.1 GCA_946804195.1 uncultured Candidatus Saccharibacteria bacterium | reverse complement strand
CTCACCGGGAATCGAACCCGGATTGCCAGGATGAGAACCTGATGTCCTAACCGTTAGACGATGAGACCCTGTGTATCTGCACCAGCCACCCTGTCGCCAGGCGGAGCCAGTCGTCCGGTGGCCTTTCGGCGCATCCCTGCGTTGACCTGTTCCAGTACTCGCTTCACCGTACCATATGTACGGTTTGCTGCGTGCTTCACGGTCGCCTTGTGCTGCATCCGAATGCAAATTCACAGGGCTATAACGCTGGGCTATTCTACCAAATTTAACAGAGGTTGTCTACTGTTACTCGAAGATTTTTTCGATGACGTCGATGAGTTTTTTTGGTGTGATCTCTGCTTTTATCAAATATGCATCGGCATTGTGTTCCATGGCCATGCGAGATTCTTCGTCTTGTTCAAAATTCGTAATAACGATTACTCGTGTATCTGGTATCAGATCTTCTTTGCCACGGAGGGCTTCCATGATTTCATTACCACGGCGCTCGGGCAGCATGACGTCTAGCAGAATCAGGTCGTACTTTTTGTTGCGGGCTGCAATCAGTCCATCATTGCCGCCAACCATCCAATCAACGGCGTATCCAGCCTTTTTCAGGCTACGAACATACATCTCGCCTATGAATCTATCGTCTTCGATTACTAGAATTGTCTTTGTCATATACCCTATCGTAATACATAACTGGTATTATATCCAGCTCATGCTTATCCTCTGAACATTGAATGATTTCGAATCCAGCCACTGCCGTGTTCGATGAGTGATTCGTTGCTGTTATTGTGCGCACCGATCTTTTCGGCAACCGTGTCATAGATCGGGAGGGTAAAGCTGAATGTCGAGCCTTCATTTACGATACTGCGCGCTGTGATGGTACCGCCGTGCGAGTTAACGATTGCTTTGCAGATGTACAAACCGATGCCAGTACCTGCAACTGTTTCGCGACTACGGTGCGACCTGTAGAATTTGTGAAACAGATTGGGTAGTACATTTTCGGGCATGCCAATGCCTCGGTCTGTTACCGATATTTCAATATACTTTGGAATAGCTTTTGCGGTGACATGGACGAGTCCACCTTCGTTTGAATACTTGATTGCATTGTCTATCAGATTCGATATCACTTCGCTCACGGCGTTGATGTCGGCGGCTACGGTCGGTAGAGTATGCGGAATTTCGGTGACGAGCAAGCGGTTTTGTGTCTTTGCTCGCATATGCATATCGTCCGAAATGAGATCGTATATAGAACTGACTTTTTCTTCGACTAGTCGTAGCTTTAGATGGCGACGATCATAACGTGACGTGTTGAGGATATTGTTGACATAGCTGGTTAATCGATTCGTACTGACGATGAGTCGGCTTAGGAGTTCCCTTTGGTCGTCAGTGAGCTTGAGGTCGAGTTCGTCCTGTAGGACATCTAAATATCCACGTATGACAGTTATGGGGCCGCGTAGTTCGTGTGCGGCGAACGAGATAAAGTCTAGGTCGTCCTCTTCTGGGTTGTAAGCGTTGGTGCGGTCAAATATCATCAGGATTACTTCGGCTGTACTGTTTTTGCGAAAGCTTGCTGTCACATCATAAATTTTTCGGTCTTTCTCTCTAGGTAATTTGTTCGCAACTCTCGTCCAGCTTTTGTCGGCTTTTAATTCATTTTTGCGGACTTTGTGTAACCATGTCTTTAGGCTATCGTGTTCTGGAAAATGCAGATTGAGCCGTGGCTTTCCCTCGGCGTCTTCGGTGGTGGGTACGCTGGCATTAGAGTAAAGTATATGCCCTCTTCGATCGAGGATAACGAGGCCAGAAGACATGTTTTTAATTCCATCATAAACAACGTCTGCGTCAGCCGTGTCCAAGCGTGCGACTGGTGTTTCGGTGACGGCCGGAATAGTGCTCTGTACTGGATGGTGTGGGGATTTATTATGAATATAGATGATGGTCGTAGTAACAAGGCTGAGCCACGTAGCACTGATGAGCGACAGGCCAAAGTAAGCCAGCCAGCCAATAGAAGTGATTCCTAGTAGTTCGAGCACGCCGTAGCTAACGAGGAAAAAAGCGAACTGTACAATTGCGATGAGGATATATACACGAATACCATACCCTGTTCGTGGGTCACTATTGGATGAACCGTGATTGTCTACTGTTGGCTCTTTTGCTACTGCCATGTCACCTTCCCACCCCTATTTGTCGGTACTGCTGTAATCCACGTCTGTCCACGGAATAACTCGATTGCTTCACCTTCGCTGTCAACAAACTCGACTTGGCTTTTTCGGTCTTTCTTTATCCATTTTCCTTTGACGACAGTACCGCCTTGGAATATATATGCAACGCCACTGCCCGTCGTCTTTATACTTTCACGGTATCCATCTTCAAAGACAGTCTCTTCGGTAGTGTTCATAACGATCACCACCGATGGTGTGATTTTTCCCTTTTCGCGGTCGATATGCGAGGCTCCTGCCTGCGAACGTTTGTAGGTGTTCGTTGTTTTGTCGTACGTATAGGCGCTGTTAAAAAGTGGTCCACTGATAGTCACGTCGATTTTTGTTGCTTTTGGTTTTTTGGCAGGTTCGCCATCAGTGCGTGGCCACGCAGTGAATTTTGATGTTTTATAGCCCTTTGCTTTGTTGAGTGCGTCGAGGTTTTTGAAATTGGTGTATACATTGTGTGGGGCCCAGCGATCCGTTGCTCGCCAGTAGGTGTTTGGATTAAAGAACTGGTCGATGTCACGATAACTACCGTTCCGGACAACCTGTAACGCCTTAGCGCTGCCACCAACGTGAGCAACTGATGCATTGAATGGGGTGAGCCAATCGACGTAGTACATGCGAACACTTCGCACTGGTCCGACGAGGGTTGGTTTGCTTTCTTGGTAGAGTGCCAAAAAGCGTGTTATGCCACCTTCTGCGATTGCCTCGTATACAACACCTGCCTGTTTGAGGCCGGATTGAGGTCGTGCATCGGGACTGTTTTCGATCATGATAGCAGTAACAGCTTGTTGGGTGGCTTTTTCGTCCTTTACCTCGACACCAGTTAATGGAGAGTAATAAATAACTGGTTCAGGGGGTTCTTCTACGACGGTAGCTACAGGGGCGGATGCTGGTTTTGCAGACAAAAGGAGTGATACAAATATGACGATAGAAACAAAAATAAGTATACCTACTCCAAGGAGTAGTTTTGTTCGTCTGGGATGCGCCTTTGCCCATCCTTTTATTCGGTCAATGACCCGCCGATGAATCGCCTCCATACGTAAGCATTATTGTAACAGATAGCGTTAGGAGTCGATAGCTTTTTGTAGTCGCTGTAGAGTGTGTTCGCGTCCGAGGACTTCCATGGTTTCAGGCAGAGCGGGACTAAAGGGTGCCCATGTGATAGCAAAACGAATCAGGCTAAAGAGTGTGCCGGGTTTTTCGCCTGTTTGTTCCAGTAAATTATTCAATGATTCTTGTAATGCGTCCGCCGAAAAATCAGTTGTTTCTAACACCGTCTTTGCTAGGCCGAGCAATTCGATATGACGTGCATGGTCTAATTTGCCTAGTTGTTTGTTGTCGCTAATCATTTGCCAGTTTGGTTCTGGTTCGGCAAAGAAATAACTGGTGAGTGTTGGGAGGTCACACAAAGTTTTTAAGCGATCCTGTGCCAGCGACAGCACGCGTTGTTTGAATTCGTGGTCGGCCGTATTGGCAGTATCTGGCCAAAAGTCAGCCACGCGGTCCCATAAATCATCAGCTGATAGTTGGCGAATGAATTGTCCGTTCATCCAGAGCAGACGTTTTTCATCGAAGCGTGCTCCACTATGTTGAACGCGGTCCAAGCTAAATTTTTCGATTAGTTCATCACGAGTAAATACTTCTTGTTCGGTACCGTCATTCCAGCCGAGTGTGGCAATAAAGCTGAGGAGTGTTTCGGGCAAAAATCCCTCACGAGCATAATCCAGCAAATCCTTCGCACCATCGCGTTTGCCAAGTTTTTTGTTCCCTTGCTCGTTCATAATGTGTGGCATTGTTGCGAATGCCGGGTGCTCGATAGAGAGTGCCTCGTATAAATTGAGGTAGTTTGGCATGCTAGACAGGAATTCTTGACCACGAATGACGTGACTGATCTTCATGAGATAATCGTCGACAATATGTGCGAAATTGTAGGTCGGGTAGCCATCTGATTTTATTAGAATAAAATCATCGATGACTTCTGGCCCGCTATGTAGATCGCCCATGACTTCGTCGTGCCAGTTGTATTCCTTTGGCTCTGATTTGAACCGGAGCGGCGTGCTGCCATCCCAGGTAGTTACCTGCTCGGCTGATTCCGGACGATGATTGCGGTATAGGAATGGTCGCTTTTCGGCCTGGGCTTGTTCACGAAATTTTTGGACTTCCTGTGTGGTATATGGATCGGCATATGCCCTACCCGTATTAATGAGTTTTTGCGCCCATTCGCGGTAAATGTCCAGGCGCTCACTTTGCAGGTATGGTGAATACTCGCCACCTACGTCAACGCCTTCGTCGCGATTGAGTCCCAATAAATCAAGACATTGTATGATGTGCTCGCCTGAACCTTCGACTTCTCTGTTTTTGTCGGTGTCTTCTAGTCGTAGAACGAACCGGCCATTCGATTGGCGCGCAAGTAGCCACGCAAAGAGTGCGGTACGAATACCGCCAACATGCATAAATCCTGTTGGGCTGGGTGCAAAACGAGTACGAATGTTAGTCATTAGCAGTAGTATAACAGATTACGATTGACTATAGGAGGCTTGTCGCAATGCGACGAATTTGTTCACTCGATAGTGGAGCATCGCCTTCGATTGTGTAAAAGACGCCACCGTTCACCCAGGCTGCGTTGTTGCCGTATGTATAGATGACCAGCCCACGCTCGGTATAGGGAATGTAATTTGTGCCTGCTCGTGGAGAGACGTAATTGTCTAGGACGGCATCGCTATTCCAGCTACTGCGGCTTTGGTTGACCGAGTATTTGTGTGGTCCGCCGTTTGCCTTGTAGCTGAGTGTAACGCTACCGTCTGTGTATTTCACCGGTCCGTTCAGGCTATAGCCATCGGGATTATACGATGGAAAGTCGGCGTCTATTCCCGCTTGGATGGCGGCGACGCGAACGGAAAGATTGGGCATATTGAGGTATGTGAGGTATCCGCCAAAGAGTACGAGTGCGATCAGCGCGCTGAGTACGCCAGCGAGTTTTTGGCGAGGTAGCCATCTGCTATGTAGAGGCGGTTTCTTGTGTGTCTTCTCTATCGCATTTTTGATTGCGCGTTCTTTGATACTGACTGCTGTGGGTGCTTTTTGAGGCTGAGATTTCTTTGCCGCTAATGTATGCGCCTTGGCTACATGAGGATGGACGGATGGTCCTATATCCATCATGCGTGGACTACGTTGTGCGGTCTTTTGCGTCGGGACATTTGGCTTGATGGCACCTGCTGGATGAGGCGCAAACTTTTTTATCTGGGGATGTGTGTTAACCGCTGATACGCGTGTGCGTACATGATTATTGATAATTTGATGCTTGGCGGGTGTGGGACGATGAGTTACTTTGCGGTGCAGCGTCACTGACCTTTGTGGTCGAGCGTGGAAATCTATAGAAGTTGACCTGTTGGTATGTGGCACATGACTAGCCTGTCGAGCCGTCTGTTGATTGTCGCTAACGGGCAAGCCGGTCACTGCGTCATACAGCTGACCGTTTAGGTTTACAGTGGTGGTTTCCTTTGACATCCTATCCCCTTATGTCTATATGTATATTCATCTTATGCTTAGGGGAAGAATTTTGCAATAGTTGGTATACTAGTAGGCATATGAAGCATTATGTTTCGGAAATCAGACAACCCATACGTAGAACACTGATATATGTATTTATGACTCTCGTTGTTTCGTTGTTGGTATTGGTGATGATGCTCATTGTGTTGGGTTATACGATCAATCAAAACGACGGCAAGATCGAGCAAGGTAGTTTGTTGCAATTAACATCTAGGCCGAGTGGCGCCGAGGTATCGATTGACGGTACCGATGTTGGTTCTACGACAAATACGAAAAGAACCGTATCTACGGGAGAGCACACGATAACCTATGCTCTCGATAAATATCATCCGTGGTCAAAGTCGGTTAATTTGAGTGCGGGTCAAGTAGTTTGGATAAACTATGCACGATTAGTACCGATCAACTTGGTGCCTGCCACGGTTCAGACATTTGCGAGTGTTGCCAGTATGTCTGCTTCGCCAAACCGAAGCTATATGCTGCTGCATGAAAAACCTGAGTCATCGACATTTCAGTTTGTAGATGTTCGGACTGACGATGTACGGACGACAGAAGTTACTTTGCCGGACGGTAGCTTGAGCGTACCAACCAAAGGCGCGCAAAAGGTGAAGGTTGTTGCCTGGAGTAGCAATGAGAACTTCGTGCTTGTACGCAATGATTTTGGTAATCAAACGGAGTGGGTTGTGATTGATCGCGAACATCCAGAAAAATCGATCAATATCAACAAAACGTTCGCAATTAGTCCCGATAAGGTTGTCTTTGCCGGCAAGAGTGATCGTTTATTTTTTGCGCTCATTGATAACAGCGTAAAAAGACTCAACACGTCAGATAAAAGTACTTCGATTTCTCTTGCGACGAGTGTTGACGACTTTTCGGCATATGACGACTCGACGATTGCGTATACGGGATTGCCGAATGAGCTTGGCGTACGGGTCGCGGGCTATTCTCAACTAGATTTTCGTAAACAGCAAATTATTCGTACATATCACAACACTGACAAGCCATTTTTTGTCGCAATGTCATCATACTTCAATAAGCGCTATGCGGCAGTCGTTCGAGATAATCAGTTGATTGTTGATACTGGTTCGTTTGCAACGCCGTCGTCGAGCCCCGATCTAAGGCGTGTATTCGCAAAGGATATACCAAGTGGCGTACGAAAGCTGACAATAAGCGCCAATGGGCGGTTTGTGCTGCTAGAGTATGCTGACAAATTTGCAGTATATGATATCGAGCTGGGCGTTTATCATCAGACGCAGTGGACATATCAGACAGCGAATCAGAAAGCGGCGCAGTGGCTGGACGATTATATTATCTGGTCGGACAATGGTGGTGATTTGAGGATATATGACTTTGATGGAGCAAATCAGCACGATCTCATGAAGGTAACCGAAGGCTTTTCGGCCGTGCTTGCTGGTGGCGGTAAGTATGTTTACGGATTATTGCAGACTGATAAAGGATACGAACTGCGCCGCGTTCAATTGGTTCTATAGATTAATCAGCGACTCGGTTTGATTATCGAGCACCGAATAGTTGTTCGAGTAGTGTCGGAGCATCCCCTGTTAGTACCGCAGTGCCCTTGTCGGTCGCATCGTTTGTTGGGCGTTGTGCAACCGATGGATCGGGTGCAACTTGCTCGGCTGTAACGAGTAGTCGTTTTTGGGCGGTTCCGAGTGGCGTACAAGTGATGAGGGTCAGTATGGGCTGGTCGGTCGCATATGTTAATTTATCGACTTGCGAAGGTAGGACAACTTCCATTTTTGTAATTGTGTATGTGTATCGCTTTGATTCATAATTGACATAGATACTATCGCCTTTTTTCATTTTTTCCAGTTGTGCAAAGATAAATTTATAATCACCTGGATCGAAGAGGTCGTTACTGGAATGTCCAGATATGACCGTATTACCCACTTCACCAGGAACGCTATTGGCTCCGGGGATTGAAAAGTGTGCTACTCCTTTTTTCATTGCATTTAGCTGGGATGCTTGGTCGTACCCAGCACCATATACGACAGGAACGTCCACGTTAATTTTTGGAATAATGAGTTTTGGGTCCGGACCAACGCGTATGTTGGTGGATGGATCTACGATGATGTTTTGAGGATCGATTGCCCCAGGGCTGACATATGCGGTGACGGTTGAAATAACCATTTGGTTATATTGCAAGAATGCGACGATTAATGCCACTGAAAATGCACTAGCGATTGGGATAAAGTGGCGACTCTTGCGCGCTTTTTTTGCCGATGTTTTGGCGCGTGCGGTGATTTTTTCACGCAGGTCGGTTAGTTCTTCCTGCCTTAGCTCTTCAGGAGATAACTTACCCTTCTCTGCGTCTTCGATTGCTTTGTGTAGGTGCCCTACGTAGTATCGTTCGTAGTATTTCTGATAGTAATCTTGCCATTCGGCGTGGTAGCGGGCGGCGTTTTCGTCCTGAGGTTGCTGGTGTTCCGCGGATTTCGTATCATTCGTTTGTCTGCCGTAAAGCGCGTCTAACTGACCTCGTACGAGATCTGTTGCTTCGTCGCGTTTGTCATGGTGTTCGTTTGTGTCTTTTTTTGGCTGCACGAGCTAGCTTCCTTACAGATAATAGTATACAATATAGAGCGATAACAAAGAAGAGATACCTCTTATGTTACTCACCTAATGATTGATTAACATCTTGTGCCGCTGTGGTGGAATTGGTAGACACGCCAGACTCAAAATCTTGTGTCCTTCGGGACGTGCCGGTTCAAGTCCGGCCGGCGGTACCAGAAGCTAATCAATCAAGGACTAGTTGGATCCTTTTGTATTTTAGGATAACAAGCTTGCCGTAGCTGCCTGTAGTGGTTTTTGCGGACTCCATAGCCAGTAGGCGGCCATATTTGTTGCTACTGTTCCCTTCCAGATTGCCATCGGGTTATCCCATGATGTTGTTGTGACTTGTCCGCCTGATGCAATGATAATTTGGTCTTGGTGAAATGTCGCTATGCTGACGGGATACGTAATCGTGAATTTATGCAGTGCTTCAACGAGCTGTTGCAGTTGCATGCTGAATGTGAGGATTTTTGGATAGTAGACTTTTGTAAATATTTTTTGCAATTGTGCGAAGGATACGACGAGGAGCGTGTTGTCGCGTTCAACGATTACGTTTGGAGAATTTAATAACAAATCAATCGTGTCGCGTGTAATTGTCAGCGGTCCTTTGTAGTGTCGGAGGAAATCTTCGTACATAATTGCCGTCTCGCTATTTCTCCCCGTATCACCGATTAGCAACATTCCTTCACTCCAACTACTAAGGGCTTTCATCTCGTTTAATGCTTCTCGGCTCAAGCCACCCGATGGATTAGTGTCACCATATACGACGTCACTAATCATAGGGGGGACGGATTTTTTCAAAACATCGGGTAATAGTACGCGTACTTGCCCTACTCCGCTTTTGCCTGCTGTCACGTAGGCGTCACCAACACTTACGAAGCCTAGTTTGTTGCCGCCAACAATTCCTAGCTTGCCTGTTTGTGCGCGTTGCTCGGGCTTGTTCCATTCGATATCTGGGTAAAGCGGTTTTTTAATATCTTGGCGATGCCAATAAGTGAGATTTTCCATATGCTAGTTAGATTCTCGCAACATGTCTAATTGCAGAGCTGTGCGGTACATTTGGTTGTTGTATGGATAGTATGAGTTACGGATAGCAATCTCTTGGTAGTGGGGGCTAGGTTTTTGGGTCACGAGTCCCAGAATCGTATCAGCAACTTTGATTTGATGTTCTGGGTCGGGTTGGATGACGATTTTTTGCAGTGGATGCGTATTGTTGCCGTGGTGCAGAGTGTCGAGAGTTTGGTCGATCAGGTTTGTATAATGTCTATCGCTAACATCTTTGCTAATCCGTTGCATCCGCTCTTCCCAAAGTTTGGGGTCCGTCACGATCGTCAGTGCCGTAAAGGGCATCTTGAAGCCTGCTCGACGTAATATATTTTCGTCGTGTATGTCACCTATGAAAAAATTATGTTTCGCAGAAAAAGCGTCAATGGGGACGCCAGATAACTCACCCGTTCTATGGTTTTGCGACCAGCTGGCGAGTTGTCTGTGCCGAATTTGATCGATCATAAAATCAGGATCAACGTATTGTGTATTTGGCTGTATGTTTTCGGAATCAGTTGTATATCGTGGTACCGCTTCTGTGGCTGATATCCCCCTGGACTTGGCAAGTTCAACGACATTTTTGACGATCACCGATCGGCCAACTGCGGGCGGCCCCAACAGGACGGTCGCTGTTCGCTTACTTAGTTCACATTTGCTTGCGGGATAATATAGATGTCGTTGCTCGACTGCTCTATTAAGTCGCCTCTGTGACTCCACTGATAAATTCATAGTATTAGTATAGCAAACTTATCAAACGTCAAGGGTTACGCTGACCGGACAATGGTCTGAACCCATTTGATCGGCATGGATGTCTGCTGATGCAATGCGATCTGTCAGTGATTTTGATGCGCAGAAATAATCGATACGCCATCCAACGTTTCGGGCGCGTGAATTTGCCCAGGCGGTCCACCACGTGTAGGCTTCGGTGGCATCGGGCTGTTTTGTGCGGAATGTATCGATGAAGCCAGCAGAGAGAATCTTGTCCATGCCTGAACGCTCCTCGACAGTATAGCCAGCGCTTTTTTCATTTTCTTTTGGACGTGCCAAGTCGATTTCCGTATGCGCAACATTCAGGTCTCCACAAAATAGAACTGGTTTTGATTTTTCTAGTTCCTCGCAGTGTTCGAGGAATGCGGGGTCCCATTGGTTCTCACGCAGAGATAGTCTGGATAAATCACGTTTTGAATTGGGCGTGTACACGGTCACGAGCCAAAAATCCTCGAATTCAGCCGACAGAACGCGTCCTTCTTTGCCTGGATCGCCGTAGCCGTCATGGGTTAAACCATGTTTTTCGGCAATACCATCGGCAAGTCCGTTGATAATATTAAGGGGTTTGACTTTGGTAAAGATAGCTGTGCCGGAATAGCCCTTTTTTTCAGCAGAGTTCCAGTATTCTTCGTAGTCGGGCAAATCTATTTCGGCCTGACCCTGTTGCGCTTTGGTTTCTTGTAGGCACAAAATATCAGGTTGATGCTTTGTGATGAATTTGGCGAATTCACCTTTGTTGATGACGGCTCGAATACCGTTGACGTTCCAGGAATATATTTTCATCTTTTTCATCTTAGCATGAAATGACGTTGCCCTCGTTCGTTACCGGTGATGATAACGAACGAGGGCGAGACATTACGGATGTTTGATCTGGAAGAGGTGTCTAGTAGGCCATCGGCCCATGCAGAGCGTGCAATCTAGCACGTCGTGACCACCGACATTCACAATGACGAGCGTATCCGATTGATCTGGTATTCCGTCATGGTTGTCACACTTCTGTATCTTTTGTAGCGCGTGGATTCGCGCGATCCGCTTTATACATCGAGCTTCTTGGCCGGGCGACATATGTCTCCTGCTCAATGAAATCACCACCTTTCTGATGCAGTTGTTCTGATTGTACGGTTACGCACGGTGATGTACAAGGTTTAGGACTTATAATCTTTTGCTTCACGTGATTGATCACGCTTTTTGATAGTTTGACGTTTGTCGTAGTGTTTCTTGCCCTTACCAACGGCAATGACGAGTTTTATATAACGACCAGCGGTCAGTAGTTTTGTTGGAACAATCGACATGCCATTTTGTTTGCTCGATGCAAGAACATCGATTTGTTTACGATGCGCTAATAATTTACGTGGCGATGTATCGATGGTACGCGCACCGGGTTGGCCTTTTTCGTTGAGTTTCATGCTAAAGCTAGCATTATTAAGCCACAGTTCACCATTATGAATTGAGACGTACGAACCCTTTAGTTGTATGTGACCATCGCGTGCAGAACGGACTTCTGGTCCGCTGAGACTTAACCCAACAACCAAATCGTCTTCTAGCGCATAATCAAACCGTGCTCGACGGTTGATTATTGCTTGAGGTTTTTTGATGGATTTTTTGCCTGCCATATTCTATTTATTGTAACAGCCTTTGCTATCTGTTATAGTCTTTCAGAATGACTTTGCCCTTGCTATTTACTTTTGACGGACAAGCACGCAGCGGAAAAGGCACGATTGTGCACGCGGTCAAGCGTTC
This sequence comes from uncultured Candidatus Saccharibacteria bacterium, assembly GCA_946804195.1. Lineage (GTDB taxonomy): Bacteria > Patescibacteriota > Saccharimonadia > Saccharimonadales > Saccharimonadaceae > UBA2112. Next base: position 36,796 of record CAMPEU010000010.1, on the reverse strand, counting down.
ACTGCAATTACGTAATATCAAAACGATGCTCATTGACGCGGGACAAGTGTTCCGCGTTTTGGTTGTGTCGGCCCAACGACATGGTGTTGATGTCGATTCTGCTGATGCAATTGATGAATTTTTGGCGGACGATCAGATGCTTGAAGAAACAAGGATTTTTGTTAAACAGGTATATCACATGGAGCATGCCGATCGAGATGCGTTGTTATACACGCAAGAGGTTGGCGTTGATAGTGCCAAGATAGGCGCTCGACCAAAGGCGCAAGAGTTCAAGGATAATCTGTTGCGTAAATGGTTACACGATGCTGCAACTGAGGGTTATCGGGTTGTATTGATCGATGGACGCGCGCTAGAGGAAGTTGGCGGCATGCTCGAGAGTGAAGGATTATGTCGTTTCCGAGCTGGCTTTTATTTTATCTGTGAACCGTCGGTTGGTGCACGACGGATGCTTGGATTTTCGGATCGATCATATGATGAGTTATCTGATGCTGAAAAACAAGAGGTAGATAGTTTGACCGGTCAGATTATCCAGCGCAATCGCTCGGACAGCGAGCGTGCGGTTCACCCTATTATTCCGCCTTCCGGTGCACCCATCTTTGTCTTGCCTGCACTTGATTTTGAGCCACGCAATACTGGGCGTGATATGTTAATTGTCGATACATCGGCAGATATGACGAAGGACCAGATGGTTCAACCTATCGTTAAGGTATTTGCAAAATGTACAGATTTATAACATAATTTAGTTTAGTAGCACCTTGCTATCCAATCTTTTTTGATCGTACTTTAAGAGGTGATGAACGTGAACAAGTTCACGAGTGGTGTTGAAAAGCACGTGTTTTCGAAGACTCACAGGAGCCTCGGTGGTCCGGGTGTAACGATATGTTTGGCTGGTATGCAGAGTCATGGTGTGGATCAGTTTGCATCGATTGCATACTGTCTGCCAGGACAGGTTCGGGCATACAATGCGTATGGTCGTCGGTTTCGTCCTGATTTAATTGTTGCACGAGCCACGGCAGATGTTCGTGATCACGTCGGGGAACCGATACGAGTTTTTGGTGCATCGCAGGGTGGAATGTTGACGCCGTTTTTGATGAGGGAATTGCGCAAGTATCATGACCCTGATCTGCTCGAGGCGGTTATCGTCGATGCCCCTAGTGGGTTGAAAAGCATAGCGAATCCACGGGCGTTTCTATTGGGAAGTAGTGCGATGGTGAACGCATTTTCGGCTTTGCCATCATGTATCAAGGCGCCCGTTATTGTACCGCCATGGAATCATATCTCGGTTCCGCCGGATATGCCGACTAATCATGACAATTATCGGTGGCAGGTTCAGCGAGGGGCTCGTCAGCGCTTGGCGGGTTTTCCGATTTCGCTTTGGGCGGAAAAGATTCACTGGATGATTCATGTATCACGAAGTGGTTCGCTGGCGCGCGCATGTCAGTCGCATGATGGTATTCGGACGACGTATATTCAGTGCTTATTGCACAATTTGGTCGTCAAGCCAAGCGCGGCAAGAGATTGGCAGAGTTGGATCGATCTCACTCTACTCGATGTTCAAGCGGCGCATTGTGCGTTCAGCCAGAACAATTGGGAATTTGTCCAGTTGCTTCAGAGCGAGTATTTCGATACGTGGCACACCTCCTAGGCAAGGTGTAACTCCCCCGGTGAATGACCGGGGGTTTTACATTGCCTAATTACAGTAAAAATGCTATAATATTTTTATCGGATAATCTGTACTATTTGAAAGGAGGTAACCGCAATGCGGTTCCTACTCAAGCAGATGCCTGACGCACTTACTTTACTCCGTCTCGTCTGCGCGTTTCTTTTCGTGTGGGCGGTTTACAAGCACGATTGGGGGTTTGCCTATCTACTAATGGTAGTGGGAGCACTCAGTGACCCACTCGATGGCAGGCTCGCACGTATGTTGGATTTACCATCCAAACGTTGGTTCGGGATGACCGGTAAGCAGTTCAATGAACTTGCTTCGGGATCGTTGGCAGTTATGCCGCCTATTGCACTGATCATCAGTTTCGGACTGGCTCACTACAATGACTGGGATCGACCTCACCCGTTTGCGCTTTGGGTCGGTCTGGGTATCTTCATGTTCCTGGCCACTGTGTGGTTCAACTGGTTCAAGAATCCCGTTCATTTGCCGAATCCCGTTCACCGTGAGACTGTCGAGGTTCTCCAGGGTTGGTTCACTGGATTCATCTGGGTGTGCTGTGGCGCACAAGTGCTTTGGCTACATGCAGGTGGAAATATCTTCTACTGGCTGGTAGCGTTTGCTGTTGTCGTCGTGGGAATCAGCGCATCGCGTCATCAATGGTTCACTCGACCAGAACTCACCAGCTGACAAGACGGAAAACAAGGGGTGTCCAGATTAACGCATTATGCGTGGTCTGGGCACCCTGTTTTCATTTCTGGCTTATTTTATTAACGGCATCAAGCAGAGTTTTTGCAGATTCGTTCCAGCTAAATTTACGTATGTGACGCACGCCTTTTTCTATCGTGTCGTCACGAAATTTTTTATCATCCAATCGTGCAACGCGTGCCGCAAAACTTTGAGGATCGTCAGGGTCTGCGTATAAAGCCCCGTTGCCGGCAACTTCATGGAATATATCGAGGTCACTCACGACGGCTGGTACGCCTAGCATCAATGCCTCTGCGAGGCCCAGGCCATAACCTTCGGCTCTACTTGCACTGACCATGATTGCATCATTTGCAAGCAATGTTGCATACTCTTTGTCACTGACGCCGCCGTGAAAAACGACCTTGGCATGTTCAGGGATGAGTTTGCGTAACTGCGCTTTTCGTTCAGGACTAATACGACTGAGCAGATGCAGGGTTCGACCAGGTAGGAATTCCATAGCCTGAATCAACGTTTCGACATTTTTGTATGGTATGAAGGAGCCCATGTAAATGAGATTGTTTGGTTGATTAATGATGCGCGGTGTCGTATCTAGATAGTGCGATAAATCACGAGCGGCATTTGACACCACGATAACGGGACGCTTGGTTAGCTTTGCATCTAAAATTTCGGATTTACTCGTTTCACTGACCGTTGCGACCACGTCTGCACCGTTGAGTGTGAGTCGTTGGGGTGCGTATGACAGGTGGTACAGGCGCCAGCCGAGGCGTAAAAGTTGTGAATATTGCGGAGGTGGCGTTCGGTGTTTGTAATAGATTAAATCATGGAGTGTCAGAATTAATTTGAATCGGCGCCCAAGTGAGCCCATTGTTTGCAACGGTGAGATGACGACATCGGGTTTGAATTTGTTCAGAATTATCCCGGTCAGTGGTTCCTTGGGTGATGTGACGGGATGAATGATAATATGTTGGACGTTTTTAGGTAGATGCTTTAGCTGTGCGAGATCCGAAATAATAAACGTTACTGGTGTCAGGCGTGCAAGCGCACTGCCGAGTTCGGTTGTATAGCGACTAATGCCGTCGTGAAAATCCGTGCGGATATAGCGTGCGTCAAAAAAAAGTTTCATTATTTTCCTTTGTGTTTGGAGGCTGCGCGTTTCTTGTCGGCGGTAACATCACGCCAGTGCAGAGTGCATCCGATAGTAATCCAGGCACCAACAATGAGGATAACACCAAATACTGAATTGAGCGCACCCTTGCCTAGTTCGGGCCATATCAAGTCTAATCCTAGAACATGGAACATATTTGCTAATGTCGTGTCGCCGTTCCACATGCCTGCAAAAAAACTCACCGCGAGATGTGTGACTGCAAATAAAACAATAGTGTATAAAACAGCTTTGCCGAAAGGATTACCGTAGCCCATTGCTCCTCATTTTAGCATATGCTTGCATGATATAATTGGCATTAATGCGTATTTTAATCGCAAATGACCAACATTGGCCAATGAAGAGTGGTGTCGCAACGGCGGCTCGCACGCTTGCTCAGGGACTTTCGGCGAGTGGACATACTGTCATGGTGGTTGCGCCTTCGCAAACTGGCAGGGGTTACAAAGAGATTGATGAAAATTACGAGATCACACGAATTCGTTCATTTGGCTTGGCATTTCGTAAAAATTTGCGAGTGTCAGTGACATATGACCGTGAGATGCGACGGATTTTGGATGAATTCCAGCCGGATGTTGTCCATGTTCACACGCAATTGACAACGGGCCTAGGCATGTTACGTGCAGCAGTACACCGTGGAATACCAGTCGTTGCAACTAATCATGTCATGCCTGATAACATGGTCAAAAATATCAAGATTTTGGCGCCTGTGTCGCGGCCATTTAGTTATATTTTGACTGAATACGGGGCTCTACTCTATCGGGGCGCAAAGCGAATCGTGATGCCGACCGAATCAGCAATTAGATTATTCAACACTGACCGTATCGAAGCACCCGCTATAGCAATTAGTAACGGGATTAATTTGAATCGTTTCAAGCCCGGCAAAACAGATAACGAACTGTTCACAAGATTCAAGATTCCGCGTAATAAAACACTTATTACTTACATCGGGCGTGTTGATGAAGAAAAGCATATTCACATTTTGATTCAGGCATTGGAGTTGTTGCGTTGGTCGGGTAAGGATTTTCATGCAGTTATTGTTGGTGCCGGTAACGCCCGAAAACAATTAGAAGAGCTGATCCATACGCTCCACCTGGGTGACTATGTGACATTCACGGGACTCGTGTCGGATGAGGATTTGATACAGTTGCATCGCGTAGGCGATGTTTATGTCATGCCATCACCTACTGAATTGCAATGCTTGGCGATGCTCGAAGCTATGGCGAGCGGTAAGCCTGTTGTTGCCGTTGATGCGGGCGCATTGGGCGAGCTTTGTTTGACTGGAAAAAATGGACATTTGATAGCGGTTGATGACGTGGAGGCGATGGCTACGGCATTAGTTGATTTATTGGATCATCCCAAGAAGCGTGCAAAATACTCAAAAAATAGCGTTGAGATTGCAAAAAAACACGATGTACGTGTTGTTATACCGAGATTCGAAAAGTTATATCACGAAGTTATTTCAGAAACCGAGCAATTGCACTAGCGAGTTCTGCGGGTTTTTCGTAGTGTGACAAGTGCCCTACTCCGGGAAGCGTGACGAGCTTTGCCCTTATTTTTTTTGATGTTTGTTTTTGTTTTTTGAGCGGTGTCACAGAATCGCGACTACCAACAATGATAAGTGTCGTGAATGGCCTGAGCGCGTGACGATATCGGCTAATGCCCGTTTTGTTAATTTCTTTATAGAGCCGTTTGTACCAGCCAATACTACTGATAAATTCGAGATTTCTGAAGTGGTGAGAGTATATCGTTTGTTTCAACAGTTTATCTTTGGTAGTCATGATCATCTTGGTGCTGAGGCGTGTTAGTTTGCGACTGGTTGCCAAGTGGGGTCCTATAAGTGGCAGTCGATGGCTGGCGCCATAGTATAGCTTGCTCAGTAGTACGCCGATTTTTCGTGCGTCAAGGATACCAACCGGAGATGGGACTGGACTTGCGAGGACGACCTTTTTTTCAAAAATTTCGGGATGTTGACGAATTGCTTCGCTGACAACCAACGAGCCCATGGAGTGGCCAACGAGATACGGTTTTTCGTCTAGATCGAGTGCTTGGACAAAATCAACGAAGAGTGTGCCTAGTTCGCTAAGGTTGAGTTTTTCATGCGGTAGCGGGCTCTCGCCGAACCCTGGCAGATCCGGGACAATTAAGCGAAAATCCGCCAGTAGAGGTACGAGATATTGAAAACCTTCGTGTGAACCAGTAAAACCATGCACCATTATTAGGGTTGGACGTTTGTTGTCGTGATATGTCCAGTAGGCCATTTCATAGCCACTCGGAAGTGTAATAGTCTGTTTTGTCATCTATATCGTATTATACGTGATTAATGCAAAAATCCCGACCGCGCTACCACCTGGGTAACGGGCCGGGATTGTTGGTGTTACGTAGACCGAACGTCCAGCTGGTCGTCGTGCGTGGCGGAGCTTTTTGGCCGCCCGATGGCGCGCCGCAAGCGTTGCCAGCCATTTCCGATGAGCGTCAGGACGATGATAAGGAAGACAATTCCGAATAATGGTCCGAGTGTCCACCCAAACATCATCTGTGCCCAGTAAACACCTTCAGGGGTCATAACCCCGCTCCTCTCGTGTTGATGGAACTATCCTATTTTTACCATAGAAATAGACTATTGTCAACTGTATAAGGGGCCACGTTGCGAGATATATTAATTATTTTTTTGGCTTGAGTCCGATTGCTTCTATGGCTTCCGTAAGCTTGGGTCGATCAAAACCGACGATTAATTTACCGCCAACGTCTGTAATTGGTACGCCCGAGAAGTTACCGCCACTTTTCTCCATTAATTCGTCATACGCCGATTTGTCCTCTTCGATGTCTTTTTTTACGTAAGGAATGCCTAGATGATCTAGCCACTGTGCTTCGGTGTGACAGAACGCACACCAGGTGGTGCTGTAGATTGTGATTTGTTGGTTCGTTGAATCGCTCATAGAATACCCCTTTGTTTACTATACTTAGTATATCAAATTGCATTTTAATACGCAATGATCTCTAAGGCATTATAACAAAAATATAGAGAGGTGCAGTGGTTGAATATTTCTAAGAGAGTATTAGCGATACATTTTTAGATAGTACGTTTTCGGAATTCTGCGAGCTTTGATTTTAGAATGTCCGAACGCTTATTCGAGTTGGCTTCATCGTAGTCGTCTACCAACTCATACCATTGTTCTGTCGATCCGAATAGTTTGATAATTTCACGTTTGATGACTCGGCGTTTTCGCTCATTCCATACATTGCGATTGCTAAAGTACGCGTCGCCTAGCTGTTCGATAGATAGTCGCGTGTGATTAATGACATAGTCAAGAAATGTACGCTCACTCGAGTAAATTCCCATGTCGGGATTTAGACGTGTTCGCTTACCTGGCGCTACTACATTTGATTGTCGCGCCCAGCGATGAGCGTGTGCAACAACATTGCTATGCTCGACGAACGCTTCGTTTATCAGCCCCTGATCATCGAAATCATCAGGAAATAGTAATCGTCCATGACCAGCGCGATGAAGGTTCTCGTGATAGAAATACCAGTCTAAATCTTTACCAATAGTTTTGATTGCGCGTGGGTTTTCGTAGTGATTAGGAACGGCGATTTTTCGCGGTCCCCAAAATACGGCACCCCATCCGCGGCCACCACTATAGAATGCATCCATACCAACTAATTCGGTATCGGCAACTTCCTTTTCTACGATGCGAGTTGCTTGACTAGGAAAATAATTTATTCCAACGAGTGACTTTGTGTATTGATATGCTTTGTCGTCAAAATATTGTTTATCACGCGTGAGCGCAGATGTGAGGTTTTGTGTTCGTTCCAGACTCCACAGGCAGAATTTTTCTAGATCGTTAGGCATTGCATCACGAACCCACTCCAGTATATTGCCCGATGCAGCTGCAATAGGATATGTCAGTGTGTCTTCTAGGTCTGAGTGTGCTGTTGCGTAGTCGCGGTGTTTGAAGTACTGAGAGATGCGTTCTACCGCCCGTGTATCGTCGGGATGTTCGGATGATAAGACGTAGCCTGCATTTCGACTGAGAGCTGTCATGCCAAGTTCAATTTGTCCGCGGTCGAGTGAGTTATCTACAAAATTTGCACCAAGTGAATACCGCTTGACTCTATCAAGAGGATTGTACAGATTAGGAATCTGTTTCTCCATGATGTACTTATAAGCGCTAGTGTAATATAAGTCAATTATTTTGTGGTGCAGATGTTAAGTACCAGCCACCGTCGGCTCCCTGATAAACGCCAAGTTCTAAGTTCGGTATTTGTAGCATGCGTATTTCGGCGGCTGATTCGGCTGCCTTTTGGGTTGGATAGCGTGTTTTTTGACGTTCGCTTTCTGGCGATTGATATGGGATATGTTTGATTGGTTTATTTCGCCGCGGCATAGTACTTATTGTAAATGACTTTGCAAAATGTGCGCTAGCTTAACCCCTTGTCACTCGTATTCATCTCTGTTATAGTAAGCGAGTAATGAGCGCTGCTGCAGCTAAAAATAGCGAAGACAAGCCTCAACCGCCGGAAAAGTCGACGGTTGTTTTATTGTTTGCAATCGCTGCAGATACGACCTGGCGTATGTTCGTACCGACACTAGGCGGTGCGGGCGTGGGCCTCTGGGTAGACAGTGTATCCGGGACAGAATCAATGTATTCTCTGAGCGGTTTAGCGGTTGGTGTCATCATCACTGCTCTCCTTGTTCGACAACAATACAAGAAAGGAAACAACTAACGTGCTGAGTAATTTTGCTGCATCTGCTGGATTTGAAATTCATGTCGCTTCACAGTCGTTGTTTCATATTGGTGATTTTGCGGTAACGAATTCTTTGTTTACTGGCGCTATCAGTATGGTCATCATGTTTAGCGTTTTTGCCTACGTTGTTTACATGGTCAAGAATAACAAGTACAACCGATTTATCGGTTTGACTCAATGGACATTTGAAGGAATGCTCGGACAGGTAGACAGTGTCATCCCTGATAAAAAGTTGGCGCGACGCATTGCCCCACTTGCTCTGACTATTTTCTTTGTCATGCTTTTTGGCTATTGGATGAGTGTTTTACCGGGTCTCGACTCGATTTTTTATAATGAGGTACCGGTTCTTCGTGCACTTGCGGCTGATTTGAACTTTACGTTTGCGGTTGCAATTATAGTATTGCTGACCGTACAGTATTTCGCTCTACAGGCGCATGGTCCAATCGGTAATCTCAAGCGATACTTCCGTAACCCTATCAAGGATCCAATCGGTGCGTTCGAAGGTTTGCTAGAATTTATCGGTGAGTTCTCGCGTTATGCAGCACTGAGCGTTCGTATGTTTGGTAATTGTTTTGCTGGTGAAATCTTGCTTGTTGTTATTGCTGTTATGACGAGTTACTTTTCGGTTGTAGCCTTGCCGTTCTTTCTCATTTTCGAGCTATTCATTGGCTTTGTTCAGGCGTACGTATTCTTTATTTTGACAGTTATCTTTACCTCGCTGGCAGTCGAGAGTCACGGCTCTCATGACGAGGCCCAGCCAAACATCACCGATCATTCATCTACTCATGCGACCAAGCCTGCAGTACTGACGGAATGATGGTATAATATAGTTAATAAATTAAAGGAGTAAAAATAAAATGGAACAATTAGCATTCGTGTTAGCTTATGCCTTGCCTGCACTTGGTGCAGCTGTAGGTATCGGTGTTATTGGTGGTGGCGCGTTAGGCGCATTCGGTCGTAATCCAGAAAAACTTGGCGAGATTCGAACATTGATGATCACAGCGATCGTCTTTGCCGACTCACTAGCCATCATCGGTATCGTCGTTGCATTTATCGCACGAGCTGTAGCGGGATAAGAAGAATATGACAGGCCCACTTCAACAATTTGCAGCATCTACGCACGAGGCCGGCGGTGATATTTTTAGTTCACTAGGCATCAACGGGCAAATGCTTGCCTTCCAGGCGATTGCATTCATCATCTTGGTCTTTTTGTTGGGAAAGTTTGTTTTTCCGATTTTGATTAAAGCTGTTGATGAGCGTCAAGAAAAGATTGATGCTGGTCAACGAGCCGCAGCGGCCGCTGAAGCAAAAGCCAACGAGGCTCAGGATGAGGTTGCCAAGTTGCTCAAGGAAGCACGCGGTGAAGCAAAGGATATCGTTGCAACCGCAAAGGATGAAGCAACTGCAATGATTAATGCAGGCGAAGAAAAAGCCAAAAGTCGTGCTGACAAAATCGTTGCCGACGCACGTGATCAGTTAGAAAAAGACGTTATTGCTGCTCGTAAAGCTTTGCACAATGACACAATAGAACTCGTCGCTCTCGCAACTGAAAAGGTTGTCGGCAAGTCATTTAGCGAAGCTGTCGATAAAAAAGTTATTGCAAGCGCCGTTAAGGAGCAAGTGTAAGTGGCTGGAACTCGCCTACCTCGACGCAAGATCGCGGTATATTTTGCCGACGAGCTGTTAGCTGGACGTAATGTCACAAATCAGCTAGCCGCGTACTTAGTCGAAACCAAGCGAGTTCGCGAAGCCGTGCTGATCGTGCGTGATATCGAAGTTGCTTTGGCTGATCGCGGCGTACTCCTCGCCGATGTCGCCAGCAGCCGAGAACTTGCAACAGAGACAAAAGATGCTATTACGGCATATTTGAAAAAAACGACAGGCGCACATGATATACAACTGCGAACAAGCGTTAACACCGACCTACTGGGTGGCGTTCTGGTTGAAACACCGAGCGAACGCTTAGACGCAACCATCCGTCACCGATTGAATCAATTAACAGCAACCAAGATATAGAAGGAATCATACAATGCCAGAATTAGTAGTTAATAACCTCAGCAAGGAACTCCGTGATGCGATTGCATCGTTGGATGTTTCTGGCGATTTAGAAAGCGTCGGTGTCGTCACTCGTGTTGGCGATGGTGTCGCGTGGGTATACGGTTTGCGAAAAGCCGGTGCAAGCGAAGTACTGTTGATTGAAACAAAAAGTGGTACGGTCGAAGCATTTGCCCTGAACCTCAATGAAGATGAAATCGGTGCCGTGTTGCTGGGTAGCGATGAAGAAGTTGTGGCTGGAGCAAAAGTAACACTGAAGGGTACGATTCTGGACGTACCTGTCGGTCCTGAAATGCTTGGTCGCGTCGTTGATCCTCTCGGACAGCCAATGGACGGTGGCCCTGCTATCAAGACAAAACAGCGCGGCTTGGTTGAGCGTGAAGCAATTGGCGTACTTGGCCGTAAACATGTTCACGAGCCGATGATGACCGGCGTGATGTCTATTGATGCTATGTTCCCTATCGGACGCGGCCAACGTGAGCTGATCATTGGTGACCGTCAGACCGGCAAGACTGCCATCGCGATCGATACGATGATTAACCAGGGTCGTCAAAAGACTGGGGTTATCAATATCTATGTTGCAATCGGTCAAAAGCTTTCAAAGATTGCTCGTTTGGTTGAACGCCTGAAAGAAGAAGGCGTCATGGAGCAAACAATTATTGTTGCAACCAGTCCGTCCGATCCCGCATCACTTCTCTACCTCGCTCCTTATGCTGCAACTGCCATGGGTGAATATTTCCGTGACAATAAAAAGCACGCGTTGATTATTTATGACGATTTAACCAAGCACGCTGTTGCGTATCGTCAAATGTCATTGCTTCTTCGTCGTCCACCGGGACGTGAGGCATTTCCTGGTGATGTGTTCTATCTCCACTCTCGCCTACTAGAGCGAAGCGCGAAGCTGTCTGACAAATTGGGCGCCGGTTCATTGACTGCGTTGCCAATTATTGAAACGCAGGCTGGTGACATCTCTGCCTACATTCCAACGAACGTGATTTCAATTACGGATGGTCAGATCTTTATGGAAACTGATCTATTCAACCAAGGTATTCGCCCAGCGATTAGTGCTGGTTTATCCGTGAGTCGTGTTGGTGGTGATGCGCAGACAAAGGCCGTTAAGTCCGTCGGTGGTGGACTAAAGTTGAGCCTATCGCAATTCCGTGAATTGGCATCATTTGCACAATTTGGTAGCGACTTAGACGAAGCAACCAAATCGCAAATTGATCGCGGTCAACGTTTGACTGAACTACTAAAACAACATCAATACACGCCACTTGGTGTATGGGAGCAGGTTGCATCGATCTATGCAGTGACGAGCGGTGCGTTTGATAAAGTTGCGGTGAACAAGATCAAAGAAGCGCAGACTGCCCTATTGACTCGTTTATGGACTGATCACAAAAAGGATATGCAGGAGCTGAATGAAGGCGGCGAAAAAATCACCGAAGATTCAAAGTTCGCAAAGTTATTCGATAAAGTTGCCGTGGCTGTAGCTAAAGGCTTCGAGGAATAAGGATGCCATTAGAACAGGCGACAATTTTTATGACACATGAGATCTCGGCGACTCCACAAGAGAACGATGATTCGTTAGATTTGTCTATCCGATCACTCCGTAGCATCAAGAAATCACGCAGCAAGAGCTGGCATTCTATTGATGATGCAAGGCTCGACGTGAGATGCCGTCATGACTATGCCTGTATTGATATTGAACCAGTCGTGTTGAGTCAGAAGGCTCAGGCGATGCTTGGTCCAAACTGGGAGATTGAATAATGCCGTCAACACGTGCTCTTAAGAATCGTATTCGCTCGGTCAAATCGACAAAGCAGATTACAAAGGCGATGCAATTAGTCGCTGCTAGCAAGATGCGTAAAGCTCAGGAAGCCGAGAAAGCTATGGAACCATATACGAGCGCTGCTCGTGAGCTATTGACTCATTTGGCCGCACAGGGTGAGACTGATCGCCATCCCCTATTCCGTACTCCAGAAAAGATTACATCACGTATGTTGATTGTTATCGGAACAGACAAAGGTTTGGCTGGCGCATACGATGCGAATGTTCTCAAGCTATACGCTCGACAATTAATCGATGATGATGCAGCGGGTGTAAAGAATCAAACAATTGCGATTGGTCGACGAACGAATCGATTCGTTTCTAGACTAAAGAACGTGAACGTCGCAGCGGCTTACCAGGACTTACCTGATGACCCAAGTGGCTCCCAGCTTCGTGCGATTGTTGATACGGCGTTGAATGCATTTAATTCTGGCGAAATTGATGTCGTTGACATTGTCTATACAGAATTCATTAATAGTGTTAATCAACAAGCAATCGTCAAACGCATTTTGCCCGCAGGGTTCGAAGAGACAGAAGAAGTGAGTGAAGATGTTCGAACTGCTGAGTTTGAGCCAAGTGCAGAGGAAGTGCTCGAGGCGGTCACCTATCGTCTAGTGGAGGCGCAGGTCTACTTTGCACTTTTAACGGCGCGAGCGAGCGAATACATCATGCGGATGTTGGCAATGAAGAATGCGACTGATAATGCCAATGATTTGATTGATGATTTAACGTTGGCAATGAACAAAGCTCGACAGGGTGCGATTACGCAAGAACTCGCCGAGATTAGCGGTGGCGTGGAGGCGTTAAAGGAATGACGTCTGACACTTATGAGGCCGAGCCAACTCATACGAAGAGTCGTTTTACTGATGATGAGCTGAGATTAGCGATGCCTCTACCAAAACTTTCCGATGATAACACAGAGTTTCCATTTCCTTATTCCGAGCAAAATGGCGATAATAATCTAATGGGTCGTTTGTGGGAAAGCCAGGATGAGATTATAGAAGTATTTCGAACAGACGAGACCGCAACACCTGCCGAGGTACTCAAGAAGTTTCAACAGGATAACGCATTGCAATTTGATAAAAGACAATTAGGTCAAGCGCTTGGTTGGATGTACGATTTGCAGATAATGGCGCAAGGTCAGCAGATTCCAGCACCTGGATCTCGTGCCGGTCAACCGAATAAGCATCGCGCCGAGCGTCCTGGAATTATTGCACATAAACTCGGTGACGCCGTGGTAGCTCACGGAGCAGCGGCGTATAACGGCGAAGAGATTGAGCTACCCGACTTTACGGTACGTATTACGCCCGGGACATCGCTGGTTGCAAAGGTCAAGGGTGATGATGGACGTTTCGTCCTCGTACCACCTGACATATATAAGCAAAAGATGGAAGAAGCAGGAAAATATCAAGAAGAATCATCCCAGCGAGATACGCAGGAAAAAGGAGAATAACATGGAGAAAACAGTAGACAAAACGAAATTAAAAGACGGCAAGATTATCGCTGTTGTTGGCGTGGTTATTGATGTTGAATTTGGCGAGGGCGCAACATTGCCAGCTATTTATCATGCGCTTCATATTAAACAAGATGGCAAAATTATTACTCTTGAGGTTGCTCAGCATCTGGATGAACATACTGTTCGCACAATTGCCTTGTCGAGTGCTGATGGCCTACAGCGCGGTCAAGCAGTTGAAAATACTGGCGCACCAATCAGCGTGCCTGTCGGCGACGTGACTCAGGGTCGTATGTTTAATGTTGTTGGTGAGCCGATTGACGACAAGCCTATGCCTAAAGATGTTAAGACTGCTCCTATTCACAGGGCTCCTCCTGCTTTTACCGAACAGTCAAACAAAGCAGAAATTCTCGAGACCGGTATGAAGGCACTTGACTTGTTCACGCCACTTACAAAGGGCGGCAAGGCCGGACTCTTTGCGGGTGCTGGCGTTGGTAAAACCGTCATGATCCAGGAATTGATTTTTAACATTGCAAAATTCCACAGTGGAAATTCTGTTTTCGCAGGCGTCGGTGAACGTACACGTGAAGGTAATGACCTGTATTTCGAAATGGAAGACGCTGGCGTTTTACCGCAGACATCACTTGTCTTTGGTCAAATGAATGAACCACCGGGAGCACGTTTGCGCGTCGCCTTGACCGGGCTAACGATGGCAGAATCATTCCGCGATGAAGGCAAGGATGTGTTGTTGTTCGTTGATAATATCTTTCGTTATACTCAGGCTGGCTCCGAAGTATCTGCCCTACTCGGCCGTCTGCCGTCTGCGGTTGGTTATCAGCCGAATCTGCAACAAGAGATGGGTATTCTGCAGGAACGTATTACAAGTACAAAAAAGGGTTCGATTACATCGGTTCAGGCCGTCTATGTCCCGGCCGATGACTTTACTGACCCAGCACCAGCGACAACCTTTGCGCACTTGGATGCAACAATCGTGATGAGTCGTGCGTTGACTGAAATTGGTATTTACCCTGCCGTTGATATTCTCGATAGTAGCAGTACTGCACTGGATCCCGAGATCGTTGGCGATGAACATTACCGTGTCGCACGTGAAGCACAGCGCATGATGCAGGAGTATAAAGATTTGCAGGATATCATTGCAATCTTAGGTATGGAAGAACTTTCTGACGAACAAAAACAGACTGTTAATCGCGCTCGACGCTTGCAGCGATTCCTATCGCAACCTATGCACGTTGCCGAGCAGTTTACGGGCAAGAAAGGTTTGTACGCAAAGCTAGAAGATACCATCAAAGATGCTGGTGATATTTTGTCTGGTAAATATGACGATAAACCCGAGAGTTGGTTCTATATGGTTCCCGGTCCGCTGAGTGAAATTGATTCTCCAAAAAAGGATAAATCGGAAAAAGCAACTTCGAATAAAGAAGCAAAAAAGTCATCAAAAAAGGATAAATAGTGAAGTTTCAACTGGTTACACTCACTGGTACAAAAGTCGATCAAGATGTCTACGAAGTAATCTTGCCGACCGCTGCTGGTGAAATCGCAGTATTCCCTGGACACGAACCGTTAGTAGGTATCGCGATGCCTGGTGCAATAGCCGTGCGTTACGCAAAGAGTGATGCAGATAATAAACTGGAGTATTTTGCCGTGAGTGGTGGTGTTATTGAAGTAACGCCAGAGAATATCAAAGTACTCGTTGACGAGGCCGATAGTGGTGACGATATAGTTGAATCAGAAACGAAGGCAGCGTTAGAGCGTGCACTCAAGATGCGTGATAATGCAAAAGACCAAGTCGAACTAGAAAAAGCTCATCAATTAGTTGATCGTCATGCAGTACGACTCAAGGTCGCCGATCTTCGTCGACGACATCGTCGCTAGGCTGTTATTGCTCTTGTTTGAGTAGTGCGACGGCATCTTCAAAGTTACCGATACGTTCGTAGCGGAAATTCCAAGCATGCTTGCCTTCACTTGATGCGAGTGCTTCGGCAGTTGCGCAAATATCGAGGATCTTGGATTCTAATAGTAAACGTGGATCTAGCTCTGGATTTGATTTGAGGATAGAACTACATTCAATAACCGGATCAATGTTGTATGTTGGCATATCTAGTTCGAGTGCAGCCCTAGGGTTGCTGACGACATCGTTTCCAAGATTAATGACAATTCGTGCCTTTTCGACTGAGGCATGATCACCTTCTACGATTGCTATTGGCATCTCTAGCTCTTTCGCATCATCGCGAGTGAGGTTAAAGGTCTTGCCGCCATTAACCGTAAAATGATTTTTGACACGCTCATTTGCCTGAACGATTTTTGCGAGATGCAAGGGACTACTTCCGAGCATTTGGATCACGTCATTCGCAAAAGCAATAACTTCGGGAGATGTGTTAATTTCAGTGACAGCTTCGGCATTGGCCATATAGGCGCAACCGGGTCCTTTGTCGCTATCGGGGTTGAAGTGTTCTGGGTTGCCTTCGTTTTTTTCGGCACTATGTGCGCTAGGAACAAGATTCGAATTTTCTATTGAATCTGCGGTGGTTTTTTTGGTCCACCCAACAAAGTTTCCCCTGTATGGAGCGATTGTTTTTTGCGCCGATTCATCAGTACTTGCGAATAATGCAACTGCAGTTGCGCGTGCTGAACCAAGTGCGGCGCCGAATGTACGAATGGCATTATTTGGGTTTGCAAATGTGTCCGGCTGGTCAAGGTCGCGGGCGCTCTCTACGGTGAGTGGCCTATCGTCGCTACAAAAGACAAAATATTTCTTGTTTGGCACGTATTGCTCGTACGTATCTAGTAGTTCGCTAGAAATCCTAGAGATTTCCGTAATAGGTTGCTCTGTTTCGTGCATTGTAATATCTCCTGTTTCTTCACTTGCGTCGTATGCATGGGCTTCGAGTCCATAATATTCTGGGTGTGTCATAAGATCCTCATTATAATAACTTTCGCTATTCTACAATTTTTAGCTAATGTATGCAATGACATCAACCTTGCTGGAACGACATTGTGCGTGCTAGTATAAGCATATAAATAATCAAAAATAAAAACGAGGAAAGACAATGGTTGATAAACAAGTACCCTCCACCCGTCTTAGATGGATAATTGTCGGAGTAATTGTCCTTATACTTGGTCTGGCTACTGTGATATTTTTTGCACTACTCGGTACTGCTCAGGACGATTCCTCGACGCAAAAGGATGCGTCTGGCAAAGCCGTTGCGACGAAGGATGAAGTAGACCGTAATCTCACTGATTTAAAAGATGGTATAGACACATCAGTCTCAAGACAAGAGGCGGCTCAGGCGGCCCTTCGTGATGATAGCAATCAAGTAAAATTGGGAAATTAATATGAATATCACATTTTTCTATGTAGCGCGGAATCGAATAACGGCAACAATATTGCTGTTGCTAAGCATGCTGCTGGCTCTTTATGGGCCGGTATCTGTGACGAATGCGCAAGCCGCCGCAGATACTCAAAAGTTCAAGGACTTGAAAGAAAAAGCCCTCCATGAGCTTGATCGACGTCTTGATAATTACAAAAAAACTCGAGGGAGTTTGGATGTCGAAATTAAAATCATGAATAAGGAGTCAAGTTTCATTGCAACGAGTGACAATAGCGATACGCCTCTGACGACAAACAAAGATGGTCTGATTGGAAAGTTTGTGCTCCAGGATAAAACAAAGGACAAGATCAAACAGTTCTCCGACAAGGTCATTGAAAAACTAAAGGAACTCAGGGTAAAGGTCGAGGAAACTTCATCACTCGAGGATTTACAATCCCTCGCTGATGGCATAGACGAACAACTTCAACTAACTCAACTCGTTGATGTACAGGCGGCCGTGACAAATGCAATCGAAGGTTTGACTGGTGTTGTCGATAAGGTCCAGACGACGTACGATAACATGCGCAGTCAGGTAAATAAGATGAAGGAATGTATCAGTGCAAGCAATCAGGATACTTCGACTAGCGCTTCTACCCCGAGTTGTGATGATTTTAATTTGAGTAGTGAGGAGGTTATTGTATCGGCTGAATCTCAAATGGCCAATATTAGTACGATGGCATCAATAATAAAATCGGTCCTTGCCTCGTCGGTAGCGCTACTTACCAGCCTCGTAACAACGCTGAGCAGTCTTATGAATGGACTCGGCAGTCTTGATGCTTTGGGCAATCTAGGTAGCTTATTAGATGGAGGTAGTTTGTCTAGTGCTCTTGGCGGCACATCGGATGCTGACGATAGCTTGAACGGTCTTTTGGGCGATGGTGGTAGTCTTAACGGTCTGCTCGGTTCATTTAGCGCCATTACTTCACAACTTGGCGTTGCAAACGGCATGGCCGGTAATGCACAGGGACTCCTGAGCAACCTTACGAGTTACGTTAGTATTTAATCTACCCTGGCAATGAGCGCGCGCACTTCATCGGTATCTTTTGTGTGCATTAATTTATCACGGAGTTCTGCTGCACCCTCGAAATCACGTATGTAAATCTTGAAGAATCGTTTTAATGTATCGAATGGCCTGCCTGTTTGATCGGCATATTTTTCATACAGCTCTAGTTGTAGTCGTAATAGATCAAGCATTTCTTTGCGAGTATGCTCCCTGGGATTTTCTTCGAATGTATATGGATTCAAAAAAACACCTCGCCCAATCATAATTCCGTCAACACCATATCGCTGCACGAGTTCAAGCCCGTGCGTGCGATTATTGATGTCGCCGTTGATTGTGAGAAGTGTATTTGGTGCAACCTCGTCACGCATTTTTTTGATTTTGGGGATTAATTCAAAGTGCGCGGGAACTTTGCTCATTTCTTTTTTGGTCCGTAGATGGATTGTTAGGTTAACGATATCTTGACGCAGTAAATGTTCTAGCCATTGCGGCCACTCGTCTACCCTGCTGTATCCTAGGCGTGTTTTAGCACTAACGGGCAGGCCTGATTTTTTTGCTGCTGCGATGATAGCTGCGGCATTCTCGGGATTGAGTATCATTCCGGCTCCACCGCCACTTTTCACGGCGCTGGCGTCGGGACAGCCCATGTTTATATCAATTCCATCGTAGCCCAGTTCGGCACAATGCATTGCCATTTTTTCCATTGCATCTGCGTCGGCGCCCCACAGCTGCGCAATAATGGGATGTTCGTCACTTGTTTTTACTAAGCGTCCACCAATTGCCTTGTCGCCAGCATGAACCCAGCCGGTTGCGTTCGTAAATTCGGTGAAAAATAAATCGGGTGGTGCTGCGGCTGCTACGACATGACGAAAGACGACATCAGTAACCGCCTCCAGAGGAGCGAGTGCGAAAAACGGGCGTGGTAGGTTGTGCCAAAAATTAGTCATAGTATCTATTATATCGTGATAAAAAATAACCGTTGCTTTTACTGTGCAACGGAAAAATTGTTTTGGGTGGAGAGCGCTGAATGAACAGCGCTCTCCACCCCTAGTGAATGAGTACTCATCCGGCGGGGGACCGGTTTTCCGTCATGATCACTAGCCTGTGATGACACGCTGGCTGGCGGATGTCATCACAAGATTATTACATGAAAGTTAGTGCGCGTGGCAGGAATTGAACCCGCTACCTTCCGCTTGATGGGCGGATGCTCTGCCAATGAGCTACACGCGCAATGAATGGAGGGGTATGCTCTCTCCATTCGAGGGTGATAATTTCACATCCTCATGTGCGGTTTCCCGCATGTACAAAAACGAGCAGACGGCGGGGTTCGAACCCGCGACCCCGTAGAAGAGCCTGTGGCGTAGCATAGCAGAGGGGCCCCTCGTACTATACAGTCGACCACCTGGGTTCTACGGCGCTCTACCACTGAGCTACATCTGCCTTGCAGAAACTTTCATGTTATTAAAAATGTGCAACAGGAAAGTATACAGCGGAAATGATAACATACATACTCTCATCATTTCCGCTGAATACACCTCTGTACCAAGGAATTATTATACTCAAGCATAGTATATTTGTCAATAATATATCTTAATATTGTTTAAGCTTTTATTGACTAGATTTTTTCAGCCAGTAAATCTTCTTCGAATTGCTGGATACCTTCGATCGTATTTTCGTATGTGGATGTGTCCGGAAAAGAAAGGTCCTGAATGTGTCGCCAAACGATATCGATTAATCGAGTGAAACGGTCGAGCTCTGTTGCGTCAATATCTGCGAGCCGCAGATCAATAATTTGGTTTGATTGGTCTGGCTCGACGAATTGTAAAACTCCTTCGTTCATAGTGTATTTTCGCCAATCACGGGAGTGTTCGATGAGTAGCTTGTAGAATAGCAACTGTTGGCGGTATTTGTGTGCCTTCATCTTTTTGTACGCATCACCCTTATTCCAGTCAGTGAGTGCGCTCCCTGTTTTGTAATCGATAACGCGTATGCTGTGTGATGCATCGTCTATTTCGGCGACATCCAATTTCCCCGTTAGGTGGACATCGTTAATCACGACGTCTTGTCGTGCAAAGTCTAGTTCCGGCAGCTGTTTATTTGAAAAGCCGGCATATCGTTCGTGCAAGAAGGTACGTAGGGCGTCACAGCCCTGCTGGAGATAACGACGTCGTTCATCATCGGAAAATGTGAGTTGGTCGAGCTGTTTTTCGAATTCATGTAGTATGTCTTCTTCGGGTTGCTGTGAGCCAGTTGCGCGTAAGTGTTCGTGTGCACGCTGAAGTGCTCGATGGATTGCTGTACCGTAGTTAGCGGCCGCACTCGACGCGCTCGGAAACCGAAGTAGTGTATTGAGGAGGAATTGTTGTGGTCCGCCGTTGGTAACATCGATAAAGCTATTCACATGGGTTGCGCTGAGTTTGTAATGTTCGAGGATTGGAGCGAGATGCTCCTTCATTGTCGCAGACGGAATGTTGACTATTGGCGCATACCACATTTGTTCAGCCGCTTCTTTGGTTGTCGCATCGGTCGAAGATTCGTTGATCTGATCGTGTGGAAATGAACTATTCAGAAGGAATGAGGCTTGTAACATTTCCTTTGCCGTATCGTTTTCGTTTGCGTATGAGATGTGTAGTCCGTATTTGGCTCGGGTCATTGCAACGTAGAATAATCGTAATCGTTCATCATAATCACTATTGTTTTGTCGAAGACGTAGGTGTGGCGGGAATGAAATTACAGAGGATCTACCGCTCGCCTTCTCTCCCCACATCTTGTCCGTAGCATTAACAATAAATACATGATTAAATTCCAGGCCTTTGGAACCGTGTGCGCTCAGTAGCTGTACGGCATTGTTATCTTCCCCCACATGCCGAAGGCTGGTAATTTGAATGCCCGCTTGTTGGTTTTCCTCAATAAATTCCAGAAAATGAACTAACTTTGGCGACATTGTGCCAGTAACATGATCGCGGAGACGCTGACGAATAGCCGAGAGATTTTCTAGGTGAACGACATAGTTTGCTGAATCATCATGCATTTTTTTGTCTGAGAAATAATATTCTTTGAGTGGTGATGCTTTTGCGCCATCAGGTGCTGTATGTCCGACCAGAATATCAATGATGCGTTCGAGGGGTAGGTGTTGAGATGCTTTTGCGGTAGCGACGAGCCATGCAAATAGTTCCTTCGTGGCCGCATGCTCTTGCATAACCTCTAGCCACTGAAGGCGATTTTTGTATGCGTTGAGGCTAATTTCCCAAATGGTCGCAGGATCTATCCCCCACGCTGGGTGGCTAATGAGTTCCGACAAATGTATGTTGGCTTCGTTGTGTCTACCGACACTCAAATCATGAACGATATTGCCGACAAGTACCAGCTGCTTGATAACATCATCCTCTAAAACATTGTCGCGACGATCGTAACTGATCGGAATATTTTTATTTGCCATGTAGCTCAACAGCGAGATAAGGTCCTTGTGTTTTCGGGCGATAACTGCAATTTCGCTTGGTTTAGTTCCTTTATTTATAAGGTCATCGATAGACTTTGTTATCCATTTTCTTTCGTCGTGCGGTGACGTAAAATTAACGATCTCGGTAGTTGGCGTTTGGTGCGAGACATGTGACGCAAGGGTTTTATCGAGCTCGGGAATGCGTGTTTCTAGACGGTTTTCTCCTTGAGTAATCACTTCGCGTGCGCCGTCGAGGACGGGCTGGTTACTACGATAATTATCGGTGAGCGTGATCAAAGCTGTCTTTGGCAGTAGTTCTTTGAGTCCAAGAATGTTGTTAATTTCGGCACCTTGAAAACCGTAGATCGCTTGATCGTCATCACCGACAACGAGAAGATTTGGCGTATCTTGCACGACAGGATTATTGATGAGATTATGCAGAATGCGCATTTGTGCCATGTTTGTATCTTGGAATTCATCGACCATGATATATTGATATTTTTCGTGTAGATCGTAGCGTAAGTCATCGTGCACTTCTATCGCATGAACAACCTGCATGATCATATCGTCGTAATCAATCATTTCCTCTTTTAACATTGTCTGGAGGTAAAGGCTGTAGATATGGTTAAGGGCGCGAAGCTTTGGAAGTGCTTTTTGGATTTTGAGCACTTTCGCTCCATCAACGTCGGTTGTCATCCATTCATTCTTCCAGGCAGTGATGGGGGGCGTTACCTTCTCATGGTTATCGGCATCTTCGACGGCGTGATGAATACTTCGCGCCAGGACATCGCGCAGTCGGATCATACTCGGGATAGGCGTATCTTCCTCGATTGCTTCGATAGCCGTCAGGGTGTCGGCGAGCGCATCACGCGTCCCCTTGCTGATTCGTTGCGAAAAGACCTTTCCGAGATTTTTCCCAGCTATCTCGGCAGTGGCCTGAGTTATGTCTAATAACTGTCGAAATTCTTCGTCCGTCAAGCCAGCTCGTTTGAGGTCTGAGATCGCCGCCATGATATCATTCATCGCCGTGTATGTACCATTCATTTGGCTGCGCAAAGGATTATTGTATTCTAGTGAATCTAGTATTTCGGTGATGATTCGATGACGTGCGAGGTCATCAGCTAGCTGGAAGTCGGCGCCATTATAAAAATACTCACGATAGCGATTCATAATTTCTGAACCAAAAGCATGAAACGTGTGAATTGATACGTTGTATGCTTCGCGACCGATGATACTCGTAAGGCGTTTTTGCATAGCGATAGAGCCAGCGTCGGTGAATGTCAGGCACAAAATGTTTTCGGGTAGTACGTCGGTTTTTTTCAATATGTTTGCCGCGCGCATGCTTAGTAACTCGGTCTTGCCAGTGCCCGGTCCGGCGATTACCATTATTGGCCCATCGATAGCATCGACAGCAGATTTCTGCGCATCGTTTAGTTTTGCGTAGCGACTATTAAAATCCATTACGTCTTATTATAGCGTAGATAGAATATCGAGTTAATCACTCATGCGAAGCGCAAGCGTAGCGAGATCCTGGCGGCTCTCCACTAGTTGATGCGATTGTTCTATCGCCATGTCGTAGGCTCTGCGCGCGATTTTTTTGTCGAATAAGTCAGTGAATCTTTCGACGAGTCCAC
This sequence comes from uncultured Candidatus Saccharibacteria bacterium, assembly GCA_946804195.1. Taxonomy (GTDB): domain Bacteria; phylum Patescibacteriota; class Saccharimonadia; order Saccharimonadales; family Saccharimonadaceae; genus UBA2112. The sequence goes on along the minus strand of CAMPEU010000010.1, from coordinate 13,720 downwards.
CAATAGCACGGTTGGGGCGAATGAGATGTGCCTGTCCTTTATGCTGTTCTTCCCATTGATTCATTTCGTGATTTGCCATTGTTTCTAGCGCCCGTCCTACGGGTAGATTTCGCAGTGGGCCAACAGAAAGTCTGAAGTGTTTCGCCAATGCTGCAACAACGAGCAGGTTTTGGGCGCCCGATGCACGGTTTGCGTGAGTAAAGGAGCGAACACCTCCGTCAACGTAGCGTTCGTTGTTGATTCGTACAGGACGATATCCAATAGGTATGGCTGATGAAGCGGGTATAATGTCGGCTAGATCGTGTTTGTCTCCGCTGAGTATCTCGACACTTGGCAGTAGGTGTTTGCGTGACGGCAATCTCACTGTAGCTGCTTGGACCAGCGGAGAGCGTGCGTCATCAAAAACACCTCGGCCAATCTCTTGCAGGTAACCGTGTTTTCGATTAGGAAATGAGATCTTCGGAATATTATCAACTTCTTCATCGGTCATGTCGGTGACAATAAATCCTTCAACCCAGGCGCCGCCGGAAGTACCAATGAATCCATTGGCTTTTCGGACATCAATTCCTTTCTGCCCTAATCCCACGCAGATTCCAGAGTCATACGCGATAGCAAATGGACCGCCAGCTCCCAGGGCAACCGATAGAATTTCCTCGCTATTCTTGCGTAGATGGTCTCCGTTGTTGTCGTTATAAGATTCGCCAGAGTGCATCGTGATTACCTCGTAATTAGTGGCAAAACTATAGCATAATTACCATGCGTTGTCTATTCCTCATCTGTTATATATGCTATACTTCTTGCAATATGAACGACAGTATTTATGATGACATGGCTCTCGAACAAATTGCGAAAAAGCAATTCGGCATGGATATCGAAATCGATAGAGTTATTTCACGTCGCTTGCCCGTTAGCCATACGGCAAAGGCGACCGTTTTTTTGTCTACAAAGAAACAGTTATTTTGTTGCATTGCAGCACAGTCAAAGCTCTCGCTTGGTGATGTGAAAAAAATCATTATGCGCATGGGGCTCAAGGCTGAATTGTACGTACCGCCAAAGAACAGACCAAACTATTTTGATGATATTGGTCGTGAGCATTTCCGTAGAGTTTTCCCAGGGATTGGTTCTGTTTCAGATGCAGACTTGGTCTACTATCGAACGCTTGCATCGTACAATCCCGCACTTGTCCTCATCAATGAAGTTCCTCACGGCGAGATTCGACAGTTTGACACCGATGCGCGTGGCTACTGGCGCCCCGCAACAAAGTTTGCTTACCGTCGAATCAAGACGAGCTAAAATTCAGTCTATGCCTATCTAAGCGCTGAACTCATCGGCTGCGGAATCAAGTTCCGTAGCATCTGAACTATCGTCGATAGGCACTCCATCGAGTTCATCGATGGCCGTGTCTAAATCGCTAGAATCTTCGACAACAACCGGTTCGGTGTTATTTCCCTCTGATGTCTCTGTTGTTGATTTATTCGAGTCTGGTGCGAAAAAGTTAGTATATGCCATATATCCAACGAATCCAATAACCGCAACGACGAGAAGGACTAAGATACCTTCAACGATTGAAAAGCCTTTATTGTTTTTCATATTATGCATCTCCTTCTGTGCCAGTAGCTTTCGCTGCTGTTCTTACGGCTTTCGCGAGGTCTTTGACTGAGTCGCGGTAGGCTTTCATTGCATCAATGCTGTCGAGGCGCTTTTGTTTGAATTCAGCGACATCGGCTTCTGGGCCATCACCCTCACAATTGAGTTGTGGTACATCTTGTTGTTCTTTGGTAGCACTTTGAGCGGCATTTTTTGCTGCATCAATTGCTGCAATCAAATCTAAGTAATTCTCTACTGTAAGCCCTTTTTCGCTATAAAACGATGTGACCGCCTCGTAAATCTGAGTTATTCGTTCGTTCGCTTTTGTCCTACGATCATCCATTTTGTTCATAATTTGATTGATCCGTGATTGGTGACGTTCACAGATTTTCTTCTTTGCATTACTCAAACGTTCTCGCAAATTAGATTTTGCTTCGTCTAGTTTTTCTGTTCGCTTTTCTTTTGCTTGGTCGAGGCGTGCTTGTAATTTACGAACCGCTTCTTGCCTTTTTTGTGCAATTCCTTCGGAGCTAGTGCTAGATTCCTCCGAGTTAGTCGTGGTAGCGTCGCTATCATCACCGTCATGAGCGAAGACTGCACCTGGCGTCATGACAAGTGTCAAAACAAGCCCTCCTGTTAGTACATGTTTCACGAATTGTTTCATATAATATACCTCTTATGCTTAGTTACACTTATAACATAGCGTAATTTCACATATAATGCAAAAAAATCACCTCTTTAATCGCTTCTTTGGCTGAAGTATTTGTATGGAGGAATGGTGAATAGACTATTTTGTGTTTATGATATCGAGAATAACGAGGTGTTCAATGTGCGGAGTTCGCGGAAAGAAATTATAGCCTCGATGGTGTTTTATGCCATATTTTTCGGCCAATTGTGCAACGTCGCGAGCTTGGGTGACAGGGTTGCAACTGAGGTAAATAATTCGTTTTGGCGTCGTCTCGAGCAGTCGATTAATTACGTCTAGGTGTAGGCCGGCTCGCGGCGGATCAACGATAATCGTCGCATCTGATGTTATGCATTCTAATGTTTTCTCGCTAGGAGCTAGTACGGCTCTTACGTCTTTTTTACCGAGCTGTTTGATGTTTTGTTCCATTTCGCGGACAGCCGATTCGTTAGATTCGACCAGTGTTACGTGGTCGCCACCGATAGTCAGGCCGATTGTACCAACTCCGCTGTACAAGTCAACGACTGGTTTTTTTGGTTCAAGCCATTCACGCATGTCCTGGAGTGCCTGCTCGTACACCGGTAGATTTATTTGGAAAAACCCTTCCGTCGCGTAACTAAAAGGTATATCAAGGATATTGTCTGTTAGTTTTTTGTCACTCGTTGATGCAAGTTTTTTAGTGATAACACTGGCGGGGCTTTGAGGGTTAGAGTAAATAACTTCGGCGCAAATTGTTGATTCGTGGTGGGTGGCGTGTAGTATGGCATCTGCATCGATTTCTTCGTTTTTGACGTACAATTGCCACGCGACTTGTCCTGTATGATTACTTCGAATCAGTAGGGTCTTGAGGTTTCGTCCATCTATCTTTAACTCTCTTAATCCATTCAGCACAGCTTGCGACACCTCTGTAATAGCGCGTGATGCTAGGCTGGTGTATTCAATGGCGATTTTGCCATGAGTGCCCCGTCGAAAGAATGCTAGATCTAGTCGTTCTATGTCCGTGTCGTACCAAAAGCTAAATTCAACCTTGTTGCGATAACCGAATTCTACACCGTTACTATAGACGTCAATCATGTTCGGAAGCACGATATCATGCAGCTCAAATGCCTCCTCAATGAGTGCCGATTTGTAATGTTGCTCTACGTCAAATTGCATGATTTGCCACGGGCTGGTGCTCAGATAGCTATCAGGATCAAGAGGAGCGATTCGTTGTTTAGATTCCTTCGTCACCCCTGTTACGACACCTGCGACATGCGATGATTTCTTTTTGGTTTGTTGTACTACCACCGTTTCACCAGGTAATCCGCCCCATACCAGGCATTTTTTGCCCGATTCCAGCGTCCCTATAGTCTGACCACCACCGATAATACGGTCGAGTTTTACGGTTAATAGAGGTAGAGTTTTTTTTGTCATCTGTTGACAGTATACCACAACAGATGTACTAAAGTTGACAAATTAAAAAGTATATGGTAATATGTATAATAATATGGCTAGAGGTGAAACAGTAGTAAATACACCGGTAATTCCTGCCTCACTTGAGGCGCTTGATCAACATGCTCAGGAAATGCATAATTACCTGAATTCCTCCGATGACTTGGAAAAAGACATGCACGATGATCTATCAATTGAAAAGATGATTAGTGCTTCTATCCTTGGCCCCATTGAGGCCATGCTTCGCGGCGAGGGTTATAATGTCGTAGAATTGCGCGATTTGTATGAGTACAGGGCCGTCGAGGTTATAAGCGTTGCCGAATCTTTGACTCATGTTCGCGAACGCGCTGTCAAAGTCAGCAAAGGCTTGACTGACGTAGCACAAAAAGCATATTACGCTGGTACCGATCGTTGGCACGACTATAGTGAGCATGTTGCAAAAACAGCCAAAAAGAGCGAAAAAAAACGCAAGGAACACGAGTTAAAACCGGGCGATAGCCTGAGTACAAAGACAAAGAAATCGTTGACCCGTTCAGCAATGTGGCTACACGAAAAAGCCGTGACGACTGCACCAAAAGCTCTTGCTGCTACTATTGCCGGCGTGGCGGTTTTGACGTTGGGACATAATTTGTTTGATCTAGACGGCAAAAAGCCTCAAGAAACAACAATTAGTGCTGAATATGCACTAGCCGCGAACGAATCAATATTAGTTGCGGGTGGTGCCGGCCAAGGCGAAGGTACTGTCATTGTTCAGGAATTCCAAGCAAAAGGATATGTAGACGGAAGCGATACGGTTCAACCATCACCCTACTCTAGTGAAATCGGTCCATTTGTTGGTACTCAACGTATGGATGTATCGGCGCAACAGGGAGCAGACGTCATGTTCCGTCAATACAAGGAGCTGTCGGGACACGGTAAAAACGTGCGCTTGATGGGCTTTTCTGAAGGTACTCGCGTTACATATGACACTCTATGGATGATTTATCGTGACAATGGTAATACATGGCCCCAGAATGTTACGGTCACTATGGTCGGTGGTCCCTATCAGGAAGGTGGTCTCTTTGATCATCCAATCGTGAACGGGGTGTCACCTTTTGTTAATGCTGCCGGTATTCCGACGAACAAAGAATTACCTCCTGGTGCAAATGTTGAATTCGTTTATTACGAGGGTGATATATACGCAAACGGCGGCAATCAGCTAACGTCGACTCTTATCTTTGACATGATGATGGTAGGTGGCGGTGCCCATAGCGTGCCAGATGTTAATCGTACGCAACCAGAATATGTCTTTACCGATAGCGAAGGTCGCGTTCACAAGGTTTATTCGAGTGATCAAGTCTACATTAATGCAATTCAGTCGGTACTGGGTATTCGGGTACACAATACACAGGCAACAATTGAAGCAATTGACGCATTCTTTCCTCATGCTGTGCGTCCTGGCCAAGAGCTTCATCCCGATGTTCGAAGGGGTCTTATGGCATCTGCAGTTGCGATTGACGATCAAATTGAGCATGATCTAGGATTACCTACTGGCTCGGTTCACTTTATGGAGACAATGGTTGATGCAATGCCAGAGCAATGGAAGGATCTCGGGCAAACCGGCCTAGAAGGATTTAATAAGATTTCTGACACCGCGGGTAAGATGATGTCCGGTGAAATCGATCCGTTTACTGGAATGCAGATTATTTCTGGTGAAATGACAACTATTCTAGGTAGTCTTCAGCGTGCACTTCCAAACCCTGATGCAGGCTATACGCCCGTTCGGGATATGGCAGCAGGTACAATCGCGGGTGAATTCCAGAGCTACACAGGAATAGATATCAGACCAGTACTTGAAAAGGTCAAGGCGGCTGTATTGCAAAAACGCGCCGATGGTCAGGCGACAAATCGTCAGAACAATCCATTATCATCTGCGCAAGAAGTGAACACTCGTATCTCGCAACGGCTTGAGAGCGCACTCGAGCGTTTACGAGAGCAACATAGTGAGCCTGTTATTACGCCTACGCAAAACACTATTGACGAACAACAGACGTTAGCCCCTCAGGTAGCCGATGTGCCTGCTGGAATCGCACCAGTAGCGGCACCTAGTAGAGCAAGTGAACCCCCTAGCATTTCTGAGCGACCAAACACGCAACCGGCAGGACCTGTTAATGTTCCTCAACAATTCATTCCATCTCCACCCGAAGAGATTCCTTCGTCTGCGGCACCACGTGTTATCATTTCTCCTCCCGCTCCAAGACCGGCCCCGGCTCCAGCTCCGGCCCCGGCCCCTGTTATTCACGCACCTGCACCTCCCCGAGCGCCAGCAGCGCCACAGCCACCACGCCCGATTATTCAACTTCCGCGCCCTGCTGCAGCTGTCGAGAGAATTTCACCGCCCGCTCCCGCTCCGGCACCGATTGTTCCCGCACCTGCCCCACGTCGTACTCCAACTCCCCCCGCCCCTGCTCCTGCTCCAGCTCCGGTCATTCATGCACCTGCACCAACGCGAGCACCTGAACGCATCGCCCCTACTGGCGTGAATCGTGCCCCTGCGCCCATAGACAAACCCGAGTCGGCGCCAAAGTCGCGCAAGGGTTCGCGCTCCTCATCTAATGAATAAAATGTCAGCATTTCTTCAGATAGTATTATGCTAATGCTCATGTTGTTGTAAATAAAACTCAAGATAGTATCCTCTCGATCATCACCCCTGTTTCGATGTGACAATTGCTTTGCGATATCTAATTGGTGTTATACAGATGATAGATATCTGTTACGCGTTCTATAGCTATAATGCGATTTTTTTTTGACATAAATATTTCTGCGGGAGTACACTAACTCCATCTCAATTAACGCGTGGAAGCATGAGGAGCTATTATGAGTAAAAAAGGTAACACAATGGATTTCGCGCCGGCTGCTAAAACAGTTGACGTAGAGCAAGTGTACGAGAGCGACAATAATAAGAGTCGTGGACGACGCGCAGCACTCGGTGCTGGTGCGATGTTACTAACGGGCGGACTTATGGCTATGAGTATTGCACCAAACGGTGTTGTGCAAGGACCAATAGCCCGAGCAGATGAACAAGTTTTCGTCGGGGGTAACTGTAACCCTAATGGTGATTTCGTACGCCAACAAGCTATAGAAAATGGCTTTTATAATCCAAATGCACGTCATCCCGAGATTGTGTATCCAGCATCAATCGCACCTATTTGCGGTAATGACACTATGCGTACATCGATGAATGTTGGCGCCGATCAGTTGATGCGAGAATATCTAAACAACGCTCCGGGTGAACATTTTTTTGTTGAATCATTTTCACTAGGTGCAGGTGTAGCTAACGAATTCGGAAATCGTATTACCGATCGTGGACGTCATCCATTGCCAGAGAATGTGCACATTATTAACAATGGTGATGGCTATGGCGCTCCAGGGATCTTGAATCACCCGCTTGCCCCACTAGCTCGTATAGTAACTGATTTCATGGGAATTCCTCCTGCATCAGAAATCAAGCCAGCGCCTGGTACGCTGATTCGTTTTGATATCAACGACCTTTGGGGTAATGGTGGTGCTCAAGGCTTTGATATAGGCGCATTGATTAGCATGGCGGCACGTATCCCTCAGGATCATCGTATTCCGAATCCAGCAGAACCGCATCAGTCATTCGTACACAAGGGTGTTACTTATGAGGTGTATGGTCTCGAAAATCGAGACGGGATTAGTCGCGCGATTATCGAAGCCGGTGGCGATCCAACTGATATTGGTCGATGGTTCTTTGGTATTCTGAACGGACCACAGAATCCTGCGGAAAATCCACGCTATAATACTCCGCAGCAGCAAGCTACACTAGCTCGAGCTATGGTGGCGCCAGCTGCCCCTGCCCCTGCTCCGGCACCACGCCAAATAACACGAGCAGAGCTTGTCGATGATTTGGTAACACACGTTGTTCCAGACTTCACTCCTTCGGTGAGCGTCGCTCCTGGATCAGTAGTTGATAACAACTTCATGAAGGATCTTGGCCTAGATGGCCTCATGGGCTAGTAAAAGCAAAAAATAGATCGACAAATATCCGCGGCTAACGCGGATATTTGTTTGTTAAATAGTAGTTAAATCGCTTAGCTGTTGTAAATAATACTATTTCTATTTATTACAGAGGTCATTCCGCTTTTGCGGCATATGAAAAAATATGAGATAAATAGTTTTTTCGTACCCCTGTAAATAATACGTTTATCACTAGTAGCAAAGACGTATTTATTATTGACTCTCATGTCTGACAGGAGTACGCTCAGGGCATAACTTAATTGTCGGTGGTGAAATGAGGACGTAATGGGTTTTAAGCAAATGCGTGAAGCCATGGTGAATGTACCTACATCAACTGTAACTTTAGAGGATCTTCGAAGCAAAGAAAATACTCGGCGCCGTAAACTAACGGCTATCGCAGGCGTTCTTGGCGTTACCGCGGTCTTGTTCGCGCCAAACGCGAATGCTGATGACGTCGTTGGTTTTGGTGGCATGGGCGATCCATCGGGTCAAGCATACGGTGATATGCTACGTGCGGCTGGTCGGCTCGGACCAGATGATACGTATTATCCTGTGCAGTATCCAGCTTCAATTGCTCCTCTTGGTCCAGTTACGCTAGAGCAGTCAATTAACGAGGCTATGGTAAACAGCAATCCCGTTATCGATGAAGCAAGGCGAAATGTTGGTCCTGGTGAAAAGCTAGTCATTTCTGGTTATTCAGAGGGCGGTATTGCTGCTGCTAGGAAAGCTAGGGAATTATATGGTAGTTCAGTCACGCCTGGAATGGTTGTAATTGATGGTGCGCCTGTTTCTGATACGGGTCTATTTGAAAACCAGGAATCATTAGTGCAGGAGTTTATGCCAATAATGGCCGACAGCTTTGGTATTCCTATGCATGATCGTGCACCAGCTGGTACAATTCTTAGTCACAGCGAGCAGGATGTTTGGGCAAATGGTGGAGGCTCAGATCTTGGTGAGCTGATTAATCAGGGTAAGGATACATTTATGGGTCCTGCACATGCTGTACAAAATTCGAATGCTCCACACAACGAATGGGTTGGTCAGGACGGTATAATCCACCACGAATATCCAGGAACCGGTACAGGCGGTCCTGCTCCAGGTGGTATTACGATGGGCGGCCCCGCTCCAGTTCCCGCTCCGGCTAATTTAGCACCTAGATCGATTGACGACGGCGTTGGCCTCATGCAAGATCTTGGATTAGGCGGTCTTTTAGGCTAGTAGACAGCGTGCTCTATAAATTAAAACGCCGAATATTCGGCGTTTTAATTTTGCGTAGACAATAAATACCGCTCGGTTAAGTGTTACAATGGAACGTATGAAAATTGCTATTTCGGGACTTGGGCGTATGGGCGGACAAATTGCGCGAAAATTGTATGATGATGGACACACGGTGATTGCTCATAACCGTAGCGCCGAAAAAGTAGACGAGGCAAAAGCGTATGGTGCAACACCCGCTTACTCTGAAAAAGAAGTTATCGACGCATTCGGTGGCGATCAAGTAGTTGTATGGTTGATGTTGCCCGCAGGTATTATTGATGCAAAATTAGATGAGTGGTTAGATTTATTGCCCGAAGGGTCTATTGTTATAGACGGCGGCAATAGTGATTATCGGGGTGATAAAGCGCGTTCAGAGCGTGTTAGCGCTAGAGGTAGTCAACTGCTCGATATCGGTACGTCAGGGGGCGTGTGGGGCCTGGAAAATGGTTTTGCGATGATGGTCGGGGGTGACAAACTCGCTTATCAGACTATTACCCCTGTTTTGGACACGCTTGCAAAACCTCGTGGAGGTCATCAGTATTTTGGTGAATCCGGTACCGGACATTTTGTCAAAATGGTACATAACGCAATCGAATATGGCATGATGCAATCGCTTGCCGAGGGATATCGAGTGCTGCGCGAAGGTCCTTACCCTGATTTGGATCTTGCGGCGGCTGGTGACGTCTGGCAACAATCAAGTGTCGTGACGAGTTGGTTAAATGACCTGACGCGTCAGGCTTTGCATGAAAATCCAGACATGAATGATATTAGCGGTGTCGTTGCTGAATCTGGCGAGGCTCGCTGGACACTCGAGACTGCAAATGAATTAAATATACCTATGCCCGCCATCCAGGCGGCATTTGATGTTCGTCTGGCCTCGCAAAATGGTGATGTCGATTTTTCGACCAAACTTCTCGCAGCAATGCGGAGCAAATTCGGCGGTCATAACGTTGACGGTAAACAATAGCTCAATTTAGTTTATAGACTTTGTATTGAAACGATCTGGTTTAGCGGTATTCGGTACATGTTTTTTTGGCGATCATTACCATTTTCGATAACGAGCAGCTCCGAAGACAATGGCGCTTTTGGTGATTGTTCAGGTGAGTGTAGTATTCCCTTTGTTCGACCCGCAATGATAGTGCGCATCTCGGTAGCTTTTTCGGGTTGTCGATGTTGAGTAAACGTACCACGGTACGCGGCATCGGTTATACCTCTCCTCTTTGAGTACATGTGAGCGTTGATAAGTAACGGAATCTGTTGTTCGACCAGGGGCTGAATCATCGCGGTATCTGTGGCAACGAGTTGGTCGAGCGCGTCGGTTTTGTCGATTCGCGCCAATGAGGTGTATGCTGAACTTTTGCCGAAATCATCTGCTTTGCGAGCGATATGTGCGAAAATTTTGAGTAGTCGATCCGAATCGGGTACTTCGGCTAATCGTTCGGTAAAGATGAGTTTTTCGGCATCTTCCAGTAGCATAAAGTAATGGTCAACATCTGATTGTTCGTCGGGAAGTAGGCGAAGTGCAACTTTGTATGACGGGTTGCCATCGATATTTACGGGCGCAAACGTAATGCGCGCAAATCGTAGGGTCGTGTCGTTGAGGGGTTGCTTTTTATTAGCGCAGAACGCATCTGTATCAGTACTTAGCACCGGATATGCCTTGCCGCTTGCTACTATTTGTTGGTACTCTAGATCTTTTCCATATCTTTCACTGAGGGAAAGATTAATTCTATCGAGCAATTTGTATAGATTGTTTGGGTTGTCTCTTTTTGTTATTGCGACATCATTTTCCATAGTCATACACATATCCAAAAAATTATAATTTCCCAATATTTTTAACCCATCGAAGGGTTCGCGGATATTTTCGCCGATTTCTGGAGGAAGGGTTTCTGACATCTACGCTATAATACTCGTTTCATATTTATTGGCAAAGCATAGGCGTATATCTTTAGGATTCGTTGCGCATTAAATACGCCAAGTTTGACCAGCCAAAGTTTACAACGGCTTTTCGTTGACCTTCTCCGGTAATCGGATTGTAATGTTCGCGTGCACCTTCTTGTTCGACAACTTCTAACGATTTTTTTGCAATACGATTGGCCCATTGCACGCAACGACCGATGAGGTCTGGTCGTTGCGCTATGCCATCACGTTCAACTTGTCGCCACAAGCCCCGCTCGACGAGGTACCAGTCGGTAATCATCCACTTTGGTCCTCGCCATAGTCGCCATGATTCATGATTGTGGGGGTCATAATTTCGACTGTCGGTTGCAACGCTCGGCAATGGAAATGGAGTATTAAAGCTATCATCCATCAGATTCAGAATCGATTCTAACTGGTCTGTCTGCAAGTTGCCAAGTGTCAGTGGAAAGAGATTGCTGATTGATATTTCATCAATCGGTTCACCGCTATCGCCTAGTCCGGCAAAAAGTCCCCTGCCGTTCCGCGCTTCCGGAAACCACATTTTATTTATGATTTGCTGCTCGGTTTTACTCGCCAAGTCATCATATTTTTTTGCATCAAATATCAGCAGCTTTTCTCGTGCTAGTATTGCCATTTCACGCAAGTTGTCAACATAGATACAATTCATCATAACGTCATTCATCCAGTAAATATCACGCCATTGCTCAACGCTTTCGCCGGCTTTGCGTAGCTGTATTCCGTGTCGTAGGATCGATGCGTAATCGATTGGGATATTGAGTTTGTCTATTATTTTCGGCGTGTCCTCACCTCTTCGTTTTAGGCGTTTAGGTTTGATAGAATCAAATGTCGGGTCAGAGTCGCGGCCGGTCATGTGCGGATGGTACACACCGATTAATGTGTCGAATGAACTATTGCTCAGCTCGCGCTGTAGGTAGTTATAGTGGCGTGCTAAGTGTGGATACATATCATCCAGGAATTCAACGGCTCCATCACCATGCGCCTTGGCTGTTTGATATGTTTCATGCACCCCGAGTGCTAGTACGGGCGGTTGTGTGTAATTACTGGATGTGGCTCCGCGTCCAAATGCCAGCATCATTTCTGGGTCAAAGCGTCGTGGCTGACCGAGATAGCGATAGTTTGGCAAAAAACCATCTTCGCGTACGCCTGCGGTCAGTACTCTCAGCCCTCGTTTTGCCGCGGACAGATAGTAGCTGCTCTCAGCAGTATCGAGCATCGCAGCATTTGCGCTGATAACATCCGCTGCAACTTCGTCCCAATAGTAGGCGGCCTTGTAGTGTCCTTGTGACGGTGGATTGTGATCGGTTTCTTCGACATCAAGGCTTTCGGCACGTGCGAGCCAGGTGCGATTTTTGCGTAAATTATCCGCACCTTTTTTTGCAAATGGGTATTGTTCTCTCATAATTTTCTAACAAAAAATCGGCACTCACCAACCCTCTTTCTACGTATATTATATCAGCTATGTCATGTGCGTTTATCGCTGTAAGGGTATGACTGTTCTCTCGGTGTGTAATTGCATTTTTTGAGTTAACATTTGTTAGACAATTACTCTAACACAAGCACTCCCTGCTAGTATGCGGTTGTTTCGGTGAAATGCGGTAACGATACATCACTTGTTTTCTTGAGCTCTCGTCCCATCTGCCATTTCCAAAAGTCTATATGCGCCATATTGTATGGTGCTTGGTTTAGATTTGCACGAACTTCATTCGTTTTTTCCAGTAAGTAAAATACTGCTTTTGCACATGCTCCGCGGATCTCGGCTTCCTTGCGAGAATTTGCTTCGATGGGTGTCCAGCTATCGACTGTTTCGGCTAGCGCTGGCATGTAGATAATCTCCCCTGTCGCTCGTTGAGCTTGTGGAATGCGGTAGTCGGGCACTGCACCGGATTTATGTAGGTCCGACACTCGTGGAAGTGTCGTCGATGTTTGTGCGCGTCCATCGATCAAAATTGGAGTCAGGTTGACTCGCTTGTTATGCGGGAATACTAAATCATTGATAGTATTGTCATCTGTAAATACACCTTCGAATTCTTCATCTAGTCGTCGTTCGATCATACCTCGTCCGTTGTTAATGAGGCGCAAGTCGCCTTTTTCATCGATAGAAGCTTCGATAAGATTTCGAATTGATCCACCGTAGACGTTACGTAAGCCTTGTGCATATTTAACGAATTGTTCTCGGCGTGACTCTGCCATTGGTATGCCAGGCAAGAATTTGGCAAAATTATGTTCGTCTGCGAGTGCTTCGATTTGGTCTGCGGTGATGTCTTCGGCTTCACCAAAGTGCTGATAAGTACGTACCATCAATGCGTTTGATCCAGATATGATTTTGCCATTTTCTGGGTCCGTCATAGTCCAGCCTTCGCCGTCCTTTTTTATGTCGCGGTTTAGGAACATGTAGTTAATGGTGTCCGCTAGATCGATTTGTGTTGCAAATGCCCAGTCATTTTGGGGATGCATTCCTGGAATGCGCCAGTCAGGTTGTTCTAGGTCGGGGTTTTGTTCGGCCAATGTGTCCAAGACATCGTAGTTAACAGTTACAAATTGATTATCACCGCGCTTTTCAAGTTCGTTCCATGATTCAATGACGTGACGTGGTGCGTTTTCGGGCGTGATTTTTATTGACTCAGACATATCGCTCCTTGTTTATTCATACCATTTTATGATTGACGACATGATGCATGCAAGCATATACACTTTGCGTATGTCCGCTATTCATTGTATAATTACTATCAATGAAGAGTTCTGGCGAGGCAAGGCTTAAAACTTTTTGTGATGGTGCGCCTTTGCGTGCATTTGGTAATAGCA
>CAMPEU010000009.1 GCA_946804195.1 uncultured Candidatus Saccharibacteria bacterium | reverse complement strand
CACGTACTCAACACCGTCCTCAAGCTCTACCGTATTAGGCAGAATTTCACTCACAAAATCTCTCCATTAGTTCCCGAAGTATACGGTCTCACCTATAGCAAAGCAAGCATGTCCGCAATTTCAATTTTATTATGCCTATTCAAGCATCTTTGCCAGTCCGCGTTGACATGCTTCACTAGTAAGTTGCTCCATAGCCTTATCTGCAAGTCTCTTCACCGTCTCCCAACGACCAAGTTTTTTGCGACTCGTAGGTTTATCGTATCCAATACCATACTCCTTACAAATAATTTCTTTTGCTTTTTCATCAATATCTGATTGAGCGAGTAAATCGTGCACAGCCTTCACAATTGATTGTTCGGTGACATTATCAAGAGCAGACTCTTCAACGACAGTTGCATCTGAATCAATAAGAAAATCTTGCAATTCGTGATCATCGTCTGGACTCGTGTCCATATTCAAGCTGATTACTTTGTGCTCCATAGCAATCAAATCCAAAATTTTGTCTTCAGTCATATTCATCACTTTTGCTATTTGTTGAGTTGTCATATCTTCACCAGTCGCCATTTGATGATCAAGTTTTATACGACGCATTTTTTGCAATTGAGCACTATTGTAAGATGGAACACGAATAGTCCGTCCACTAACATGGACTTCTTCAGATATAAACGATCGTATCCATGTCGTCGCATACGTACCAAAGGTAAACCCTTTATCCGGGTCAAATTTTTCTGCTGCACGTATCAGACCCAAATTACCAGCCTGCACTAAATCAAGATAGTCTACACCCCTTCCCTCGTGTCGTGCCACCCATTTAAAAACTAAGCCAGTATTAGCAATCACGATCTGATTCCGAGCCTCAAGACCTGTCTTTTTTGCATGCTGTAACACCTCTATCTCTTCAGCAGCCAACGAAATATCCATGTTATCCAGCTGGTCAGCAGCCACGATACCCTCTTGAACTAACCCAGACAGCACGACCACCTCTTCAGATGAAAGAACCGGGTACTTCTTGGAATCGTGTATATAAAGCCCCCTTATGTCATCACCAACCCAGCCATCTTTCTTGCTAGTCGGATATGTTGAACTGTTCTCTGGCGAAATATATCTCTTATCACTCATGGTGCTCTCCATTTCGTCTATCGTAACCTTTTGCTATACTTTGTCAAGCAAAAGCGTTATACCTCTCGCTACTGGACGCACTACTATAAGGCCGTATATTTTGTGAATCTCTTACTTACCCAACAAGCATAAGCATAGGCATTTGACCCCCATTGAAGCGGGGCGTAATATTAAAACGATATGGCAGAAGTGTTTCACGTAGCAATTATCCCGGATGGAAATCGCCGCTGGGCGCGGCAGTATGGCATGAAAGGATACAAAGAACTTTATGATCGCGGCGTCGAAGGTCTGCTTAGTATTACCGAGGTAGCGTTTGAGTACGGCATCACACATCTGTCGCTATGGGGTAGCTCTCATGCCAATCTTGCTGATCGCTCATCTGATTTCTCAACCAACATCGACCGTGTATTTCGTGATAGCATCCATCGCTTCGCCGACCATCCCGCTCTTGAGAAGTTCGATGTCCGTATAAACGTCGTTGGAGAATGGCGCAACAGCCTGAGTCAAAGAACCATCAATGCAATGGAAGATGCAATGGCAAAAACTGCACACCGTAGCGGCCGAGAGCTAACACTCCTCATCGATTATAGTGGTACCCGCGAACGTACAGCAGCTATTAACTCAATCTTAACCGCACCTAAAGACTATACATCGACCAAACAGCTGCTACGTTCTCGCTCATGGACCGGACACCTGCCTGATTTAGACCTTATTATTCGTACCGGCTCATGGGAGGACCCACACAACAGCGCTGGATTTATGAGCTTACTTTCCGATGAGGTGCAATATGCCTTTCCGAAATTACTATGGCCTGATTTTAAAAGCAAAGATTTACAAAACATTATCAATGATTTTCGCAGTCGTGAACGACGTCACGGTAAATAGAACATATTATGCTTACACTTTTCTGCTACAATTAAAACAATGTCTGAACAAAATGCAAAAATTATCGCATTCGTCGGCCTCGACGGATCCGGCAAATCTGCCGCAACAAGCTACCTTATAGAGCGCGGATACCCGAAAGTTCACTTTGGCGGCGTCATCATGAACGCACTCAAAGATGAAGGTTTGGACTATACATTAGAAAACGAAAAAATGATGCGTGATAAATTACGCCAAAATGGCGATGATATCGTTGTTAAACGCATCGTACAGCAAATTAAAGATCTAGTGAACTCCGGTCAGCGACGTATCATCGTGGATGGAATGGGTAGCTGGGATGCATACAGAACCCTCAAACATGAATTTCCAGGTGAACTAATCACCGTTTCATTGACACCGTTTCGAAATATCCGCATGCGTCGTCTTGCAAACCGTTCAGAGCGACCACTTTCCGTGCATGACGCCTACGACAGAGATTTTGACGAAATCGAAAATCTTGGCAAAGGCGGAGTTATCGCAATTGCCGACTATTCTATTCTAAACAACAGTAGCCAAGAACAACTTCACTCACAAATAGATGAGTTGTTACGCTTTATCGACTTCTAAAGCTCAAACTCTTTTATCAGATGATTGCGGTAAGCATCTAATGACAAAAAATCATTTTCTATATTAATATCAACAAGCTCACACACAGCTTTCATGTCGAGAGAACCTGATGGTGCATCGGCCGATGGATGCATTTCCCTATATTCATCAGCTTGGAATTGTTCAAAGGAGATTTGATCCTCATCACGACCTCGATTACTCTGCTGAAGCCTGTTGTATCGCGTTCGCTGATCAGCATCAACCCACACAACTGACCCACCACGCTCGTGAATCCGCTTTACTTCGTCGGGATGTCGAATACTGACGAGTACAAGCCCCTTGTAACCTTGAGAATCCTTCTCCGCAAAGTAAGCATCCATAGCCTTGGTAAACATAATGCCGTTATCGCCGGATTCATTTCGCCATTTTTTACTCAAAGCAGCTTGATTTTTACGGTTTATTATTTGGTTGTTTCGCGTCAATTCTTCACGCAATAACTCACTAACACTATGGAAGCTATATCCACACCGCTCTTTAAGTAACTTGCCCAGTTCATCCTTGCCCGCGCCGTTTGTACCTGAAATACCAACAATTTGCGGTAATTTCATCTAGCCTAGATACTCGTGCAGCTTTTTAGCATCTTTATGCTTACGAAGCTTTGCAAGTGCTTTTGCTTCAATTTGACGAATACGCTCACGGGTCACAGCAAACTCTTGGCCAACTTCTTCAAGCGTATGACTCTTGCCATTTTCAAGACCAAAACGCATCTTGATGATTTTTTGTTCACGATCTGAAAGCGTCGATAACACAGACTGAACCTGCTCCTTAAGCAACTGCTCAGTTGCTGAGTCCTGTGGTGTCTTGCCGTCTTCATCTTCAATGAAATCGCCTAGTACGCTGTCTTCGTCTTCACCATCGCGTCCAACACCAGCATCAAGTGAAGTTATGTCCTGCTTAATCTTGATGACATACTCAACTTTCTCTGGTTCCATCTCTAATTCTTTAGCTAACTCTTCGATGGTTGGCTCGCGGTTAAGCTCCTGTGTCATACGACGTTGCGTACGCAATAATTTATTAATAGTCTCAACCATATGCACCGGTATACGAATCGTACGAGCTTGGTCTGCGATTGCTCGCGTAATCGCTTGACGAATCCACCAAGTTGCATAGGTACTAAATTTAAAGCCTTTATCTGGATCAAACTTTTCGACAGCACGAAGCAAACCGGTATTACCTTCTTGAATCAAGTCCAAAAAGTCCAAACCGCGACCACTATAACGCTTCGCAATCGATACGACCAAACGCATATTGGCTTCAGCCATTTTGTCTTTAGCCCTCTTGTCACCGGCAACTACCTTCTGTGCTAATGCCAACTCCTCTTCTGATGTCAGAAGAGGAATCTTGCCAATTTCGCGTAAATAAAGACGTACGCTGTCATCACTGATATCATCCAAATATTGGCTATTACTGTGTGCCTCGTCGTCAATCTCTTCTTCCT
>CAMPEU010000008.1 GCA_946804195.1 uncultured Candidatus Saccharibacteria bacterium | reverse complement strand
TAACGCAAGAAAGGTTATTATGCAAAATAAATCCAGATATGGCGACAATAGTCGCCGTCGCAACTTTGCCCCGCACAAGCGTCGCAACTTCGGCCCTAGGCCTGCGTCTATAAATCATAGTCGCTATATTAACAAAGCCGTAGAATTGGCTGACGAAGTACCTTATGTACCTACTCATACATTTCAGACGTTCGGTCTCAATGATCGTACAGCTGCTACAATCGCACATCTTGGCTTTACGGTACCGTCACCCATTCAAGATCAATGTATCCCTCCTGCACTTTTGGGTAAGGACATTATTGGACTTGCGAATACCGGTACCGGAAAAACGGCTGCATTCTTGTTGCCCATCATTGAAAAACTAATTGTTGAACGTACGCTTGTCGGCGTATTAATCCTTGCGCCAACGCGTGAGCTCGCGCAACAAATTGATGAAGAATTTCGTCGTTTTGCTGCTGGCCAAAATCTCTACTCTACCCTCGTGGTTGGTGGTGCAAATATCGGTCGTCAGATTTCTCAAATCAAACGCGGACCACACGTTATTATTGGAACGCCAGGACGCGTTAAGGATTTAATTGATCGTCGCGTGCTTCGATTGCAAAACGTAAAAACTTTTGTACTGGACGAAGCAGATCGCATGTGTGACATGGGTTTTGTCAAAGACATTCGTACTATCGAGTCCGAGCTGCCAAAAGCTCGTCAGACGTTTTGCTATAGCGCAACAATGACGCGTGATGTTAAGTTAATCGTTGAAGAATTTATGCGTGACCCCGTGACCGTTTCTGTTGTACGTAGCCAAACGAATGATCACATTGAACAGGATGTTATTCATGCTCGTGACAAGGCGCACAAAATTGACATCCTCACTGAATTATTGAAAAAGCCTGAATTTGAAAAAGTTATTGTATTTGGTGAAACAAAATTCGGTGTTCAGAGATTAGCGGATAATTTGAGCCGTAATGACCTACTGGCCGTTGCCATACATGGTAACAAATCACAGTCACAGCGTGAACGTGCGTTGAAAAGCTTTAAGAATAATCAAGTCAATGTACTTGTTGCGACTGATGTTGCTGCGCGCGGTATCGACGTAAAAGACGTATCACATGTGATCAACTTTGATCCGCCTAAAGTCTATGATGACTACGTACACCGTATCGGTCGTACCGGTCGTGCTGGTAAAGCCGGCAAAGCACTGACTTTTATCGTTAAGTAATCTACACTTACGTGGAACGCAAGCGTGAAGCGTATATTCTAAAATCTACGAATTTCATTAACTGATGTATCTGGGGCTACCGGTTGCGCAACGGGTGCTGTTGTCGTTGCCTGTTGTGGTGATTGTGATTGAGCGATTGCTGTTTGTGGAACCTGCTGTACGGGTATAGTGATTGGTGTTGTTTGCGTCGGCGCTGGCTGAGTTATTGGCGCAGGCGCTGTTGCGGTAGAAGCTGGCTGAACAGGGTTGGCTGGAAGGGTGCTTTGCTGTACGGGTGTTGGTAGTGGAACCGCCGGTGGTGATGATGGAGCTGGTTGTTGAACCGTTGGTAAATCCCAGGGAGCGAGAGATCTTGGCGTGGGTTTCGTATTGTACATCAATATGGCTGGTGTCGATGCGGGTACGCGGCTTTCTGGCACGGGAACGGCCGAACCGGATCGAATATTAGACAATGACATATGCGTGGTTGCAGCTAGTGCTGCTTCTTCATCCCGCCTCCGTTTCATCATTAATGCAACGGTGCCAACACCACCCGCTAAGAGCGCGCTCAGTATGGATGCGATAACTATAAAGGTAGTACTCCTATCGGCTGGCGGTAATTTAATAGGTACTTTCGCACCAACATCTAGAGTGTTGACGTTAATCTTTTTACTAACTTTTTGATCAGCGTACGTGACAACGAGACTATGATCCCCTGTCAGGATATTAGGGAATGTCGCAAGACCTTTTGAATCAGTCTCAACCTTATGTTCACCGTCCAGCGTAACCTCTGCGCCTTCCACCTTTTTTCCGGAATCATCCGTAACTTCGATGACGATCGGAACGACAGAGATGCCCGGTGCCTCCTGGTTTGTGGATGTATCGGTACTATCCTTATCTGCGCCTTTACCGTCATTATTGCCGGTCTTTTTTCCATCATTCTTTTTGGTATCCGATTTTGATGACGAACCACCTGAAGAGTTATTAGATGATCCGCCAGACGAACCACCTGAAGAGTTATTAGATGATCCGCCAGACGAACCTCCATCGGATGGATTATTTGATGGTGACGATGACGGTGAAGGAGACGATGACGGTGAAGGTGACGGAGATGGTGCCGGCGGTGCTGTGATTGGAATAGTTGCAAGGGTCTTCGAGAAGTTACACGTCACATTACCGTAGCCCTGCACGACTGTAACCGTTTTCTTGAGCTTTATTGTGATATAACTACCGACAGCTCCATTCGCGTTTAATGACCAATTTGGATAGATTCCAGCGTATGTATTGTGGCCAGTCGTAGGGCTAGGGTTTGTGGTGATGAAGTTTTGGCTATATGTAGCCGATGAGGTGTTCGTTGCGGTCATGTCAAAAACTGATGATGCAACCGTAAATCCATAGCTACTCTTTGGCTGAACGCTAATATTTGTTATTGTGAAGCTCTTGCCCTGCTCGACGCTGCTCGGTACTGTTGCCTTGAATGTCACGGTAACGTTACACGTTTCTGTCTGAACGACGTTCTCGGCGAATGCGGTCGAATGTACTACAAGAACACTCAGGGCGCTGAGGATGGGCAAAAGGATGGCGATGAGTATTCTTTTTAGCATGATAGTGTCTACATTAATCTTCCTCTAAGGATTCGATTACTTTGGGCAGGTCTTTGGGCAATATATCTGCCTTGATAATGTAGCCGTCGGCTCCATTCTCCATGGCATTATCAGCGACTGTTCGTTGAGCAAGGTTGGTTAGTACGACTACTTTGATGTCTTGGCAATCGAGCTCTGAATTAGTGCGTAGCTCCTTGAGTATTTCAAGTCCTGATGTTCCGGGCAGCATAACATCTAGAAACATAATGTCTGGCTTGAATCGGTCAAGCTTGGCGTACAATTCGTCTGCACTATCGGCAACTTCAACGGTATAATCTGCATTTGCTAATGCCATTTTGTAAAGATCGCGGATCATCGCATCATCTTCAACTACTAGGACGTTTTTTAAACCAGCCACGTATACCTCCCGATGATTTTTTTGCTACTTGTTCATCATCCCTTGCAGGATCGTAAATGGGTAGAGTGAAGTAGAACGTACTCCCCGTCCCCTTGTCGGGCTCGATGCCGATTTTACCATTCTGCAATTCGATAATCGTTTTTGAAATAAATAAACCTAGCCCGGTACCACGCGTACCTGAAATTAGACTACGTTCTGCTCGATAAAACTTAGTAAAGAGTCGTTCGCGTAAATCATCAGGCACGCCGGGGCCATTGTCAGCCACTTCTATACGGACTTCCTTTTCGCCTGCAGTTAGACTGACTACAATCTGCCCGCCCTTGCCATTGTATTTCATGGCATTTCCGATGAGGTTATTGACAACCTCCACTATAGATGCGGCATCAGCAGGCGCATAGACGTTACTATCGGTGTTTGAGTTATAGCTCAGGATTTGTTGCTTTTGTGCAGCCATCGATTTGTGCTGTTCTACGTTATCGCGAACGAGTTTAGAGATATTTAACTTTTCGATGAAAATCTCCATATCGCCACGTTCAATTCTGGCGATGTTGAGTAATTTATTGATAAGTTCGCGGAGTTGATTTGCACCTACGATTGCTTTTGACAAGTTCTCTATATTAAAGACGGATAATTCTTTTGCCGCGCTCGTATTAAGGATATCGAGATATCCCCTAACTACAGTAAGTGGTGTACGCAACTCATGGGCGGCAATGGCAACGAAATCCAACTTCATAAAGCTGAGCTCGCGACTGGCAGTTTGGTCATGTAGCGTAATGATTGCCGCAACGTCGCTGTCCGGATGTTCAAGTACGGCAACCATTAAATCCAGGTAAATAATTGAACTGTTATGTGCCAATGTTAAGTCGGTGTAATGATAGATACCGCCGTTAGTTAGGTCGGGAGTAAATGGTTCTTCGTCATGCTTGAACGGGAATTGATCTGTGATTGATTTTCCTTCTAACGTCTTTGAATTACCGTCTATCATCTTTGCTGCAGGGGGGTTGATTGATAGTATCTCGCCCTTACTATTCACTGCTATGACGCCGTCGCTCACACTACTGATGATGTTGTTGAGTTTTATCTGTTCAAACTTTAATCGAACATTGTTTGTCTTTAGATCGCTAATGAGTTTCTTGATGCCCTGAGCCATGCCGTTAAAGGTGTCCGCTAGTTCTTCCAACTCATCATTCGTCTTGACATTAATAGGTCGATCAAACTCGCCACGTTCCATTCGTTTTGCTCCCATTGTGAGTTCGCGAATTGGTCGGATTAGCTGTCGGCTAAAGAATATGCCCACGATAGTCGAGAGGAAGATAGCAATGACACCAACAGTCGCTGCGAGTTGAATGTAAGAATTAATACTCGCATAAATAGTCTTTACGGGTTCTTGGACGATTACGCCCCAGTTATTGATGGTCTTTCGCGGTGTGCTGACCACGTCAACGTTTTTCTCTGATATGGTTTGTGTCGTCGCAAGGTCATTATCCAAAAATCGACGTACCGATTGGACATTATCAATTTTTTGATGTGAATCAAGGAAGCCGCTATCGGGGTGCGCAACGAGGGTACCCGAGCTATCAACAACATAAGCATATGCCCCGTTGTCATTTTTTGTTGAAAGGACTGATTGCCATAAGTTGCTGATATCGTAGTAACCGGCAATAGCTCCAGATAGATTATCCGCAGATCCCCCCTGAGAATTGAACAATTCGTCATTTGCGGGGCCGTACTTTTTTAAGATTGGTATGCCAATTCCAACCTCTGGACTATTGTCTTGGTCTCGTCCTGTTGATATAAAGTATGGTTTATTTTCAAGAAATTTTAATATTTCAGAGCTCGTGTCGAGAACTTTATTTTCTATTTTAATCGTACCATTTGGCAGAACTTCATATTTACGTTCATTCCCCGCCTCTTTAGTCACAGTCATCAAAATAACGCGTTTCAATGTCGCATTTTGTTCGAATAATGTCAGTATGCTGTCATCAATTTGCTTTGCATCAAAGTCCTGTGCGGAGTAAAGCCTTCCAGTGTAGGCAAGAAGGTTAGCATTGTTCGCCAGGTAGTTATTGACCCTCCTAGTCAGGTCCGTGGCGATTGTCTGTTGTTTAGTACTGGCATTTTGAAGCAATTGATTATTGGCGGAGGTTACGAGTACGTAACTGACTACCACTAGTGGGACAAGGGCAATAAGTAAAAAATAAATGAGGATTTTTGCCGAAATTTTCAATCTAAACATACGTGCTAATCTTAGCAACGGCTTCACTTTTCCAGTAGCTTTAACTCCATCACCCATTCCCTTATTATGCTATAGCTTATTACCTCAATTGTCCAGAGGTAAAGGCGATATTTTTTTATGACCTCGGTTATAAAAAATGACAAAAATATAACTATTTTAATCGACCGCGACGCAACAGTGAAAGGAGCCCTTTTATCTGCGCCGCTTCTTCCCGGGTCCAATTACGTGTAACGTAGATTGTAAGGATTGTGACGGTAAAAAGAAGCACCAGGATTCCTGTTCCATTCGGCAAACGGGTAATTAACTCGGCAATTCCACCTATGATTGCCGCGGATGGGATTGTTATGACCCACGCGATAAGAATATGCTTGACAACCCTCCAGTTAACTGCACGGTGATTTACAGCGGCGCCTGCACCGAGGATTGAACCACTAATCGTATGTGTTGTTGATACGGGCAGACCGTAGTGTGAAGTAAGCCATAATGTGGCGGCGGTTGATGTTTCGGCGGCAAAACCTTGCTGTGGCGTGAGTTTTGTAATCTTTTCACCAAGGGTTTGAATAATACGCCAACCGCCTATATACGTTCCGAGTGCCATTGCCGTAGCGGACGAGACAATGACCCATAGGGGCACGTCCCACTCCGTGCTCGGATATGCAGCAATGAGAGCCAATACGATAATTCCCATAGTCTTTTGTGCATCGTTTGTGCCATGCGTAAACGCAACGAAGCCGCCAGAAAGTAATTGTAATCGCCGAAAAACTTTTTGGATTGATTTTTCCGAGTATTTTTTAACTATTTTAAAGATTAGTAAAAGTATCACGGCGGCTCCTGCCATACCAAGAAAGGGTGAAATGAGTGACGGAAGGAGCACTTTTGCTTGCACGCCATCCCACTGAATCACGCCGACACCCAATGCCATAACGGTTGAACCGATAACCCCGCCTATGAGTGCGTGCGACGAGCTTGACGGGAGTCCTACGCGCCAGGTAACCAGATTCCATATGATTGCCCCTATGAGTCCAGCAAGGATTGTATTAAGCGTGATGGCTTCAGGGATGACGATACCCTTGGCGATAGTTGTTGCCACGTGAAGTGATACAAAGGCGCCTAGAAAATTTAAAATCGCAGCTCCGATGACGGCTACTTTCGGAGGTACAGCCTTTGTCGAGACTATAGTAGCAATCGCGTTCGCCGTATCATGAAATCCATTGGTAAAATCAAAAAAGAGGGCAACGGCGATGACGATAACTAAAGTAAAATCCATCCTTGCCCACTATACGGATGCACACACAAGCATTCAAGTTCAAAATTATAGTTTCGCTTGTGGAAATCTAATAACGATTAGAACGAGCAATATATGGCTTGTTGTGATAAGGTGACGAGTGATGTCACGACCACTCCATATTATCTATATTCCTGGTTTCGGAAATAAATATGACAATCTTCGTCATTGGATTCTGAGCCACTGGAACTACAAAAATATAACGGTTCAACTGGTTCCTATGAACTGGGAGTCAGGAGCTTTCGATGCTAAATTGATAGATATATGCCAGGCAATTGACGATGCTCGTGGTAAACGAATTGTTTTAATTGGTGAAAGTGCCGGAGGCAGTATGGTCGTACATACCATGGCTCGCACGCAAATTGATTTATTTAAAGCTATGACATTATGTGGTAAAAATTCACATCCTGAAACGGTTGGACAGAGCTATTTTGACCGTTCACCTGCGTTCAAGCGGTCAATGCAACTCCTGAATCAATCAATAAAAAAATTATCTGCAAAACAATCTGCCGAGCTTGTGTCTATTCATCCAATTTATGATCCAGTCGTTCCCGTACGCGAGACGCTGCTGCCTGGATGTCAACAGGTGCGACTGTGGGCGCTTGGTCATCAACTTGCTATCCTGCTCGCACTTACTTTGTATTCACCCCTTGTTATTCGTGCGTTACGAAAAGCATAATGCTCATGCTTGCAAATAGTTCATATTAGTAGGATAATATGGCAAATAGGAGAAATATGCCTACACGACAATACGAAACTACATCAAACAATCATGAGATTGTGCGGGATTCAGAGCATCGCTTGTTTGTGGTTAGTGATATGGGACGACAAGCTGTAGGCTCAACAGTTGGTCCTCGTAGTCTAATTGGACGATATTTTGACAATCGCACTGCTTTTACTGGACTGCCCGGTGGCGAATTGCAATTGATGTGGCCGGGACTGGGCGCAGGCGTTGCGGAACACTCTGATTTCTTTGATGACCCCTGGGATCGAATCGAGCGATCGCTGCCGTGGATATATGGCGTTGTTTTTGATGGTAAAAGAGCCGGTGAAACTGGCAAAACTGTGCGCAGTTTTCATACCGGTATTCATGGCACGGATCACAAAGGCCGAGGATATAATGCGCTCGATCCTGACACCTTTTGGTGGGCGCATGCTACCTTTTTTGATATGACTGTACGAAATGCGGATGTGTTTAGCCATAATACGCTTTCGCCTGCTGATCGTGCAAAAATGTACGATGAGTCATTGACGTGGTATGAACGCTACGGTATGCCTATGGGCAATGTCCCGACTGATTACTGGTCTTTTTATGATAAATTTAATGATATTTGTGACAATGTTCTAGAAATGACACCCGCTGCCGAGCAAGCTGTTGAAAAAGCCTTGACGCATGACGGCGAGCGATTACCTATGATACCCAAGGAAATCTGGCCAATTATCAAACCCCCTGTTTCGAATGTTTTAGGTTGTTTAGCGATCGGTGGCTTGCCCGAACGAGTTAGGGAACGTTTTGACATTCCTTTTTCTACTATGGACAAGGCTCAGTACGATTTGTTCGCACTTTCAGTCCGAACGAATTGGTGGATGGTTCCAGATAGGTTACGTTACCACCCGAGGGCATACGAAGGTATTCGTCGCGACCGGAAACCTCAGTCTAGTAGTTTAATAAAACAATTCCACCCGCGCTCAGTTATAAATATGGCAACGAATGCTGTATCTGACATTTATGGCTCGATTCGATAGTTAGCCTAATTACAGGAGTTAATAGGCATATAAAAAACACCGACCAAAAACCGGTGTTTTTTATAATTAGCGAATTAGTTATTGATAAACGCACTAACCACGAAGTTTGTAATCGCGTACGCCAATATTGCAACAACAATCCCGACGATTGAATACAGAATAGTATTTTTTGCGTTTTGAACCTTTGATGAGTCGCCGCTCGATGTGACGTATTGGATGCCACCATAAATAATCATTATCACGCTGATAGCACCAACGACAAATAACAATACGTTGGTTATATCTTGGATGCTCTTTGTTAGGTCGGTAGGCTGAGAGTCATTTTTTACACATTCGGAGGCGGTACCTAGCGGATTGTCACTGTCTACCGTACAGTCAGCCGCATAGACCGATGATACGACGAGTCCACTTATTCCGATGGAAAGCAGCGGGACAACCATCATTTTTGTCATAAATTGTTGTATTATTTTAGCCATCTCTCTCTCCTAATTGTTTATAGCTTATATGCTCAAGCTTACAAGGTATTGCAAAAATGTCAATGCGAGGTAGGCTGCGTGGTTATGAGAACACTTTCGACTTTTCTCCAAACTAGATCCGTTATTTTCGATATTGTTAATAGTTTGTTATTTTTGACACATTGGATTGGTACGAATTCCTTCGGGAATTGACTGCACAGGTGTTCGTATGCAGCAACCGCACGAGTCAGGTGATTTATATCAGCTTCGTGGATGTCACGCTTTTTGTCAGTGTATGTACGTTTTGCTTTGCGATCAACAAGTTTTTGGCCGACCTTTGCAGGAACGAGCAAGATGATATTAATGTCTGGGCGCGGTATATTCAAAATATTGAATTCAATATTGCGTAACCAATCGTAGTATTTCTTTAACTGGACTTTGTCGTCGATTTTTTGACCTTGGTGCGCCATGTTAGAACCGATAAAGCGGTTAGATAGCACGATCTTGCCATCTGCAAGGTTTTTTTCGATGCTCTGAGCCGCCTGGTACCTATCTAGAGTGAAAAATAGCGATGGCCCATACGCCCCAAGTTCGTTGGCATCACCATAATTACCATTCAGATATTCCCGAACAAAGTAGGATGAATCTTGGCTATACTGAGGAAAATCATAGGTTGCGATTTCGTAGCCGGCATCAATGAGTCTTTTGGCGATGAGTTTGAATTGAGTGCCCTTGCCAGATCCGTCACTGCCTTCGATAACAATAAAGACTCCCCTGCTCATTTTATTCCCATATCATTACGTGTGGTGTGCGTACATAAAGTTTGTGATTAATTGGAGGTTTTGTTTCGTCGATTTTGATGAGGTGAGTGTGCTGATGAATGACTGACTTTGCTTGATTTCTAGGCGCGCGCGCGTAGATCGAGTAACCGTCTTGTTCGTATTCATCTACTAATTCAAAGAATTCCTTTCGTTCATCATCATTAAATTCACCAATTGCTTCAATGTGTTGCTTGGGTACCATCAGTAGGTGGTCTGCGACAGGGATGTCGTCCCATAATGCGTATGGAAACAAATTATTAATTACCCAAAATAATGCTTTTTGCGAAAGAACGGTTTGTTTGTCGATATTGCAAAAATCGCATGCATCACCTCTTGTATTCATGTGTCGGTCATAGACCTCCTGCATTTCCATGCTGCGACATGACGGTCCACTAATCATTATTTGATTCCTTTTGGAAGTCCCTTGATGACTGTTGGTGTCTTACGTTTGTCTTTGTATGAGCGTGGAAGCATTTGTTCTGGATTCCATGTTGCGATGAGTTCGTCTAAGTTACTGGTATGCTGGTATTTACCGCTCATTCCACCCCTACCGTTTCCGTAGTCACCTTCGACAACGCCTGATTTATGAAATATCAATTGGCCTATTCTTTCACCAACGGGCAGTACGACAGATTCATGTCGATTAAGGTTGTAGATTTCCAGAGTAATTCGATTGATGTAGCCCGGATCAATCCAACCAGCGTCAAAGCAAACGGCAACGCCATTTCTGCCCCAGCTACTTCGAGATTTAACCTCACAGGCGCCTCCGTGTGGACGAATACCGACGAATTCGTGCGTATGCGCCAGGATGCGTTCGCCTGGTCGCAAAACGATAATAGGATGATTGCGCGGGATATTTTCAAACAGAGCGTAGCCGTTCTTTTTACACCACTGGGCGTGGGGCTCCGCTTCGAGAGGACCGTTAAAATAGCGATCAACGCTTTCCTTTTCGAATGGGTTATAGATTTTTGATGCGTCAGAGTATTCTTGTTTATAAAAATAATAGCCCAGGGTAAAGTCCATGCTGGCTTCAGAGACATTATCTTCATTGAACGGAACGCAAACGATGGTTCCATTGTTCATTGCAGCTTTTATTTCGACATTACTATAGACGCTCATGGCAAATTCGGCAGTCGCTGTTCCTCACTTTTGTATTAGCCTAATTGTACCATGAATCTACCTAATGATAAGATATATACAGTATATGAAAAAAGCTATCGTCGCATATGATCGAAATCGCGCTATTGGCGCTAATAATACATTGCCGTGGATGGGTCGCATGAAGGATGATATGTTGCATGTTCGTGATCTAACAAAGAACCAGGCGATTATCATGGGGCGTAAGACCTTTGAATCGATCGGACGAGCATTACCTGATCGACAGAATATCGTGATTACCAGTCATGATATTGATATTGATGATGTGCACGTCGTTCGAGGCTTAGATGATGCCTATGCAGTCGTTGAAGCCGGACGTGATGCGATTATTTTTGGGGGTGGTCAGATTTACGCGCTAGCATTAGATACTATTGATGAAGTATTGGCGACTGAAATTGATACTATCATTGAAAGTGCTGATGCATTTTTTCCGGAACTTGGTGATGAATGGCACGAAGTATCGCGCGAACATCATGATGCTAATGATGAAAATGCATTTGCATTTGATTTTGTAATTTACCGTCGCCAGGAGGCAATGTGAGTTTTCTTAACCGTATTTTAAGGAAGCATGGTTATCATGTAGGTATGATACACGGTAATATTGCTACAGGAGGTGGTATGCAAAAGATCCGAAAGAATGAATTCGTAGTCGATGGTTTGTATGCGTTTTGTGGGGTATTTGTCATCACCACCCTGATGATGCATGCCGTATCCGGTATGCAGGCACAGCGCCCCGGAATACCTAACGGATGGGATAATTATACGGTGGCAATCAATGAACCAGACACAAAGACACCTTCGGCGAGTAATCGTACGGCCGAGACTCAAAGTGAAGCAAGCCTTGGCTCGTCGGAAAATAATAATCAAACATCAGAATCTACCGTCGCTGATTCGGCAAGCCACAATTTAGATACCCAGGCTTCTACAAATACAACAAAGGTAGCCACAAAGACTGAGTCGAAGCCAAGCACCGATCATAATAAGGCTAGTAAATCGAAAATAGTGGCCCTGGTACGATCGCAGCTTGCTAAACTGCAATCGGTGCTTTGATTGGTGGATACGGGTCGTATCCCTCTAGTTTGATGTCATCGAAACTGAATCTATCTATCGTTGTGACATCGGGATTTAGCCATAGTTTTGGCAGTTTTTTGGGTTTGCGTGACAACTGTTCATCTACTTGATCCATATGGTTTAAGTACAGATGTGTGTCGGCGAGTGTATGAATAAATTCACCCGGTCTCTTGTCGGTTACATGCGCTACCATTGATAGTAGAAGCGAGTACGACGCAATATTAAATGGCACGCCCAAAAAGGTATCGGCACTTCGCTGATAGAGGTGTAGGTCTAGCCGATCATTGACGACGTTAAATTGAAATAAAGAGTGGCATGGTGGCAGGCCACCGATGGTGACGATATCATCAATTTCGGCAACGTTCCACGCACTGACGATATTCCGACGACTATCGGGATTGTTTTGTATTGCATCGATGGCATTTGCAATTTGATCAATTGTTCCACCCTTGCCGTCCGGCCATTTTCGCCATTGAACTCCATAAACGGGGCCAAGGTCACCCCATTTTTTTGCAAATACATGATCGGTTGCAACGTGTTGAATAAATTCCTTTAGCCCATCCTTCCACTCTTGGCTATCGGTGGGCGGGATATCTTTTTTGTTTTTTTGTAGATATGCCTTGTATGGCCATTCATCCCAAATATGAACCTTGTTTTGCGCCAAGTATTCAATATTGCCGGTACCTTGCAAAAACCATAGCAGTTCATGGACAACACTGTTGAAATATAACTTCTTTGTTGTTACGGCAGGAAAGCCCTCGCTCAGATTAAATCGTACCTGACGACCAAAAACACTTTTCGTGCCAGTACCCGTACGATCACCTTTTACTTCTCCGTTTGTTTTTATGTCACGCAATAAGCTCAAATATTGCTTCATACCCATACTCCCTGTTCTGTTGATAGTATTACACAGTGCGACAGCGAATGGGAGCGTAGTTGTTACAACGATTTTTCCCATTTGGTAATCAAACAAGGTTTTGTTTTTCTTGCTAGATAACAAAAAAGCCCCGATATGGGGCTTTTTTGTTGGTACTGGACTTTATTTAATTAATTCCAGCGTCAACCTTAATACCAGGACCCATAGTGGTACTGATACTCGTCGTTTTAACGTAGTTTACTTTGAGGCCTGAAGGCTTTTGCGATTTAAGGCTTTCAAAGAATGCACTTGCATTGTCGTGGAGCTTGTCAGCACCAAAGCTTACCTTGCCGATGGCAACGTGTACAATGGCTTGCTTGTCGACACGATATTCTACGCGACCAGCCTTTGCCTCAGTAACGGCTTTTGCAACGTCAGCTGCAACAGTTCCGCTCTTTGGGTTTGGCATGAGACCGCGAGGGCCAAGCAGACGTGCATATTTACCAAGGCGTGGCATGAATTGAGGTGTCGCAACAAGGATGTCGAAGTTTAGATCTTCTTTTTCCAGTTGTTTTAGGAATTCCTCGTCACCTACGATATCGGCACCGGCTTTTTTAGCAGCATTGTGATCACCCTCTGGTGCAAATACGGCGATACGCACAGTTTTTCCGCTACCGTGTGGAAGTGCGACTGTTGCACGGACGTTTTGATCTGCTTGTCGTGGGTCGACGCCTAATCGGACGTGTATTTCAACGCTTGCGTCAAACTTGGTTGGGTTTGTCTTTACCGCGAGGTCGAGAGCGTCTTTTAGTGCATATACTTTGCTGTGTTCAACTTGCCCGGCAACCTTACGATAGTTTTTACCACGTCGTTCAGAACGTGGACGGATTTTTGGTGCAGCGCCTCTTTTGACGTGCGATTCTGCTTCGTCGGATTGAGGAGTTGTATCACCCGCATCTTTGCGAGCTTCCTTCTCTAATTTTTCGGATACTTCTTTTTGCGCTTTTTCGCTACGTTTTCCCGCTTTTGCAGCCGGTTTATCGTTTGCTGGCTCCTCCGTCACTGCTTCTGTTTGCTCGTCAGTCGGAGCAGTCTGAGCATTATCGATAGCCATCTCGATTTCCGATATAGTGTTTTTCTCGGTTACTTCGAGTCCGAGTTCTTTTGCCTTTGTTAGCAATTCAGCCTTTTTGGCCATAATTGTTAATCCTTTCTGTGGTACATACGGCAGGGTTTCTGCCTCCCAGCATTGATTTTATGTGATTATTATAACAAAACAGGGGTCGCTTGTCTACATCAAATTGACTGCCGGCGCGAATCATTGTAAAATGCTATGAGTTTCGTCAACTGATAGACTACACAATTACCGTCAGTCGAGACCCTTAACAACGAGTGAAAGACCCGAAGGGGATGTTATTATGCACGAGCAAAATTCGTTGACTGCCATTCGTGAGGATATCAATGCTCTTGCCCTAATCGCTGGGCGATTGGACGCGGTTGCTATTGTCACGAGGATGACCAATAGAGATCGAGATGATTTCGAAAGGTCTGCAGAAGCGATTACCGATTGCATGACTTTCGTCAGACAGCTGGCCCTAGTCAAGAAGTTATCCGGTGGGTCCAGTAATCCAGCCGAGCTTCGAAAAGCGTTGCACCATGCTTATCTAGTAATGTCACCTGAGGATCGGTGTAGCTGGGAGCGGCTGCGTATCGATCCGGTTCAGCTGATTGGACAATATGTTGCAATGATAACCTAGCACCTGATTGGACTCCGCCCCGTCGAGCTGAGTATTCGCTCGACGGGGCGTGAACCTGCTTTCACCCGTTGCTTTACCACCCGTTACGGGTGGTATTTTAATTCCCGAATAGTAACTATTGAATTATATAGACAATTATGCTATAATATGATTGGATTCGCAAGCTGATAGATATATGAGTTTTACTTTTATCTAATCAGCTGAGAACATTAACAAGTAGAAGCAGTAAATCGAGGAAGGTCACTTCATGACTGATCGTGGCAGGGAATCGTCAAGCATCCGCAAGGACGTGGAAGGCCTGTGCGATATAATCGCAGGGTTAGACGTCAGATCACTGGCGGATGCGGGTACCGATGTTTGCGAAATGTTCCTTTTTGCTATCGCAGACGCAAGTGAATATCGTAGCGCATTGATTGCCGAGCTCGACTTTCGCGAGGCGACCATCCTGGAAAATGAAATGCGGATATACGCTGTGACAAATCCAAAGGTTATGTCTGGCGGCGCACCGTCTCGATCACATGAAAAGCCCAAGCTTTTCATAGTACGGGACTAGCAGTAGTTAATCGGAACCATGTACGACCCTAGTTTACGATGAAGGAGTGCGATATGTTCATGCCGTATCACTTCGATGCACGCAAGGTGCCCGAGGGATTTCGGGTACTCTGGCAGGGATTGTGTCATTGGCGCCAAGAGCGTCGTCACGAGACCGAACGTCGTCAGCTGGCCATCCGTGCAAAACAGATGACCGGTCAGCCCATCGATTGACTACCTTTTTCGGGACCGCCCCGTCGAGCTGAGTATTCGCTCGGCGGGGCGTGAGTCCTACTGCTTCTACTTGTTAGCTACACCACCTCATCGGTGGTTTTTTTATTGCTGCGGCCTAGGGTATTGAAATATACATACAAATATGCTATAATAGTATTAGTATCGCTCATCGGGCGAACAAGCAATAAACCACTTGTTCCGATCAGCGACACCGATCTTTTCAATGAGTGGAACAACTAGTGAAGGGAATGGCTATGACTAGCCGACAATCGCACGCACTCACCGTCATCGAAGCGCAGCTGGACACGCTGGAGGAAGTTACTGATCGTCAGTTGGACGAAAAACGTGCTCATGCAGTGCTGGCGCGGATGTTCGCTCTGGTGTGGCAACTGCCTCAGCCGGAAGTCGCGCTGATGTTCGACGGTGAACCGAGTGTTTGGAAAGAAGACGTGCTGGTTCCGGCTGGTGTCAAAATGGGTAATCTGATCGAGCCCGATGACACCCCAAGGACTCATGTCTATCCGAAGTCTGACCAACGCCCCAATCCGGGCACCGAGGACTTCAATCGATTTATGGACGGTGTTATGCCCGAGTAATCGAGTGAATGATTCGCAGACAACTCCGATCACTACGATGCAAACCGACGGAGGTGAACACATGGCGCATGTCAAACAGCTGGTTGGCCAGACCTTATGGTCGTGGTTAACTCGCTTGCTCAATCCGCAGGACGCGGATGATTGGCCCGCTGTTGATCCCGCCTGGTCCCCCCGGGGTGGTGCCGGTGCCGAAATGCCCCCCACACCATCATCAATCTTTCAATGACACCCAAGGGGTGTTTTTTTGATGTCATCAGATATGATGCTTGTGCTAATATAGTAAAAGTATGGAAGAAATTAAACAGGCGTTAAAACAACACAAGTTTACGGGTGATATAGATAGTTCATCAGATACTCTCGATTTTTACTCACACGATGCCAGTATGTTTGAACTGCGTCCACAGCTGGTGATTTCACCGAAAACGGCAAAAGATGTCGAAGCGGCCGTAAAAGTTGTCAGTGAACGAAAAAAACATCAACGTGATTTGTCTTTGACGGCTCGTAGTGCTGGCACTGATATGTCTGGTGCGGCCATTAACGATTCAATTATTGTTGATTTCAAGAAACATTTGAACAAATTTATCGGTCAAAAAAATGACAAAGCGGTCGTGCAGCCAGGACTATTGTTCCGTGATTTTGATCAACATACAGGAGATTGGCTGTTCCCCTCCTACCCTGCGAGTCGTGATCTGTGTGCCATGGGTGGTATTGTGAATAATAATGCCGGTGGTGAAAAGTCGCTACAGTTTGGCAAGACAGAGCGATATGTGCCCGAAATGAAGTTTGTTTTTGCAGACGGTGTTGAGCGTGTAGTAAAACCGCTGAATCGTAAACAGCTGAATGACAAGATGGATCAAGATGATTTCGAAGGTAAAGTGTATCGAGATTTATTTGAATTAATTGATAAGCACTATGACCAGATAAAAAAGGCTAAACCAAAGGTCAGCAAAAACTCGACTGGATATAATTTGTGGAACGTATGGGACCGCGAAACGGGCGTATTTGATTTGACGCAAGCCATAATCGGCGCACAGGGTACGCTGGGATTCGTGACCGAGGCAACGTTCAAATTGGTACCACGACCAAAGCATTCGGGACTACTGGTTATATTCATGCGCGATATTGATAACCTAGGCGAACTTATCGAAAAAGTACTGGTGCATAAACCAGCAACGTTCGAAGGATTTGACGACCAAACATTATGGCTCAGTATTCGGTTCATGCCGAGCTTTTTGCGCCTGCTCGGTCCTTGGCGCTTCCTACGCTTAATATTCGGCCTTATACCGGATGGGTTGCAGCTACTAAAGGGCTTTCCAAAGCTTGTTATGCTGGCTGAATTCACGGGTGATACCGAGCTAGAAGTTCGTAACAAGATAAAAGCGCTGCACAAAGAGCTGGGTCCGCTAAAAGTACGATATGAAATAAATGGTTTTGAAGAAACACCAACCGAAGGTTCTAGCGAAAAGTTTTGGGTTATGCGTCGCTATAGTTTTCAATTACTACGTAGCAAAGTGCATGACAAGCATACGGCACCGTTTATCGATGACTTCGTCGTTAATCCCGAACATTTGCCTGAATTTTTACCAAAAATTAGAAAACTTATCAAAAAGTACAAATTATTTGCAACGATTGCAGGACATATGGGTGACGGCAACTTCCATATCATCCCTCTGATGAAGCTGGAAAATCCAAAGGATCGTGCAAAGATACTGCCCGCCATGAAGGAGGTCAATAACCTCGTACTAGAATACAAAGGTAGTCTGAGCGGAGAGCACAACGACGGACTCGTACGCGGACCATGGCTAGAAGCAATGTATGGCAAAGAAATGGTCAAACTATTCCGCGAGACAAAGGATATCTTTGACCCGCAAGGAATCTTTAATCCACACAAAAAAGCTAATGCCGATTGGGATTATAGCTTTACGCATATTCGCGAACGCTTCTAGCTTTATTGAAATAATTCTTCGGGATCGTAGATTCGAGCACTAATTGATCCGACCGGTACGATGACACGATCTGCTGTTGCTATCGTTTCAGATTTGATGTCTAGCCTCGGTCGTAAAAATTGGGGCTCGATTAATTCAACAGATAAAAGGTCTTTGTCATCCAGCTGACTAAAGGCGAATGAATCAAAAAGACCGGTTATGAGTGCAGTCTTGTCGTAATCGTCTGTGATGATTTGTGTATCATCAAACTTGGAAAGTATAAATAATCGATCTGTAATTAATGCCAATCGACGGAAAGTTATTTGTTGTGACGCTACCTTGTTGAGAGTATTTTCGCCATCAATACCCATGATATTACGAAAGTCAGGATTTTTTTCGGTGTCAATCGTATGTTGGTATTCTTGTGCAAGGATAAAAAAATCATTTTTGCGTGTAGTTTGAAAGTTGGGCCGGAATGATTGCATAAAGGCGTATAGCTGGTTGATGCCGTCATCGCTCCATTGCTCGATATAGTCTTGATTTGGTAATTCGTTGTTTGTCATGCCGCCTCCCATGGTGTTACATATTACGCTTGTATATTAATTATGACAACTTTCTAGTCGTCATGGTCTCGTACCTCATAGTACGAAACTGCTGAAATCGGAACGGTTAGGTAGTTAGGCATGGGCACCGATTGATTTTCCGTATCTTGCTCTGGATCCAAAAACGCAGGGCTATGAAGTCGAAGCGATATTTGAGGAAGTTTTTCACCGGTTTCTGCATCGAGATAGTAGTGTTTTTCAAAGAAAGCCATTTTGCCACCTGCTAGTACTTCGCCGTCTCGCTTTAGGACGATAAGCATTTCCATCATGTCACTTGTTTCGCTATGGCCCGAGATATCAAATGCTTCGTCAACGCGTATATACACAGGGCGATTCAGATACATATATGTGAATCGATAGTTTATTTCGTCGTTTGCCTCACGAATAAATGATTCTTGGGCTTCCGGAGATGAGTTCTGGATATAGTCATGAATGTCCATCGCGCATCGAATGGGATCCGATGCATTTTTGACCATATTCTCTATTTGGTTGGTCGGGAGATTGGACATTTCTGGAATATCGCCTAATGACTTTTCCCATGATTCAAAGTCGTTTGTATGCATAAAATACTCCTAATGACATTTCTGCTATTAGGAGTATTATACAATAGTGTCTAAAAAAAGCAACTAGCCGACGACTTCAACACCCATACTGCGAGCAGTGCCAGCGATGATCTTGATACGACCATCTTCATCGTTAGCGTTCAGTTGGTCTTTTTTCATCTCTGCGATTGTAGCGAGTTGTGCGCGAGTAATCTTGCCAACTTTTTCGCTATGTGGCTTACCGCTACCCTTTTTGATACCAATAGCCGAGCGAATAGCGTCATCAACTGGTTGGCCGAGGCTTTTCCAAGAGAATGTACGATCTTCAAAGACTTGCAAGTGAACGATAACGTCTTTGCCCATGTCACTCTTTGTTGCTTCATTAAATGGATTAATGAAATCCATCATATTGAGTCCCCATTGACCTAGAGTTGAACCAACAGGAGGACCTGCCGTTGCACGGCCGGCTGGGATACGTAGTTTCAGATTACCAATAACTTTTTTGGCCATATAATTTCTTTTCCTTGTACTAAATAATAATATGAAGCATATATTTAGTGCGTAACTAATATACTTTAACAGATGATTAACGTAATTGCAATGGGTTGCGCTCTCGGTCAATGAGTGCAACCGTCGATACGTTATGAACGCTTTGTATGGTCGGCCGTATATGCATCGTCATAGTCCTTGATGAACTGATTGACTGCAATGGTAACGAAGCTCATTGTAGCGATCACGGTGACACCAATGATAGCGCCAACGCCGAAAAGTTTGCTTTTCATTGTCTCTCCTTGGTTGTGATGAAGCGATTGGTGAAATGCTTGTGCCAGGTAGGACCTATGCAAAGGACTCCGATTTGAATCACGACAACCACGCAGAGCGGGACAATGAGCACGAGAGCCGACATAGCTCCTCCTGTTTCGGATCGTAACGACGTAGTGTGTACTACGAGTATCTTGTCTCTGACCGAGAGCAACTATATTATGACACAAAACTCTCAAAAACACTAGGTACTTATTTCGTACCTTACCGGATGTGGATTAAATTCTAATCTATTATACTTTTCTAACTTGGAGCGCATCAAGTTCAACAGGAGTATCACGGCCAAACATACTGACCATAACCTTGATTTTGCCCTTTTGCGTGTCGATTTCGCTGATAGAACCATCGAATCCTTTGAATGGACCATCGGTGATGCTGACTACTTCCCCTACGGCGTAATCAATATGATGCTTTGGATCTTCAACGCCCATACGTTTTTTGATCTTTGCAATTTCGTGTTCAGCGACAGGCGTTGGATCTGTGCCGGTACCAACAAAGCCAGTAACACCAGGTGTATTACGCGTGATAAACCATGTTTCTTCGGTGAGTTTCATCTCGACGAGCACATAGCCTTGAAAGATTTTTGCTTCGATAACTTTACGTTTACCGTTTTTGATTTGGATTTGCTTTTCCTTTGGTACCATAACATCAAAGATTTTGTCGGCCATATCAACGGCTTGGATACGTTGACGAATACTGTCTGCTACTTTTTCTTCATATCCGCTATATGTATGAATTGCATACCATTGTCGGGTACTGTCATATCGATTCTTAACCATAGTTCTCCTCTTAGTTTCCTAAAATCAGTTCAAATAAATACTTAAATGCTGCATCGAGTAGTAGAATTACGACGACAAAAAATGCCGTGTACAGTAATACTGCTACTGTCATGCTCCATGTCGCTTGTCGGGTTGGCCAGCGAACTTGTCGCAATTCATACCAGGCGCCTTTGAAGTACGCACCTACTGCACGAAACGGTTTTACCCAACCTTTTGGACTGCGCGGTTTTTTTATTTTCTTAGCTTTTACTGGTTTGCCCTTAGTGGCAGCTTTCGCCGTAGCAGACGACTTGATGACGATCGCTTCTTCGGGCTCATTCTTTGCCTTTTTGGCAGTTGGTGCACCGGCCTTGATACGAACAACATTCGCATCGTTGTCAGTAGATTGTCGTTTAGTCTTCTTCTTTGCCACTTGTGCAATCTCCTCGCAAAATTAAAAGTCTGCTACTGCAGACTGTCAAGTAAAGTATAGATGATGTAATCAGTTATGTCAAGCTATAGTGCTCTTGCGGGCGGGTGCGGTATTCGGATTGCTCCGATGTACCGTCACCCGCCTGCTCGAGTCGCTAGCGGCGGTGGCTTACTCCTTTCTTGTGTTGCTTCCTTGGAGGAGCAACGCGGTTCAGCCTGTGCCGAACCCACCAGACGTACACCAGTAGAAGTACAAGGAATGAAAGGGCGACTTTGATGCCCGCAGGGGCGTCGTCAATCCAATTGTATCCTTGCACCGCTTTATCCTTGGCATACATGACATCAGAGGTCATTCCGTCCCATGTCTCGTTCCATAGGTCCGCAAGCGAACCGTTGGCCGAGGATGTGGGAATATCTGGCATATTTGCCACGGCTGGATCATTCGTGGTGACAACAACTGATTCGGACAGCGGTTGGATACCGTGACGACCGAGGAAGTTGACCAGTGTGAACCAGTCGACCGGATATGTGAATACGTCCATGCCTTTGTAGCCCTTGCTAGTCATTGCAACGACTTGGCCGTCACGGTTGACGATTGGGCCGCCCGATGCACCATTCGATGTGGATGCGTCGCTGGTAACGACGTATTCACCATTTGGTTCGATTGGGCTAGACTCGCTGGTAAGCGCGCCGTAGGTAGTGATCAGCCTGGGCGATGTATGTGATGGCGATGCCGGAAATCCGACTGTTGCCACCTCGTCACCGACTTTGCCCTGTGATGGGGCTAGCGGCAGCGGAACAAGCGGTTGCGCTAGTCCACTTACTCGAAGTATTGCGACGTCGCCGTTTTCTACCGGCATGACATCAAGTACCTGAGCAACTCGTGGGCTGGCGGTGAATTCACCATCCAGGGTGCTGGCTTTGACGGCCGTTACCATTCGGGTAACGTCGACGCTTTTGCCAGCAATCCGGTTGATTGCATTCTTGCCGTATTCCATATCGACACAGTGACGTGCGGTCACTATCAGTGCTTCGTTGCCCATAACCTTGGCAACCCAACCGGTACACGATCCCGTGATTTTGGCCGGTTTGTCTAGATTGACACCCAGCAATTCCTCGACAGCGTCAAGCTCTGGGACCTCGGCGTACGTGGTCGACAGGAGTACGATACCGTCATTGCTGGGTGGCGGAAAGCCGTCGGCTGTGGCTGTCGGCGTGATGGCAAGGCCAAGAAAACCGAATATTGCCACAACTTGTGTTGCGATCAGACTCCTGCGTAAGCGCATGAGTGTTTCACCTCCGTGGTGTAGGGTATGCAAATTGCCGCGGGTGCGACTCGCTGAAATACGTGCATGCACGACCTCAGATACATATATTATACACCAAAACGATGAAAAATGCAAGCATTGACCCCTGAAGCAATTATGCTACTATTAAGGTAATGATTGATGTGATCATAATCGGCATTGTTGCAATTATTGATATCTACGTCCTTGTCAAATTATATAACGTGCTTCACTGGCTCACTATACAGCCGGATCAGTCGAGCATTGATGAAAAAAAGCTACCAACTGTTAGCGTATGTATTGCTGCGCGTAACGAAACGCATGCAATGACGCAATGCCTCGAACGAGTTGTTGGAAGCGATTATCCAAAGCTCGAGGTCATTGTACTAGATGATGAATCTCATGATGATACTTCTATATTGATTAAATCGTTTGCGCATTCCGGCGTTCGGTTCGTAGATGGTAAATCTCTACCCGAAGGTTGGTTAGGTAAAAATCATGCACAGGCAAGGCTTGCGGACGAAGCAAGTGGTGAAATCATGTTTTACCTGGATGTCGATACACTAATCGAGCGGCATACTATCATGAATCTGGTGCAGTACTACAGGCGTCACAATGCTCGCATGTTATCGATTGTGCCGATTCGCAATGACCACTGGACAACTAGTACGCTATTTACCACCATGAGGCACTTCTGGACTTTGATGCGTTTTCGGCCCGAAACACCTCGGGCGGTTGCAAATGCGTGGCTGATCGATCGCAAAACTATATTGGACCAGCTGGCAACAGATGAAAGTTTGCAAATGTCGGTACAAATGGAGACTACGATTGCAAAAAAACTCGCAAAGACAAAGGAGTACCGATTGGTTATGAGTAATAAATGGTTGGGTCTTAGCTATGAAAAAAGGTGGTCTTCGCAAGTTGAAACGAGTATTCGCCTACTTTACCCGCAGTCGAGTGGCAATTCCGTACAGGTCGCATGGCTGATAGTCTTACTCGTATCCGTCCTACTACCATATGCACTCGTTTGGTGGTATCCCTGGATGTTGGGTATTATTGTCGGACAGTACTTACTAGCGTTTTACTATCTATCACGAGTATGGGTGCGTTATAGAGTTATTGGAGCGTTGCTATTGCCTTTAACGGTAATTCAGGAGATACTACTTCTCATTATTAGTACATATCGTTATAATTTCGGAACAATAACATGGAAAGGTCGCCCGGTTCAGCGGGTGAGAAAGTAAATATGGAACGATTCGTAGAAACAGTACCGTACGGCGAAGTCATTGATGAATATTCTCGCGATTTAACTGCGGATGAATTTAGAGCAAAAATTGAACGTGAACTACAGTATTGCGCACAAAGAACAGCGCATAATTTACCGTATGTTCAGGACGCACTATCAGGACTGTACCAGAGAATACTGAATGACGAAGATCTATTCAGGGATTATCTAAAGGAATGGAATTTGCTCAACAAAGAACAAGGTGATTACGACGATTACCACCATGTTAATTCGTACTAATTATATTGATGGAGTTTGAGCTTTGAGTTGTTTGCGATGTTCCTTGTAATTGGGGTCGGCGGCTTCGACGAGGCTCCAAAATTTGGGCGAATGATTCATTTGCTTTGTGTGACACAGTTCATGAATGATAACGTAGTCAATTAGTTCAAACGGTAGTTTCATGAGTGCTATATTGAGACTAATTGTGCCGCGACTATTGCAACTCCCCCACCGTCCGCTTGCATGCGAAAATCGCACTTTGTCGTAGCTACACCCTAGCTTTTCAGAGAGATAAGCAAGACGTTTGGGTAGATGGCTTTTTGCTTCTATCCGAAGCGCCGCTTGCACAACGGTCCGCACCTTCTTTTCCATACCTGGATCTGTCAATTTATCTCCGGGTGCTAGGTTAACAACAATTAATTGTCCCGTACGTTTCACTGATGTTTCATCGGCGCCTCTGACTGATATCTTGTGACTCTTACCAATGTACATACCGTCACGTAATTCATAGGCGGGGGCTTGGGATGCGAGCATTTTTCGAAGATGTGGTCGAGATGATTTAATAAACCGTCGAAGCACAAAAAGCGGTGCATACGTAGGAACCGATGCACGAAGTAACCCATTCGGGGCAACGCTAATGCGAATAGATGACGCGCGCATACTGCGACGCACTGTGATGTCGCCGAATTCGCTATCATGTATAACTGGCATATTATCCCATCAATCTACTGCGTAGAAATGCTTTTCTTGCTTCGTCTTCGAGTGGCGCTTGTGACGCGAGCGGTCTTTCTGTGACGATTTTTTTTAGTACTGTACGAGCCTGAGTTTGGTACGTGTGTTTTCCGCTAATGACAAGGTATGACTCGTTCTTTTCCGGAGGATGAAATTTTTTCAATCTGTTATCAAATTCCTGGCGAGATACTCCGATCTTGGTGCGATTAACAGCGCGTGCGGATGCCGTTGCAGGATCGACTTGCACCCATATGTATAGTACTTTGTAGCCTTTTTTATGTGCCAACAGCCCCAGTTCTTTACGACTACGTTTCTCATGACCGGGGCCTTCAATGACAATAGTTTGTTGTGTCAGCATCAGTTTTTCGATTGTGTCGTTTATGATAGCGTCAGATGCGGACAAACCGGTGGTAAGTGAGCGGTAAAACGTATGATCAACATGCGGCGCTCCAAACATTTTACTGAATTTTTTTGCAAAAAAACTCTTTCCAGCACCGGGTAATCCGATGACAACTAACAAGTGCGGCTTGTTGAGCTTTAGTGATTTCATGTATCCCACATTATAGCAAATTCCACGGTTTACTACCAAAGGCTCGCAATAACCATAAACACTTTGTATACTATTCATATGACTGATGACACGAGTCAATTATCAAAGCCGATCGCATTTGGAATTATCGGTGTTTCTTTGCTTATAGCCATCGTATTGTCCATACAATTCTTTGTAGGTGTCATTACCTTTGACTACTATCCAATTGTAATCATATTTTCCTATGTATCGAATTTGCTTATTTTGCCCGGGTTAGTTATTGCCAGTCTGTCAAAAAAATCCTTGAAGTTCTATGCAATCGTCTGGGCGCATCTGTCGATGGGAGTTATGTTGCTTTATTTTAGTCAAACATACAGCCCATTCACCGTAACCTGGGCGATTTTGATACTACTCGCTTCTATATATTACAGATGGGTTGGTTTTTGGCTGAGTAGCGCAGGACTGGTGATTTTGGCAATGCTATACGTTGTGTTGTTTCCCGCTAGTTTTGCGGAAGACGGAGGCGTGGTCGGGTATTCGTTCCTGTCGATCTTGGTTGTGGTACTAACGATATTCACTGCATATATGTTCGTAACAGCCATCATGAGTGCACAAAAGAAAAACACCGAATTACTCAAAGCGCAGCAGTCGGAATTATTTCAAGTAAATCGACTTAATACTTTACTCAATAGTATTAATGACGCCGTGGTTACGTTGAATCGTTATGGACGTGTGACATCGCAAAATGCAGCAGCACAAGTATTTTTTGACACGAATCAGTCGCTAATAGGGCGTGAAATTGATGGATTGTTCGAATTCTTTGGCAAAGATGCAAAAAATGTCCAAGTCAGAGGCTTGATTGATGAAGTGAAATCGACATTAATTCGTGATGATATTACATTCAAAACAAACGGCGAGGAGCGCCATTTGAGTTTTCAGATGTCGCGAATTCGCGGTACGTTTAATACTGTTGATGAGTATGGCGTCGTGTTGATAATTCGTGATATTACCAAGCAAAAATCGCTCGAGCAAGAAAAGGACGAATTTATTAGTGTGACGAGCCATGAGTTGCGTACGCCTGTCGCAATTGCCGAGGGCAGTCTAAGTAACCTATTGCTACTAGACGATAGGAATGCGGATCGCAAAAAGCTTCGTGATGCGGCCGAGGATGCTCATAAACAAGTTATATATCTAGCGAGAATGATCAATGATCTCTCTACCCTTTCACGCGCCGAGCGTGGTGTCGGTGACGTTATCGAAGAAATTGATGTGGATGCAATGATGCACGATTTATTCACGCGATATGTTCCCGAGGCTGAAAACAAATCATTAAAG
Organism: uncultured Candidatus Saccharibacteria bacterium; assembly: GCA_946804195.1. Lineage (GTDB taxonomy): Bacteria > Patescibacteriota > Saccharimonadia > Saccharimonadales > Saccharimonadaceae > UBA2112. The sequence continues at coordinate 13,210 of CAMPEU010000008.1, read as the reverse complement.
TTGAATTTGGATGTACGATCTGCGTTGCCAAAGATTTCAACTAGTCGCTTGTATCTAGAAGAAATCCTGCAAAATTTCATTACTAATTCAATCAAGTATACAAAAGAAGGCTCGGTTACAATGGGCGCCGGTGTCGAAGGTGATGATGGCATAATGTTTTTTGTTAAAGATACCGGGATCGGTATGAGTGCGGCTGATCGACAGCATATATTTGAAAAGTTTTATCGCAGCGAGGACTACCGTACTCGCGAAACGAGCGGGACAGGATTGGGATTATACGTTGTTGCAAAGCTAGCGCAAAAGCTAAACACCAAGATAGATGTCGAAAGTCGCCTAGATCATGGATCTCAGTTCAGCTTTGTCCTGCCCCTCCGGGTAACTCAGTTTGGTAGTGCCAGGAGTCCGCAAATTAAGCAATCTGTAGAGAATAATCCAGAGAAGGCGCAGTAATCTCAAAGAAATTTGTTATTTCATATTTTAATATATCTGAATCAACAACCTATCTGTATTCCATAACCGTATAGCCAATGCCACCGGCGCCACCGTAGCCGCGTCCAAGTCCAGCGCCGGAACCACCACCGGCACCACCACCATAAAGGCCACCATTAGCACCATCGCCACCGACGTTTGAGCCGTTAGCATTGTTACCGCCACCACCACCTGCTCCGGGGTTTTCCGCTCCCGCACTGGACGGAACTGAACCTGGTCGACCGGTAGCGCCACCTGTCGCATATAGACTGTTGCCACCACTGACACCCTGACCAGGTAAGCCAAAGTTAAATCCAGACATACCGCCGCCACCACCACCACCGGCAGCAGCCCCTGAACTATTGTTTGGAGCGGCAGGTGCATCACCTAGGGAACTCTGACGCCCCCTACCGCCGTCACCGCCGGCAGTACCATTCACAGTGGTAACGCCAGTTACGCCCGAGACCGACGTTGTTCCACCATTACCGCCCGCAGCATTTACTGCATTGCCGGCAGCGCCGTTAGTACCTGCGACGCCACCGCCGGCCGATAATGACACGGAACCGGAGGTAAAGGTTGAAGCATTACCATTAGCTCCGGTCGAGCCTGTTCCTCTTGTTATGGAGTAGGTTGAACCAAGTAATGATACTGATTTCCAGCCTGTATCAAGCACCGCGCCACCACCACCACCTGCGCCACCGCCACAATCCTGTGATCCGCCTTGCCAGCCATCACCGCCACCACCACCTGCGCCAATCAATTTGACACGCCATTCAAGAGCGCCGGATGGTACTGAATAGTTAGTGCGATTTATGTTATGTTCATCAGTTGGAACAAATGACGTCCATACGAGCGTGGAACCCTTATAGATTTTCGTCACTGGTGTCGTCCCTTTGTACGCTGCAACGATTGGAGTCGAACCTTTGTATACTGGCATTACGTTACAATATACACCGTATTAGAATTTTTGCTACCGATTGCATTGTACTGGGCAACTGTTCCTGTCCATAAAATCAGTGATGTAGGTGATCCGTTTACGGAACCATCAACAAATGTACCCAGTCCCAGGCTTGATCTAGCACTTGCGGCATTAGTGCTTCCTGTACCACCATTACCGACAGCCAGGGTACCCGTAACTCCCGGCGTGACATTAGCAGAACCATTAAACGAAGCCGATGAGGTGCTCGCAAGGTTCGTTTGGAAAGTCCGTGAGGTTGTCAGCGTAGCGGCACTACCAGAAGTATTTTGATTGCCGGTGGTGTTGACGCCCGGTAGGTTGATATTAGCGGAACCATTGAAAGACACTCCTCCGATTGTGCGGGCTGTCTGCAGAGTAGTGGCGGTAGTGGCATTACCCGAGATACTACCAACCATGGTCGAGTCGGAAATGCTGGATGTGACCTGGGTGAAACCGGTCAGATCAGTCACCACCCCCACTGTCCAACCCGTAGCATAGGCATCACTGGCGCCAGAATGGCTGAACATTGCCCGCACGATAGATAGGTGAGGATAAGACCAGCTGGTAGCAACATCACCTAAAATTAGGCAGTTCTTTCCGGATGGATCAACCCCCCATCGTACCTGTACGTCAACTGTGCCAGTACTAATCTTTCGTAGATCACTCCAGGCCCCCGTCGTGCGATAACCCTGAACGGTTATTTGCACAATATTCTGATTATAGAGTAATCCATTGATCTCTAACTGGTGCATAATCGAACTAGTTGTGTTTGGTGCGTAAAAAATGATAGCTCCGATTTGCCCACTGCTGTTGCTGCGATACTCGGCTAAACCGTAGACCGTGCGGCCCGAACTGTTCGAAGACCCTGAATTTGGTGTGGTGAAGATTGTATTTGATCCGTCAATCTTGTGCGTGAATCCTGAGTAAGTACCCGCCAGGCGAGCATCCGGTACAGTTCCAGTATTGAGATCGTTGGCGTTCAATGCGGTCACTGGAATTGTAATATTAGCCGATCCGTTAAAGCTGGTAGCGGTGCCGGTGGCGGCACCGGATAGGGCGATCGTGCGGGCGGTAGTCAATTGAGCAGCCGACGCTACACTTTTAGCAGAGTCGGCAGTATTGTCTACGTTATCTAGTGACAACGAATTCTTAAATCCGGTGGCGTTGTTTTTGCGGATGTAGTCATCTGTGGAAGAGTAAAATACCGTGTCGCTACTACGCGTCGATACGCCATGGCTCATGTTTAGATAACGCCCAAATATGTCACCGGCGGAATTTCTGGCCACTATCGTGCTGCCGGTGGCGGTTGCACTAGAATCCATGTCGTCGAGCAAATCGGCATTGAGATTGGTGACCTTGGTAGTTGAGGATACGGTCAACGGTGCAGTGCCGGTAGACTGGGTAGAAATTAAGACGGTTCCCTGAATAGTACCCGGGAAAGTGCTATTACCCGATGAATTATTGATAGTTGCAGTGTTCCGGCCTGCCCAACCACTACCCCAGTTATTGGGAGAGCTGTTGATTTCTATACCATTCTCGGCGTTGAGGTAAACTAATTCGCCAGTCTGGCCAGTTGCTACTCCAGCCGAATCACCAGAATTTATAACTAGCTGCGTACCGGTTCGATTCCTGATTTCATCTGTGTTTACATAACTAGTAAAGGTACCTGTCGTTGCATTAACAGTACCACCGCTTTGATTGGTTGCCGTTGTCGCAGTGGCGGCATTGCCTGTAGTGCTTTGGTTGAATGTCGGGAAGGTGTTTGTACCGGAAGTAAGGTTTTTGTTTGTGAGAGTTTGAGTGTCTGTGGTTGTGACAACAGGGACGCCGCCAGAACTAATGGCTCCATTAAAGTAAACATCATCACTGTTATGTGCGTAGTAAAAAACTTCACTACGAACACTTGCGCTTTTGCGGTAGAAACCAATTGTGTCGGTAGCCTCTCCAGATGCGAACGCTGGTGAACCGTCACCATTGTAGTACATTCCACCACCGTGCGAAGTAGACTGGCCTACCTCGACATAGCCTGTACCCTGAGAGTCACCGTACAATTGGATGCCGGAAACGCCGCCGTCGTCAGAGATGACGTTGATAATGGAATTCGTACCGTTATCAACAGTGAGGTCACCGTTTATCGACGTATTCCCGTTGATTATCGGACTAGTGAGAGTCTTGTTGGTGAGTGTCTCGGTGCCTGTCTGTGTGGCTACTTTGTTGGATGTACTATTACCGACATAAATATCACCCATGGTGTAGAGGTTGCCGGTATTGGGCGTCAACTGCATCAAGGCGACATCGTTTTTGTTTTCCCACAGAAACCCAATCTGAGTTGAAGAGTCGCTGGAGCGGAACCGGATACCATGCGAGGTTCTACCGTCTATTCCAGCAGCAGCAGTACCGCCAGCTAGAGATTTCGCTGCCCCCGCCGTACTCATGTAAATGCCCCAGTTAGAGTCACCGCTACTCCACATCCAGATGCCTCTATTAGAGCCACCGTCCTGACTATTTTGGACAGTAATCTTATTGCCACCAGTGAAAGTATTGTTTCCGGCAAGAGTAGGAAATGCTGATGCTTGGTTGCCATCGAGCATGTCGACGTTCAGATTAGTGACTTTTGTTGTCGAGGATACGGTTAGTGGTGCTGTGCCAGTTGCCTGAGTGGAAATTAGACGAGTACCCTGTACTGTTCCGGGGGCTGTGAGCGTACCGCCAGTGTTGATCGTGACATAATTCGTCGTATCACCACCACCAAAAATTCTGGTAAGCCCATTATTGGAGTTGCCGTAACCAATGTATAGACCGTCATTACTTGTCGAGGTGTTAATATTTCTGATAACCCGAAAGTTCATGTAGTTATCGGTGTTGTTTGGCATTCCACTAGTGACATACGTCGCAGTAGTGGCGGTGGCGGCGTTGCCGGTGGTACTTTGGTTGAATGTTGGCCAGGTGTTCGTGCCGGATGTCATGTTTTTATTGGTTATGGTTTGAGAACCGGAGATCGTGACCACATCGATACCATTAGCTTGTACGGCACCCGTACCCTTAGATGTTAGATTAAGGTCGAGATTAGTGTCCTGCCCATTGGCTTGTAGGGTCGGGGTATTGCCTGACGAAGTGTATATAACTGAAACACCACTACCCTTTGGATATGTGTATATGGAAATGCTTGAACTAGAGCCTACGGCACTTAAACCAACCCAGCTAGTACTATTCGCAATTGATAGATAATTGGTAGGTGTGGTGCCGGACGCAAAGTTTAATATGTTGTAACCGTTGCCGTCGAGAATGGTATTAATCCTCGGGGAGGTTATTGTTTTGTTTGTGAGAGTTTGCGCGCCATCAATCGTTGCAACGCTTCCCGCAGCCGTTCCTGCTGTACCGACAATCAGGTTGTCATCAGTCTTCAGCGTATTTGCAGCACTACGATATAAATTAGTATCATTACTGTTACCGAGTAATAGTTTACCCGTAGAGTCTAGGGCGAGTTGACGGACACCGCCATTACCCGTTTCAAAGACAACACCCCCCGAACTACTTCTTGACGACAGGACAAGGTCGTTGCCTGATCCTGAGTTGATAATACTATCCGAACGAATACGAGGCAGATTACTTTCGCCAGATGTAGCTGTTTTCTGCAATTCAATATAATTGGCCGTGCTCTGTGAATCTCCTATAGCCAAAGTACCACCGCCTACGATCAGTGTGTCGTCGGTTTTGAGTGTATTTGCAGCGCTGCGATAGAGGTTGGTATCATTACCAAAGTACACTCCCCCCGCTGCCGTTGTTGTCGAAGTGCTGCCGAGATTCAAGGCGCCGTTAGAGCGTGGAGAGTTATCCCCGACTGTAATGTTTTGGTCGTTATCCCAGGCATACGGATATTCGTATTCAGATCCACCACCCTGATCGCCCCAGCGGGTAGACAGCGCTCTAATAGAACTAAGCCTGATATTTTGACCGGCTGTAGATGTGATAGTTAGGCGAAGATACGAGTCGCCACTATGAGGTGACTGATAGAGCCAGACCGGACTCCCGCTGGCAGTTGAACTAGAGGTATGGCGAGTTGTCCAGGTACTTCCATTGGTCGATGATTCCACCAAAATGTCATTAGTCTGACCTCCAGCTACGTACGTAAAGCCGAGAATCCACCACGAAATACTACTATAAGAAGCGCTAGCGCTGTTCCATGTCCAACGAGCGGCGGTTGTTGTCGTTCCGTCCGCTACTGTTACCGCTTGCGATTCTTTACCGTTGAAAAATGCTGTGTTTAGTGTTTGGGATGACCAGCTTCCACTGTAGGTTTCGTAGATGGGTGCGCCAAACCAACGGCTAAATCGTAGAAGGTCATGCCACAGATACTTAGGTACGGGGCTAAAGGCGGGATAATTTCCTGAGCTACTTCCCAGTGTGTAATTTAGATTTGTTGGTGTGTCGGTGTACAAATCGTCTAGTCGTGGTAAGACAATTGTTTTATTTGTAAGGGTTTGCGTGCCGGTTGAACTGACGTATGACGATGCTGCTACGCCACCTAGCTTGTCAGAGTCTCCAGCACTAATCTTTTGCCACGCCTGAAGAGCGCCAGCTTCCTCGTAACGGATCGAGATGTAAGGTTCGCTGACGTTACGCGGAAATGCAATTTGCATTCCGTAGCTGTTGTAATTGTATTCATTGCCCAGTCCGATTAGAGCACTGTAGTATTGGGAGGCACCATTGGTGCCGGGTCCATTTGTGTTACCCTTTACGTACCGCCAACCATAATCAACCGTGGATCCAGCTCCTTGCGCGTCAAATGTACTTCGAGTTGAATGAACGTCACCCATGTTATTGAATAGGCGACTTTGATCAGTGAGTGTACTGATAGAGTGCGAGTGACTGTCATCTGCCACGGTTGCAGTAATGCTGACGTTTGATCCACCATTGAATGACGTAGATCCAGCTACATCACCAGTTAGTGAGATGTTACGCGCTGTTGTAAGGGTGGCCGCAGAACCGGTCGTGTTTTGATTAAACGTTGGCCACGTATTAGTGCCCGAAGTCATGTTTTTATTTGTCAGGGTTTGAGAGCCTGTCGTCGTAACAACAGTTGATGGGAATGTTGGTGTACCGCCAAGTGTGTAGGTGCCCGTGATAGTTCCAGATAAAACTGGTGATGAGAGGGTTTTATTCGTGAGAGTTTGTGAATCGGTAGTAGTAACGGCAGATACACCCCCGATAGTCACATCGGTGCCACTGATCGCAAGCCGTTCCGTGCTACCGATGAAGAATTTATGTGTTGCAGATGCGACTGCCTGATATTCGAGCATCGAGGGCGAGATAGCGAAGCCGTAACCGCTGTATAACTGGATTTTTTGACTTGCGAGACTACCGGGGGTGTTAGTTGCATATGAATTCTCGAAAACAATTTTTGTTGGGTTTGTAGTTCCTCCGCTCAAGCTCCCTACGGATAGAGTGGCAGCATTATTGATTGCTGGTGTAGTCAAAGTTTTGTTAGTTAGGGTTTGAGTACCGTCAATACTAACCAGTGAACCAGCACTCGTACCTACTGCCGCAACAGTCACAGCTCCGGTATTACTTACTGTGAACTTACTCACACCACCCACCTGGGCATCAATGAGGTTTTTTGCACCGGATCCTGTCGCGGTTTCGGTTGGATTAATATGGAGGCCTGTATAGCTAGCCGTGCCAGACTGATTGATAACCGGAGTTATACTAATACCGGATTGATTCGAACTGGTAGACGTCAAACCTGTGGACGTGACGTTGAATAAATTACCAACACCCGTACCGCCCGGCCTTGATACAACAACATTAGAGCCGACGATCAAGGATGTATTCTGAGCAGTAATAGTGGTCGTTCGTGCAGTACCAGATCCGGCAGCCTCGTTAAGAATAGTAAATGAGTTACCACTCCAGTATTGCCGTACTCGTTCATAATTTGTTGTTTGATCAACGGTATTATAGAGCTCAAAAATATCATTTTTTGGAACCACAGTCGTTCCACTGAGTGTTGCGCTATCAAGTATTTTGTTCGTTAGTGTTTGTAAGTCCGTCAGCGTCACGATATTTGACGGGAATGTAGGTGATCCACCTAGCGTGTAAGTTCCTGTTATGGTGCCAGAGAGAACGGGACTTGCTATTGTTTTGTTTGTGAGGGTTTGAGTACTATCTATTGAGACTACGGAACCTGCAACCGTACCGGGATTAGCAATTGTCATCACTCCAGTTGTTGCGGCGATAGTTACGCGTGTTGTGCTGGATTGCGCTGTTGAACCAGATGTTGTAGTAGAGAACGTATTAAACAAAATATCACCTGGTGTTCCCGTTCCCGTTCCTCCACCCCCTCGAACGATTAGGCTAGGGCCACCTATATTACTACCGACGCTCGAACTGTGAGTTGTAGCACTGAGTATGGCTGTTCTGTTTGACTGATTGCTGCCCGTACCCTTTTGACCGACGTAGACCTCCGAAGAGGAGGAGTACGCAAACATATTAGCCGCAAGATATCCGCCGGCACCGACATCGCGAATAGATAAACCACCCCCGGCTAATCCAAAATCGAATGTATCGGATGGAGTAACTCCTGAACCGCGCGATAATTGCAAAATTGGTTGACCGCCGGATCCGCCGAGCAGATGTAGAGTACTTGATGTGTATGAATAGTCTCCGGCGATAATCTTTCCGCCTGTTTGGATATCACCGCTATCGTTTAGCGTAGCCCCGGAATTCTGCACTAACTTTCCTGTCGTACCATTGTAGCGGACGATGGCATCATCGGTCGAACTAGCGGGACCAGTGACGTCGCCAGTTGGGTATTGCGGAATATTCAAAGTTGTTCCGTCATAAGAGGCTGCGCCACTCGTGCCCGTGGTAGTCAAAGTAAAGGTATTAGAAAGTGTATTTGAACTACCAGAAATAGTTTTATTGGTCAGGGTTTGGTTTTTCGTCTCAGTTACGACAGGAACGCCGAGAATTCTCACCTGACCACTTCCCTTTGGAGTAAGGTCTAAGTTGATGGAGCCGTCCGAGCCTGTTGCAGTAATAGATGGCGTGAGTCCTGTTGTGGAGTTAGTAATAGTTAGGTAGTTGACGGCAGAGGCGACGGGAACGCCCGATAGGATGATGCCGTTCGTATTACTACGTAGATTTACCGTACCGGCAGCTTTGCTATAGATATTATTTGAAATGTTTGTATCACTACCAGAAGCGAATAGTGAAACGCCGCCGCCAGTAGCTCCGTTTGTTGCCTGAAGGAAGTTTACCGCACTAGCCGTAGAAGCTATTGACACGGATATGTTGCCGTTAGCGTCGTAAATTGCATCAATCTTTGGTGTGGTGAGAGTTTTGTTAGTTAATGTTTGTGTACCAGATATTGTGGCAATCTCAACTCCGTTAGCCTGAACAATTCCAGCGCCCTTTGTGACAAGGTTCATGTTGATATTGGTATCAGTTCCAGTAGACTCAATGCGTGTTGCATTTCCGGTTGCAGAGCCAGATATTATCGTATAGTTCACGCCGGACGTTACTGGTTGGGCAATAAGCGCAGAGCCTTCGGTTAACGATCTGAAGTTTATACTGCCGGTACCTTTTGACCAAATGTGTGCACCGATGTTGGTGTCAGTTCCGACAGCTTGCAAAGATATGCCATTCCCTGTCGTACCTGCAAGTACTTGCAGGTAGTTAACCGCACTTGCAACGGTGTAAGGGACGATAGAAGTTGCACCACCCGCATCCTTGATGAGGTTAATCTTCGGACTCGTCAGGGTCTTGTTCGTTAGCGTCTCTGTACCCGCCAATGTCGCAAAGTCGTTATCGCTCAGCGCGGTATTGAACTGAGCAGTTGTTCCAGTGAGGGTGTTATTCGCAAGGTTAATGGTTTGGCCAGAAGTGGACGATGACCAGCTAGGTAGTCCACCGGCTAGAGTCAAGACATTGCCGTTACTCCCTACGCCCAGTCGCGTGAAGTACCCAGAACTATTGCGATAGTAAATGTCGCCAGTAGCTCCAGAGCTGTCATCATAGATAGCGACCTTTTTGCGCATATTACTGGTAGTTTGAGTAAAGTACAAGTTATCACTAAGGAATTCAATTGCTCCAGCCTCAGAGGCGGTCATCAACGGGCCCGAGGTGAGCTTTATTGGTGCAGTACCGGCGGCCGTAGTGCCCGCAGTAACTGTAATTGTTTTGTGTCCACCATTAGCTATGTTGTCGGTATCGTTGTTTGTGTGCTCCTTCATCAGGTACTGACGAAGGATATCTCCCCAAACGCCATCATCACTATCAACCAAAGGTAATCTTTGCGGAGTTGGCATTATATTACCTCGTCCTTCCGCAGCCGCAAATCGGAATTTATTTGTACAAATTCAGCAAGACCGATATGCATCGGTCGGGTCGTTTTAACAGAGGTGCACAGTGATGCTACACGGGATGTGTTGATGGCTAACAGATGTCTAATCTGTTTCACGTTCCCCCTGTTATTTATATTGGCCCCAAAGATACTTCGCCCGTATAAAACAGACGAGACCCTCACATAGAGCCTATGGTTAGTATATCATGAGCTCAAAATTTATTGTGTATATTTCGTAAAAATCAAAATAGATGTCGTAATGTGGTATGCTAGCATAATGGCAAAACATAAGAACTGGCATGGCGCATCACGTAAACGCCTGCTGAAAAAGAAGCTGAAATCAAAGCTACTAAAACAAGGCTGATGAGGCCTTGTTTTAATGTGGCGCACTACCCAGCACCATCGTCAGCGTCTAGAAGGGCGCTTTTTTGTTTTCTAGATGCTTCCGGCCGTATGACTCCCTCCAGAGTACTCGCGCCTCTCTGATTAGATGCCTGCCATGTCTTGTTCCTGCATATACCTCGCTATGTGCAATGTCCGACATTGCCTTGCTCAACCTCAGCATCGCTTCTGGCTCGAGGGGCATCTCTTCCATATATTTATGGTTATATAGTTCACCGCTCATTATTTTGTCCTTTCGAACGCGTGCATAGTATCCGACATACCACCCCACGCATAGCACAATGTTCCTACATATATGCGACTGTCTATAGTATTTAACTATAGATTCTTAACAGATTCAGTGCCATTAGTCACAGAGACGCCATTTAGCGATCAGATCCGAGTAAAAGGGTAAGCCCCGTTTGCCCCCATCCACTAAATGTAGGCGACGTAACGGTATCTTGCTTTGTTGCCAAAATGTAGTTATCAGATACCGGAGAAGCTATGTAGGTGGCTCCGGTTTTTTTGTAACCCGCAGCGTAACGATATGCATACTGAGCACCATCATTCGTTGGATCTACAGGTAATACACTCATATATTGCGGGACTAGATCGTCAGCCAAACATGAGCTAAGCGTCCCTGAATTCAGCACCGGAGGAGTATTTGGCCCGGTACTACCGCACCTTGGGTAACCGCCTTTATCGATATAATATAGCTCTAAAGCATTTTGAACAGATTTTAAATCTGCACTACGCTTACTGTCCCTAGCCTGCCCCGTGATCCCCGTATATGCAACTGTTACAATTGCGGCCAGTATACCTATAACAACAACGACGATTAGCAGTTCACCAATCGTAAATCCATTAATTTTACGAAGATTAATATGATGCTTTGATGCTGCTGCCATGAAGATATTTGTTCTTTCTTGTTGCCATGAACGATTAGTTGTAATTCAATGCAATGTAACAGTAATGACGGTTAGGATCAGTACCTGTGCCGCCAATCATACCCGACGGGCAGGTAGTGTATGCAGGATAAAGGCTATACAAACGTACATCGCTAGCGCTGTAGTACCGCAGAAAAGGCCCTATTACGTTTGCTTGGGTATACTTCGTAGAATTGGTCGGTGGAGTACCTACGGTAGAAAGTTGAGATAACAAATATGTACCGGTTGATTCAGCAGCCTGATAGGGAGGATTGGTGGTTGCATAACAATACGGACTACCGCTGTATGTCGGAAAACCCGTTCCGAGACAATACACGTTTAAGGCATTCGCGCCGGGCCCGCCACTTGTCGTTGGGTTGGCCGCTGCAGGCTGTGGATAGCTACCGTTTGCCGCTTTGTATACTTCGAAAAGCTTATGCCATGCCTTTAATTCGCTCGTGATTGCAGATATTTGTGCCGTTTTCGTAATACCCGTATATGCAACCGTTACGATTGCAGCCAGTATGCCAATAACAACGACGACTATTAGTAATTCAACTATTGTAAAACCTGAATTTTTACGAACTGCCCACATTGTATATCAATTGTAACAAAAAAAAGTAATTCGCTAAAGCTTAGCGGATCTTCACCTGTGCTGGATTAAAAAGCCGGATACCTATAATCGTATTCGTTGTCCGTACCGCCTATTCTACTGCAGCCACTAAACCCATCATCGGGACGATCTTCACCCTCTAACTCAGCATAAAGATAATACGAACTGTCACTTATTCTTCTGTAAAAGTAATCTTGATAGGTCGCCGCATACTGAGGATCTAGCGTTATTTTACTCAGGTATGGCTGTATTGCTGCCTGGAATGCAGCCGTGTGTGATGGATGTGATATCTGAGTACACCATCCGCCCGACATAGGGTAAACTCCATTTTCCGCATGATATAGTTCTATCGCTTTTGCAAGGTTGGCTATGTCTGACTTTCTGACACCGTCACGAGCATTAGCCGAAATTCCAGTGTACGCAACGGTGACAATTGCGGCCAAGATGCCGATTACGACGACTACGATCAGTAGCTCGACGATAGTAAAGCCTGTGTCCTTGCGCATTGCCCACATACTACTTATGGTAGCATAGACGCTTTTAGCCTGAAAATTCGGTACCGTTTAAAGTGATAAATTTTACAGTAATTAATTAAAGTAACCGTACATAACAATCAATAAAACAATTCCACCTAGCAATTTTCGAAAGTTACTATCGCCCGTCGTTACTTCTAAATATGCCCAGACGAGTAGCAGGGCGCTGGCTAACTGTTGAACGCCACCCTTGAGGCTATCGTCGCTAGATGCTACCAAGATAAACATAAAAAATAGCCATGTAATCAAAAGAGGGTTTGGAAATTGAACAATTGCCCATCGGCCGTTGCTGTCCTTAAAAAAGTTCAAATTATCTCTATTCTTGCTCATCTATCTATTTTAGCCTAAATCATCAGGTAATGATGTGACATAAATCTGAATAAATTCTAACAAGAATGGTTTTCCCTACAATAAAAAAGAGCTAGCACGTGGCAAGCTCCTATTTTTGTAGAGTATTTTGTACGATATTAGAACCGAATTGTGTAAATGAAAAACCGCCGACCCGTGAGGGCCAGCGGCCTTCGACGTTGTCGGCGGATTAGAAGAGTGTGAGTTTTTCACAAAACTCGACACGACGTTCTTGCAGCGATGTGTCACGGAAAGCGATATTTAGCAATCATACGCTCGCCAAGTGGACGTACATCGTAATACCTAAAATGGGGATGCGGCAAATTGGCATCAAGATTCGGGGCATATCCGGTTGTCGCCCTGAGTTTCTCGTCCCTTTGCCACGGTGGCACGCAAACGGCCACACCTGGAAAAGCATATGCATATGCTGCCACAGTATATCTACCAGGGGTGACAAAGATCTGACAAGCTTGGTCAGCCGAGATCCGCCTGAACTGTCTCTTGGCGATGTGGTCCGCACCCGCAACGGGTACTCCAATGTAGGTGCTAAAAAGTGCGGCTATCGCGGCAGTCACGACAGCTTTTGAAATTGTCCTCATGTGGTCTCCTAGTCATAGGTACTTCACCATAGGGTACTGCTAT
>CAMPEU010000007.1 GCA_946804195.1 uncultured Candidatus Saccharibacteria bacterium | reverse complement strand
ATTTACACAAATCAGATTTATCCGATGATTATAAAATCAAGACAACATACGAAATTAAATGGCTCGACAAGGGTTTGGTAACAAATTTTTTGAATGCAGTAGTCTCTGATCCTGTCGCGGACGAGTTGGATAGCTAATCGTTACTGGCTAATGGTGCATCCATTTGACCGTAGATTTCTGCGATACCAGCATCGACGATGCCGATCGTATCGATAAATAACGGGTGATCAAAATCAGAAACGCCATCGATTCCCGTGAGGGGCGAATCAAAACTGGCGTTAATGACGTTGTATGTTTTGTGCGAAAATTTATAGTTTTTGTAACTAGATTCTGTGTAATGATCTATGAACTCCAGGTCCGCAAAGTGTTCATGCCCCTTGTCTGGTGTACCGACATGAATTTTTAGGTGGGGTCGCTTTGTAATAAATACCGTATTGAATTCATTTATCCACGAGCCTTCTGCAAAGGCGACGCTCGCTTGCACGCTATCGTTCGCCTCGTTAGATAAATGTGAGATGTCGAATGTTAATGCATTTTCAATCATGCCTCCGTCACGCTTTATAGTAGGGGCGGTATCTGTATAGATTTTTTGTGCCACCGCTAATCTATCGGCAATAGGTAATTGTAGGTATTCCTCGAAATTATGCGGGCGAGAGTTTACGTCGATGTGTGATTGCTCGGATGGTTCATCGGCCGGGCTATTTATTTGATAATTTTGCTCAAATTTTTTATCATGTTTTTTAATTTTGGGCATTTGTACTAATCCTCCACTTTGTAATTTATAGATGACAACATTGCTTTTTCGTGCTATTTTGAGGATATAAGAAAACTATATATTGACTCAAAAATGACAAAACAAGTAGAAGTAAAGCATAATATTCAAAAACATATCCTCGGCATTCTTCTTCATCAAAAGATAGCACGATTTCGTGACATGCGTCCACCCCGCGCGGATTCAAATTTGTATAGTTATCACCTGACGCAGATTATTCAAAGTGGTTTAGTAAAAAAAGTTGACGGTGGTTACACATTGGATACGGAAGGACTGATTTACGTTGATCGCCTGAATGCCGAGAAGTTATTCGTACGACAGCAGCCTAAAATCATTACAATGTTCGTGATTCAAAATAGCAACGGGGATATATTGTTACAGCGACGGCGCAAGCAGCCCTTTATTGACACATGGACACTACCGAGCGGCAAAATTCATAATGACGACAAAACAGTGCTTGTAGCGGCAAAGCGAGAGGCTCTAGAAAAGCTTGGTGTTGAGGGGCAAACAATGAGACATGCAGGAGACTGTTATATTCGTATCTATCAAAGCAAGAGTCTCATGACCGTCACGCTGGCACATGTTTTTGCGTTTAACTGTGACGACATAAGGACAGATGATGACACGCAATGGATGCGTCCACACAAACTTGCACACTATGATGTAGCACCGGCGGTTGAGCAGATTGTCACGCGAACATTCTTTCGCGATCCATTTTATTTTGAGGAGTTCGAAGAAAACTGGTAAGATGAAAAACAATGAAGAAAATTATCGTTGCATCAAAAAATCCTGTAAAAATTAACGCCACCCAGGCTGCATTCGAAAAAATGTTTCCCGAAGAGAACTTCTCGGTAGAGGGTGTTTCGGTGAGCTCCGGAGTGAGCGATCAGCCTATGTCGGATGATGAGACATATGAGGGTGCATCGAATCGTGCTAGTAATGCACAAAATGAAGTCCCTGGGGCAGATTATTGGGTTGGGCTCGAGGGTGGACTCGAAACAAAGGGTGATCAAATGGAAGCTTTTGCATGGATGGTTGTTTTGGCACAAGATGGCGCAATGGGAAAAGGGCGAACGGGGACATTCTTTTTACCTCCACCGGTTGCTGATCTGATAAAACAAGGCAAAGAGCTGGGCGAGGCTGACGATATTGTGTTTGGTAAAACAAATTCAAAGCAAGCCAACGGTGCCGTTGGTCTGCTAACTGATGATGTGGTTACTCGAGCGGAATACTATGAAGCGGCGATGATTTTTGCATTGATACCGTTAAAAAATTCAAAATTATATAACTAGAACATTGTAGCGGATGATTGTTGAGCGAGTTTTTTGCGTATCCAGCCGTCGACTGAACCAGCTCCCATGACGAGTACCAGTGCATTTTCTGTCTGAGCTTTTTGAATGTTTGCCCAGAGAGCATCGTCCATATCGGCGATATTTATTGCGTCGTGATTTGTGACTTTTGTACTCAGTTCGGCCGGTGTTAGTACAGATAATTCAGGATCTTCACGAGTCAAATATGTCGGTAGCCAATAGACGAGATTTGCTTGCTCAAAACAGTCCGTATATCGTGTGCGCAGTTCGTGTTGGCGTACATTCTGATGTGGTTGATACACAAGTACGACGTTATCATTTAGTTCCTTTGCCTGCTGCAGGGTCGCGGCGATTTCGGCGGGATGGTGTCCGTAATCACTGTATAGATTTGCTGCGAGTTTTTCGAAATGTCGATTAGTTCCAGGGAACGTATTGATAGCATCCACCGCATTGCCATCGATTCCTAGCCGTTCCATGGCTTTGACGACCAAGCTAGCGTTGTCACGGTTGTGTTGACCGGATAATTTTATTGTTGATGCATCATGAGCGCCCAGAATCCAGCCATTTTTGATTTCTCCTACCAAGTTGGCGTCATTGCGCCATAGTAGGCACCATTCGCTTTGGTCGATGAACTGTCGAAATGCCGAAACATAATCTTCAGGTGTGCTATAAACGTCTGGATGATCGTAGTCGATTGATGTAACCATAGAGAGGAAGGGGTCGAATTGCAAAAAGTTTCGATCGAACTCGTCACATTCGTAAACGAAATATTTACTACCGGGTTCATAGTGTCCACTGGGTCCAAAGGACATTGTTGCTCCGATAGAATAACTAATCGGTATACCGAGTTTTTTCATCGTCCAAACCGTCATGGCTGTCGTTGTAGTTTTGCCATGAGTCCCAGTGATACCGATAAGTTTGAGGTTTTTTTCTTTGATTATTGCGCTCAGTAGTTCGTCGCGTTTTGACGTACGGATACCGAGTGATCGTGCCATAACAAGTTCTGGATGTTCGTCGGGGATACCGGCGGTATATACGAACCAGTCAACGGGTTGTTTGGTGTGGACTTGTTGCAGGTTTGACCCTGACTGATCGTAGTTAATAGACACGCCCCGGCTCTCGAGATGTTCAGTTACTATTCCCTGATTCTTGTCCGAACCTTGAATCGTGTAACCAGCATCGAGCGCAATTTCGGCCAATGGTCCAATTCCGACGCCACCAATTCCACAGAAGTATATATTCATAACACAACCAGTATACGTGAATTGTCCGTAGTTCGCCACTGGATGGCGACACATAACGCCGAGTATATACTGTGGAGAATTGGGTGTTTTTTGTTAGGTGATGGACAGAGATGCTCATGCTATACTGATATCAGTAAACGGTGGGCATTGTGGCAGAGAATCAAGGAGTTAAACGCAGCATTAGACACTTGCAACACGTGAGTACGTGGCAATTGCTGATTTTGCTAGTGTTATTTGGATTTATGGCAGCAACGTTCTTGCGCCTGAATAACATCGGCATGGTACAACGACGTGATGCTGTTCTGGCGTCTGATGTTCACGGTGACTCCGACCAGATAAAGAGTAGACTTTTTGATTTGCAACGTTTTGTGACATCGCATATGAATACCAACATGGGCACAATCTACCTCGAGAATCAGTATAATCGAGATAGCAAGCAGATTATTGATGATGCGGGTGGGGGTAATAATCCGAACGGTAATATCTATAAAAAAGCACAGGATGTTTGTGCGCCGCGTTACACTGGTTATTCACAGGCATATCTACAATGTACCGTGGACTATTTGGAGCGGTATGGGCCATCAGGAGAATTAAAATCGACGGCTAAATTACCAAAGGCAGATACCTATAGTCACAGTTTTGCTTCACCTCTGTGGTCTGCTGATTTTGCTGGCTGGACGGTACTAGTGTGCGTGCTCATCATTGTGACAATTATTGTTCGGTTTATAGGGTTATTGATTCTAAAATTGATTTTAAAATTGAGCAACAGATAGCCAAAGGTGTTGACACGGCGCCTCCGACCCTGTAATCTAACCCTGTATAGCATTTAAAGGAGGTATAAGACTAATGGCTTATAAGCACACAAACTCAAAGGGCGTAACATACTACCTGCACAACACAACAGTAACTTTGCGTGGTGGCAAACCACAGACAATCTACTTTTTCGCAAAGGTAGAAAAGAATGCAAAGGGTCAGCCAGCTGATCTTCCAGAAGATCGTGTTGTCAAGGAAAACCCACGTAACGGTTTCCTAACTATTTCAAAAAAGAAATAATACCTTTTAGGTAGATCCCGCAAACCACCCCTCTAGCAGGGGTGGTTTGCTTTTTGTGCTGTGAATATTACGTAGATAAGCACTTGCAGTATGAATGCTAATAATGCTACCATGAGGTCAAACAAACAGGTGCCATAACTCCGTGGAGATTTGCCAATCGCTTCACGGAGTTTTTTGGTATCTCGGGTATAATAACACTATGAATAATGAACAAAATCAACAAGACGCAGCAGAATCAACTCCTGAGGAACGGGCACGGATACAGCATCCAGCTAGCGGAACTGATTCTATCGGACAAACACTTTGGCGCGAAGGTCGTGGACGCATGAACGATGATCACAACGCACCAATAGGAAGCATTTACGAACAGATGGGCATGCCAGAGATTGATGAAGATGACGAGTCTTCAGCATGGGAAGAGACAGTAGGGAGTTCTGAACCGTTCGACCTAGACAAGTTATCAGACAATCAAGTGGTACTCATGGCTGAGCAGGGTCGTGGTGGATCTGTTGTTTCGGCGAGGGCGGAACGCATCAAAAATAATGAACGTCAATTACAGGGTGTCCATAGCAGTACTAAGCGCCACGCTGTAGAAATTGAATCAATCAAAAAGCAACTTGATACGACTAGCGGAGAAGATGCGGCGCGGTTACGTGTTCGCCTCGAGCATTTAGAGGGTTTGATGATTCAGCGTAGTAGTCAATTAGATAATTTAGAATCGCAACGCCCTAAAAGCGATATATAAGGCTCTAGAGACGAAAGAACCCCGCGCCGACGACGCAAGGTTCTTTCGTGAACACTACACGTTGTCGGTACGGGGTGGTTTGGTGATACTGTCGATCTCTTGCACGATTTCGTTCCAGATTTCGGGCAAAACAGACAAGAGGTTTTCTAACCTTGTCTGATCATTCGTTTCCCGGACAAGCGTTTGCTTGATGGTGCGGAATAGTACTACCTGGTAGGCCTCGTTGCTACCCTCTTTGTGGCTGCAGTATGCGTTGCGAGTAGGGTTTTGGACGTTCAGAGAGATTCTCAGATAGACTGCGCGACGGATCTGCATACGATCGCTTTGGAGCGATTCGTTGTGTTCGCGTCGCTGTTCGATTTCCTGGGGGGAAAGCGAATGCCTGTCTCGCATTTGACGAGAGAGTGTCTCGATTGGCAATGGCGCCAAATCTCTCAGTCGACGCTCGACGTACAAAAACACGTCACCATTGGTTTTGCCGTCGGACAGCCAGGTTATTTCGGGCTGGACGAGCTCGCCAGTGGGAATATCGTTTATATCAGTGTCCATCGGACTCCTCGGATAGTAGGTACCAAACTAAAAGTTATTGTATCATAAAACCAGCATTTTTCAATGCTGGTCATGAATAAACCTCTTTGGTGGGGGCGGTTGGAATCGAACCAACTACCAAGTGGTTATGAGCCGCCTGCTCTAACCGATGAGCTACGCCCCCACGCACCATTTATTTTAACATTACTACGCTATAATAGAGAAGACGATGCAAAATAGAAAACTCAAGCGTATTGTATATCATATCCGTCATGCGTATCTGACGTCGAACAATGTTGTTTTAGCCGTTGCATTGGTCATCGCCACCAGTTGGGCGATTGCATCTGTTCAGGCGGTCGAGCGTAATTATCAGCTACAGAGAGTTATCGACGGCAAACGACGCCAACTACACCTCGCCGAGTTACAATCCGAAAACTTACGATTTGAGCAGAGGTATTTCAAAAGCAGTGAGTATCAAACACTTGAATTAAAACGTCGTTTGGGACTTGCCGAACCCGGCGAGCACGTACTTGTTTTGCCGCCTAATTCTGAACGTGCAAAACTCGTTGATACGGCGAGCCTGTCCACCACGCCAACAGCACCGGTTAAACAGCCACCTTTTGAGCAATGGTTGAACTTTTTGTTCGGTGACAAGCCCGTCGAGAAGTGAGCCTTGCTTGTAAAAATATAGGTAAAATGCTAAGATAACTATCGTATGACGCGGGGTGGAGCAGTGGTCAGCTCGTGTGGCTCATAACCACAAGGTCGTAGGTTCAAATCCTACCCCCGCAACCAAGAAAGATTCCGAAGGTTCTTCGGGCTCTTTTTGTTTAGCGATACATCTGTAAAGAGGGCTTAAATCCTTGATTCCAAACCTACCTAGCTCATAGTCGTATACTAGCCCATCTGGAAAGATCATGTTTTGGAACCCTTGCTTGTTTATTAAAGAAGCAAACTCCCACTGTCTATCTACATCGCGCATAACATCTAGCGAGAGTTCAATGTCTGATTCACGTATAAGCTGTTGTTCCTCAAGCTGCTTTAATTCACTGTTTAACATCGCTTTATCCTCGTCAAGAGAACCTACAAGCTCATTCTTTCCCTCGAATGTTAATTGGTCGGCGTTGAACTTTTTAACAGCTTCTAGGCGATTATCGGCAATTGTATCTAGTTTTCGCCTAACCTTACTAATCTTGCCGTTCAATGTACCTAATTGGTTGGCGGCCTCCGTCACTAGCACCTCCTTATAGAGGGCAATAACTCTCTCATCGGGTTTAATCCGTTTTAGTAAGTTATTAAAATCTTCGTGCATTGTGGAAGCCTTTATGGATTTATATTTGCCCTTGGAGCCGTTATCTTTTTTGTCATCGGCTATATAGCTGCTTCTTCTTCTATTAAATAAACACAATTTACATGGTGTAAAATAGAGTTCATGGAAAATGTGGAGGAAAGGGTCAAAACCCTATTAGCGCAAGGGTCTGAGCATGAAAAGCTTGATTACAAAAGAACCTTTAACATCGCAGAGACGCGAGATATTGTTGAAATTACGAAAGACATTGCAGCGATGCTTTCCAGCGGCGGTGGATGGTTATTGATAGGCGCAGATGACAAAGGAAATGCAGCCACTGATTTCACAGACCCTCTATATGACGCATTCGATGAGGCAACCTTGAGGAGTAAGCTAAAAAAATATCTTCATGAGCCACTAGGTGTTACAGCCTCTACTGTAAAAATTGATGGAAATAACTTTGCGCTTATTGAATGCATAGACCATTTTGACGGCTTTGTCATTTTTAAAGCAGATGGCCAATATCCACATAATGGCAAGACGAAAGAAATCTTTAGAAAGGGTGATGTATTCGTAAGGCATGGAAGCTCAAGCGAGCGGTGGCAGCAGCACGATATTAATAGGATTATAAGCGCAAAGGTGAGCAAAGAAAAAGTTGAATGGCTAAAAGATGCCGAACTCATCCTTACTAGGATAGGTAACACAACTCCTCCAGTAGTCGAAGAGAAGAAGCGTTTAAAAGATCTATTGAAAGGTTTAAAGGATAAGGCATCAGATTCAATTCTTAACCAGTCAGATATTACTCTAGTGATAGATGAAATATCTCTAACTGCAATCAAAGCCGTCCATGCAGAGGATGAGGCTATTTTCAACGTCTGCGTAGAGTCATTAGTGGCATGTTATAGTTTGGGATTCGATCATAAGGGCAGATGGCGTCTCAATGACTCGCTAAACCCTGTAGATGTATGGTATGAGATCCTTATCCATCTTTCCATTATTGGAGGAGTCTGCATTGAAGCTAAGCGCTATGAAGACGCTAAAAAACTAGCATTGCAGAAGGTGCCTGGAGATGATGGCCGCCATTACCCAAATTGGTATCGACATGCGCTTACTATGTCATCCCGCTCAAATCGTACCCCCTTAGGGGCTAATGGAGAGGCGCGCGGTGTCCTTAGCGCTACTCAGAATATATTACGAACAGACGAGCGATATAAAGATGTTACAGGCTGGGGTACTGAGGAAGGTATAACTCGTATAGTCCAGTTTGATTATCTAGCAGCCCTTGTTGCGGTGGATAGCGTAGGTGCAATCGATACGAGTGCGTTTTACACATCCTTTGCTTTCTATGATAAGGAGAGGGTGACACAGATGCTTGTCGATATTTTGCTGGATAATGACCTATTGTCTAAGGTTTTTAAATCATCACCCGAAAACGTGGCATTCCTTATTCAAGAGGTTGACCAGATTGCGCAGCGACAAAGTGATTTTTATTGGGATGTAGGTGATTGGCAATTTGGATTACGAGAGTTTATGTCTAAGGCTAAAGCATTTGATGCAAAGGACTAGGGTATGTCACCATTTCTATACGGACATACGATTCCCGAACTAACTAATAAAGGCAAACAAGTTAAAGATGTAACCGAAAAACTAACCCACGTTTTCATGTCCAATTGAGTCATTAATCAGCTTATGGTATATTGTGCACGCATCATCTATACTGTAAGTGGTTAAGCTTGCATGAAGCCTAACAAAGCGTATAAATGGAGGGTAGTATATGCTAAAAGCCACCACCGTAGCATCTTATTTTATCGAGCAATCGAGCACAATGGCCGAAAACGACCTGACTAACTTGAAATTGCAAAAAATCCTTTTTTACGCTCAAGCTGAATCACTCAATGCGACTGGCAAAAAACTGTTCATCGATGATGTTGAAGCATGGCAGTATGGTCCAGTTGTTGACTTTGTGTACCAATGGCTGAAGGGATGCGGTGCGTATCCAGTAACAACATTTGATGTTGAAACTGACACGTCTGAGGCAAGTGCTGTAAAGAAGCAATTCCTTCAAGAAATCTGGGACAAATATAGTATTTATTCCGCAGCACATTTAGTGAAGCAAACCCATGAAGCGGGTTCACCTTGGACTCGATTCTATGAATCTGGCAAACACGCCACAATACCACTTGACGAGGTTAAAACGGCAAAACTCCAAAAGGAATGGGCGTAAAGAAAACCGCAAAGGCGGTGGATAAAAAACCCGCACTGAGTGGTTTTTTACCTTGTTTCTCGAAACATGTGGACGATAAGTTTCTTGTTACTAATTTCTATGGCAATGATGTATTTGTAGGGAAAGTGCAAGAATTCCTACACGCCATAGTCGTTTCTCCGACTACACAAGCCTTGGCGCAAGCAATTCATCCAAAAGGGGGCATTCAACCCATTGATCCTCAGGGTAGTGCAGATGATAGAAAGTTATGCCAGAGCCTTAACTGGCAAGGCAGTAAAGTGTACCGTGTTGATTACGGAAAGAACTCATATAGGCTTTTGTTTGGACTAGATAACGTAGAAAAAAGATGTCATGTATTGGCACTCGATGTTAACCATCTAACGCGACCTGGTAAGTACAAGTAAGATATTGTTACGGGGTTCTAACTGCGACTGCGTATCTAAGTGTAAGAAGATACAACTGAGGTGAGAGCTTTCCACCGAATTATTTCTGAATAGATAGAGTTCCAATTCGAGACCACTTGGGCAACCAAGATTGAATAACAGATAGGGATTCGTTTTCGGACGAATCTCTATTGTGTTGTCGCCTCTGTTGTTGGGGTTCTAATTCTGTTTGGTTGTTAATCTCTTGGCGGACTACTACTCTACGAGATTGGGTGTGAGATTCTCACAAATTAAACAACGCCCCGCATGACACGGGGCGCTGCTCGTTGTCAGGGGGCGTTAAAGGTTACCAGAGTAGACGGTTGTCCGTTTTCTGATTTTTGCGAGTGTCGCTTCTTCTCGTTCAGCGTCTTCACGTTTTTCGGTAAAGGATCGCATCAAGTGCAGTTCTAGCTCGGCAGTGACGAGAATCGGCACGGACTGAACATCCGTGTCGGTTAGGTGGCCAGCTCTTCCGTAGCAGCGAAGCGGCATCCTCTCAGGACGTAACTCCTCAACTGCTTCAAGCATCGACTCCATGTCACTTGCGAATCGGAACACGCTTGTTGGCCAGCTGGCCCAGATAATCCATTCCATTTTGCGGGTCAGGAACACGCGAAGCCACGCGACACGCTGAGCGTCCTCGCGATAACCATGACGGTATTCTTTCTTGTAGCGTCCCTTTTCCGATGGAATGATGACGTTCATGCCGTCACCCATCGTCATATCCGCGACACAAATGCAGTGTGGATATTTGCCTGCGAGTTCCGCTTCAACAAACCACTCCTCAAGTGGTGCGCCGTAGTAAGGAGCGCTGCTCGTTTGTACACTATGGTCGAACCACTGTGCAAGCGGTTTAAACCCACGCATATAGTCGAGGTGACGATTGATGTCTTCGAGCGTCCGCTTGAGGATTTCTTCGGGCAGACCCTTTTCCGCTGCAATGTCCTTGACTGTTGGCTTGCGGCCGTCGAGAACCATTGAGTGGAGCATGCTGGATGTGCGGTAGAGCGTACTCATCGCAGTCCTTTCTGATAGGTGCTTCCTCATGGGCGTACCCAATACGGAATGATGACAATTTGTCTACCATATCTTCCCTGTTATAGGGCTATTTTGCAAGCATGAGCAAAACAAAACACCGTGCGTGCATAGTTCTAATCTCTACCGCGTGTCTATATAAAAGGTGTTATTGCCCCTGAAAGCTGTTTCCATCGCACGATCTCCGAATAGATAGAGTTCCAATTCGAGACCACTTGGCAAACAAGAAAATTGCCCGTCCGAAAGGACGGGCAATTTTCTTGGAACAGCTTGCGCCTTGACCGTATATCGATAAATGCTACAGTTCTAAATATGAGCGAGATACATACTAGGGAAATTTTCCGCATGCGGACTGAAAAAACGGAAGCTATTCCGCAATGGATGCTAGAGCCAAACTATTCCGATATACGCATACAGTATTTTGTTGGTCGGGAAATGTCTGTATTTCGTGATGATGATAATGTTATTTTGAACTATGATAAGCCGCGCGGTGATTATAGTGTCGAAGACGCACACTATGATTATTCGGACAAGTTACAAGAGGCCTTAGGGATTGAGGTTATGGAGCGGGCAGCCAATACCGCAAAAGAGACTGTAGGTAACGATAATACGGCAGAGTATTTCGAGGTAATGTTACAGAATGCTTTTGAGGATCCAACGATTCAACTTCACCATTTACTCGTATCGATGAACCGTTTTGATGGTCAGCATGTTCGGGTATACGGTATTTCATCACAGGCAGATCGCATAGCTAACGGCCAAGAATAAAAAACCAAACACATAGTACTCGTGCTTTGGACAGGGGCCAGATGATGGTATAGTAACCTTCTATGAACCCAGAGAGTCATATGTCAGGTGAATCATTTTTTAATCAGCCCAGCAAAGAGGTGCAAGAAGTTGCCGCCATCACTGCAGCGGCATTGTTGATGACAGCGCGTGATATCGAGGAAATGGCAGTACTACGTCAAATTAGTGCTGCAATTATTGGGTACGATTACGTTCCCATGAGCGAACAGGAAAAGTACGATATGGGGCAGGGCTTGATTGCCGTCAACATAACACGTATCACCGATGCCTCCTCGTTGACGATTGAAAACATAAATGAAGCAATGGGAGGAGGCGCCGAAAGCCAACAATCCGCATACACCCGTGAACTTATGAATACGATCGACAAAGATGACGCATATTTCGCTGCCCAATTCACAATGAAATACCAAGCCGCCCAAGACATCGCAGCAGAAAAAAACCTCCCGCTCGTGGATGTTTACGGTAACGACGAAACGTATTACGAAATTTTTCGGCGCACTCAAACACCAGAAGAGTATGCCGAAGAAGCGGCACAGACTATTAGCCATATAACAGGAGAAGTGTTGTTGGCAGCGCGAGTACGCAATATCGAACGATTTGAAGATCCCAAAGTCTTGCAATCAATGAGCCCGGAAGAAATTCAGATGGGAATCATGAGTATGCAGATGAACGATGAGTTGAGAGATAAAATGAACAAAGTTGCAGAATGTCAGGTAGAGATCCTGCGCCAGATGACAACATTTATGTTCCTAAAGATTTATGGCATGGATGAACTATTACAGCTCGATCCCCGTTTGCTCGATGTCATTGCAACGCAACAAGAGTGGGTCCCCGGCGTCTTTGACGCAATACTAAACGACAATAATTAGTTCAAAAAAATCAGCCCGCCGTTTCCGCATACAATGTATATGGAAACGACGGGCTTGTGAAGATTGTGATGCTACACCCAGGAGCGACTGAAGGGTTCTTCTGTTTGCGGATACCGAGCGTCTTTGTTGGCTTCGAGGAGCAAATTGACTCGTCGAGTTACATCGCGTACCGCTCGCTTGTCGCAGACCTCTAGCTTGAGCCAACCACCGGCGAATCGTTCCATCGATGAGAAGTAGCCGTTCAGTTCTTGGGCGATCTTGTCACGGACGAAATATCGATCTTCGACATTTCGGGTCAAGACCGAGGCCGCGCGATTGCAGTCCGCTTGGATCATGCTCGTGTTGGCCCCATTTTTGGCGTACCGTGGCGCCTGGACTACCAGGACTGTAATAACGTGCATCAAGTACTTCCTCACATCAGGTTGCATTCCGCAACACCGTACACCGAGCGGATGCTCGATTATAGCTATATTATAACAATTTGTGCATAATCTGTCAAATGGGTGTATTATGAAAGTTCAACATTTTGCCAATCGGCATCTTTTAAACAAGTGGAGGTAACATGCTAGACGATACTCATCGATTTTTGGATTTGGCGACCGAGCGTCTCGGTTTGGACGCAGACGTACGCAAACAGGTAAAGCAGGCCAATGCCGAGCATGTGTTCCAGATAGATTTGGATAATGGCAAATCTTTTAACGCATATCGCGTTCAGCACAACAACAGCCGCGGTCCATACAAGGGCGGGATTCGCTATCACCAAAACGTCACGCTAGACGAAGTTCGTACCCTATCGACATTAATGAGCCTCAAAACAGCGGCCGTTGGTTTGCCGTTAGGCGGCGGTAAGGGCGGTATCGAGGTAAATCCCCGCGAATTATCGACCAAAGAACTAGAAGAGCTGACGCGTAAATATGTCCGAGGCTTGCATCAACACATCGGCCCCGATCAGGATGTTCCAGCGCCCGACGTGAACACGAACGGTACGATTATCGATTGGATGGTCGATGAATACGAAAAGTTAACGGGTGACACGACACGAGCTAGCTTTACCGGTAAAACAATCGCCAACGGTGGCAGTTTGGGTCGTGATGCAGCAACGGGTCGCGGGGGAGTACTATCGTTGACCGAATGGCTGACGCTTGAAGGTAATGGCGAAAAGCCTATGAGATACGCCGTACAAGGCTTTGGCAACGTTGGTTCATTCTTTGCAACCACTATTGCCGATATGCGCCCCGATTGGACATTAGTGGCCGCTAGCGATTCACAGACTGCTGTTTACGACGCCAAGGGTCTGGACGCTGATAAGCTACAAAAGTTCAAGGAAGACGGTGGTCGGTTCAAAGATTTTGATGGCGAAAAAATCACTAACGAAGAACTCATCGCCTTGGATGTAGATGTGCTGGTTTTGGCTGGGCTAGAAGACGCCGTCAGTGACAGTAATATGAAGACTGTTCAGGCAAAATATTTAGTTGAAATGGCCAACAGCCCTGTTACATTCAATGCGCACGAATACCTAGAAGATAAAAATCACGTTATCATCCCCGATATTATCGCGAACGCTGGTGGCGTTATCGTGTCGTATCTGGAATGGGTACAAAATAGGGCAGATGAAAAATGGTCCAAAGACAAGGTCAATCAACGTCTCGCCAAATATATGAAATCTGCGACTAACGATTTATATGATTACGTCGCTGAAAATCACGTAGGTATGAAATTGGCCGGATTTGTTTTGGCGCTGAAAAAACTCTACGATAAATAATCTTCTATGACTTCTCTATTTATTAGTTAACATGTTAACTAATTTGGCGCATGATTAAATCGGCCAAGTCGCGCGATTCAATTTGCATCAGCTCTTCGCTATCCGGATTGTACAGTTTATGCATTTCGTAGCTCTTTGGATTCCACAACTCTTGCATTAGATTTACGGATTCCGTTAATGACGCATTTCGCAAAATGCCATACGGACTGCGTTCCGTATGTTTTGGTTTGGGAATATTAGGGACGAGATTATGACCATGATTAGCGAACTCCTCGGCAAAACGCGCGGCATGGGCAAGGGGATAAACGGCTATACGTTCGCGCGGATACATATTCATCAAATCTGGATCGTGGATCGCAGAACCAAATGATAGGCCAAATAGTCCCATGTACTGGCCAAACGTTGGGTCAATCGCATCATTTTTGCCATGTAGCATTACGTGGCGATGCGGTATAGGTTCTCCTCGGTAGCTGGGTATTACATTAGTGGTGACCCCCATTAACGTCGTGTCGATATCATATCGTTCACGCAGGACAATTTGTAGACTTCGGCTGGCGAGCCCACAGACTGGAATGCGCAGTTGTAAGGGTAGGAGTTGACGAGATTCAAGACCGAAATGAAACATTGCAGGCGCGCAGTCCGACAATTCGGATTCTAGTGTTGGACGAATTGATTCAACAATCTGTTGTAACGATTCAAACTGTGACATTGCAAGAATCGTATCATAAGTGTACAGATATAAAAAACAATAGCGTATTAATAGTTAACATGTTAATAGTTAACGTGTTAACTAATCTTGCTCGCAGCTATGCGGACAGCTTCGCTCCATGTTAGAAATGCATGTGGCGTATTTGCGATGTCTGCTGTTGTCAGACCGGACTTCACGGCTAGCGCTAATTCTTGTATCGACTCGCCTGCTTCTGGCGCCATAATTGTCGCGCCAATTAATACGCCGTTTTTATCTGCGATTAACTTTACGAATCCATCATGAAAATCACTGACATTGCTACGAGCGGTGACAGAGAGAGGAACGAAAGATTTTTTGATACGGAGATCACGTCGCAAACAATCGTCTTCGGTTAGGCCGACGGAAGCAATGGAAGGATAGGTGAAAATGACGTGGGGAGTAGCGGTGTAGTCGGGGACTATCTTTTTCTTTGACAGGATGTTGTGTGCGGCGATTCGGCTTTGCATGAGTGCTGTATGTGTGTGGCCAGATATTTCGCCCAGGACATCACCAGCTGCGTAAATATGTTTGACGTTGGTTTGTAAGTTACTGTTGACCACGATGCCCTTATCGGAATATTTGACACCGGCATTTTCGAGGCCTAGGTCGACATTTGGTCGACGGCCGGCGCAAACCAGGACTTGGTCAACGCGTAGGGAATGTTCATGACCGCCGCGGCTGTAGGTGACACGTCGGGCGATATTTTCTTTTTCGATTGCGACGGTGCGAGTCTGGGTGAGTACGTGGATGTTTTTGTTCTTGGTCAGTAAATTTTCTAACAACTCCCCTGCCTCGGTTTCGTAATCAGGCAATAGGCGAGAAGCAATATCGGCGATGACGACCTTGACACCAAACGTTGACATTAGTTGGGCGATCTCGACGCCAGTTGTTCCGCCGCCGACGATGTAGAGCGACTTTGGCAGGCGTTTGGAGTCGAGTAATTCACGCGGTGTTATAAGCGGTACAGTGTCGCTACCTTGAATTTCGGGCATTTTCCATTCAGCACCAGTCGCAATGATAAATGATCCAGCAGAGTAATGTTTGCGATTGACGTTAATTTCGTGTGGTGACAAAAAATGGGCGAGACCATGCAATGTCGTGATGCCTTGTTCGTCATAATAACCGCGATTGCCACCGGCGCCCGTACGTTTAACGGCAAGATCTTTCCAATCTAGAAGGCTGGGGTAGTTAAAGCTTATTGCGCTCGAGCGTAGTCCAAATCGCGAGCCAGTGCGCGCTTGGTTATAGAGATGTGCGGCATGGAGAAGGGCTTTGATAGGGACGTCGCCCCAATTTGGGCTATTACCACCAAAGGTGTCTGATTCGACGATTGCAACTCGTTTGCCTTCACGGGCTGCGATGGTTGCGGCCGCGCTCCCCCCTGCCCCACTTCCTATAACGATAAGGTCAAAATCGAACTTGGTTTTTTTCATAAAATACTCCGTTGGTGTAGGTAATAATAGGCTGCATCAGGATGGTAGCGGTGTAAATGATATGCTACTTGTCGTCGCAGGTCATTGCTGGTGACAGCTGGCTTTTGCGTAATCCATAGTGTGACGAGGCCGGTGACATGTGAAGCAGCTGATTCGGCTTGGCCTTCGGGAGTACGTACACTCAGACAGGCGGAATGGATACTGTGTGATAATTTGTCTGTATCAAACATCTCGGTTTTGCGTCTACCCGAACGTTTGACAACATCGACAGCCAAGCCCACTAGAGTCCCCCTAACATACTTACGACAACAACATGCTCAACATATACGTATATACCTAGCATCAATAATCCGCTACCAGCAGCGAATTGCAAAAAGCGTTTGTTACGTTCGCGCCAGCGCTGAATGTGGCTAATCTTGTGCCCGCCACTGATCAGAATACCAATAATATAGAGAGGTAATAGCGATACGACAGCGTACAGTAGGATACCAAGCAGCTGCATATCTGGTGTTAGGCGGATGAGGACGAGGGCGGCCAGAACGATTGGTGCAAAAACAAAGAGGATTTCGGATAGGATACTGGTAAGCCCCAGACTAAAGGATTCGGCGGAGCTTTTTGTTGATTTGGCACGTGAGTCCAGGTGCCGAGCAAATTCGCGTGGTATCCAGAGCACCGTTCCTAGCTGACTGCGGTAGTAAAATAGCCATATCGAAACGCCGACGCCAATTGCTGCGCTACAACTGACGACCCATACGATGCTCGGTATTTGTCCCGGAAAGAGCGCGCCAAAAAGATATGCAATAAAGGCGAGTAGCAAGACGACCATAACTGTTGCGCCCAATAGGTAACCTCCGATGAGATCCATGAGTCGGTGATGAGCGGTTTTGCGACCAAGTGCATGTCCGCTCATGAGGGTCAGAACGCTGATACTTAATTGAAAACTAGCATGAATAAGTCCAGCCAAGAGGACGACCGAGAGGGAAATTGTTGTATCGACAGGGGTCATGTTTGTCTTTTTCCTTTTACTCTATTCTACCACAAGCGGAATCAGGGGTCAAAAGCAATTGTATTGTCAGGCGAAACGGATTATTATAAGCATTATGGATAAACATAACAATTATAGCTCGCACGTTCATGGTGATCATGACGGGGCGGAACATAATAAGGTAGCGACAAATCACGAATCTGCTGCGAATTCAGCCGGATTGATAATATTGCAATGGTTGACATATGCATTTTGGGGCTGGATGTTGTTGGCTTTTACATGGCTCCTCTACATTGTATTGGCAAGTACGATTCAGGGCTCAGATACAACAGATATGATTCCATATGCGATAGCATCGAGTCTCGTATTGCTTCCGATTTCCTTTGTATGTGATTGGTTTTATGGCAAAAAAGAACCACAGAAAAAAACTGGCGCTGCAATGGTGGTGATGGTAATTCACGCAGTTATCTTTGCATTGTTTGCGATAGGCTCATTAATTTCGGCCGTCTTGATTCTCGTTCAGATGATGATATCAACATCTGATGATACCAGCGGTCAGATGGTTTGGTTGACGACACTCTTTATTAGCTCATTAGTTTATGCGGCTACATTTTTTAGGACCCTTAATCCACTACCGAAGCTAAGGTTTCATCGTATGTATCCCCTTGGGATGGCAGTACTGATTACCGTGTTGATTGTGCTGGGCTTTGTCGGTCCGGTTGCACAAGCATCCTTAACCAGAGATGATCGTGACATTGTAAGATACCTGCCGGATGTCGCCAATGAAATTAACAATTACATTGGCAAAAGCAACGAATTACCTGGTTCACTTGATGACATTAGTTTTACTGGCGGGAGTAAAGAAATTATTAACAGGACGCTGGTCAAGTATAAAAAAGTGGGAGCCTCAACCAAAAGTTACAGTGATGTAACTTCTAATAACAACTTGAATAAAAGCACTTTTTATCGCTACCAATTATGCGTTAATTTCAAGCAGAAGCATGAGACAGGTGAATATCGCATTAGCAGCTCATCTCGAGAGGGTGAGTACTCAAATAGTCTCTATATCTACGATCATCCTGCCGGGGAGGTGTGCTACAAACTAGAAGCAAGGGGGTAACACTGGCGGAGTTCTGGGTGCGGCACTTTTATTTGGCAAGTAATCTCTTTGCAATAATTAGTAAGTAATCTTGTAAAATGCTATTGCTTTTTTGTAAAACCTATGGTATATTAAGAATATCCAAACAAAGAAAAACAAAAAGGATCAGAAATGAAAACAGCATCAATCAGAACAACAACCGAGCAAGCACTCAACGCAATTAGTACAGCGTCATGGGAGCGACAACGTTCAACAAATGAACTTCGTCAATTCCTCAGCCGACGCGAAGCAGCGGTTGCTGATATCGAATTATAAGAAATATAAAGATACGAAAAAACCGTCACGAGGACAGTGTGGCGGTTTTTGTTTGCAACGAACCAGCCTCGCATTATTGTTCTGTATCTGTTATAATTCATTTTGTTTGGCGAATTTGTTCGCCGAAATATATGGCAGCGTAGCTCAGTTGGTTAGAGCGCGAGACTCATAAGCTCGAGGTCACAGGATCATACCCTGTCGCTGCTACCAGGAAAAAACACTCACTCGATGGGTGTTTTTTCTAGTTAACTAAGTCGCACACTGACCATGCCGCGTGGTTTGATAATAAATCGCCGCATGTCTATATTGTCGGAGTCTACCATTCCTAGGCCGTTAGATTTGACTGCCTGTGAGAATACACCGGACAAATTAATATGTGCTGGTTCGTGGTTTGGATTTGCGAATGTCGCGACGAACGATTCGCCATCTGGCATTGGAGTAAATTCTACACGGTCGAGAGGTAGGGTGGTTTGAATATCTAGAAGGCCGTTGAGATCAGCGCCAGCAAAGCCGTGTTCGCCGTGATGCATGTAGTCATACATTTTGTTGATCGCATCGCCGGCGTTTGTCGGCTTGCCCATACCCAGTGCGTATTCGTAGGTGCGCTTGCCTATCATTTGGGCTTCTGGAGTGGCGCTACCTGGACCGGCAAAGCCTGGGCGGGTGGATAGACCTCCTTTGCTCAAATGACTGACACTACGGAACAAAGTAACGGCAACGCCACTGATGTTTTCGTCGTATTCGGTCAATGCTTCGTGTTCGGCGAGGCCTTTGTTATAAATTGTCACGTCACCTGCTGTAATAAGTCCCTGGTTGTGACTAGTTGCTACCGGCAATGGCTCTTTCCAGCCTTCGCCACCCGATATCGGAACAGCGGGGCGAGTGGTTAGGCCATATGGCTCTTTGGCACGTATCGTATCACCGGCGTTTGGTGTTGCGAATCGTACGCGTAGGCGGTGATCGCGCGCTTTGTTATCTACGGTCGTCGCGAATTCTATACGGTCAACGTTGGGATCTTTGTACATGCGAACGCGGGTACTGATATCTACGTTTACTATTTTCTGTGAGCGTTTTGTGGCCTCGCGTGTTGTTCCTTCTGGGCCATATAAACCTTCTGGAATCTCCACCTTGGTTACGATTTCGATTTCGGTAAAGATAGGCCCTTCGTTGATGTAGTTTACTATTGCCCTGTGTCCGTGTGATGTAATCATTTCTGCATCATCGGTAGGGCAGAAATTATATTCGTCGCCACGATCGCCAACGTCTTCGAACAATAGACCAGTGGTCCTGACGCCAGTTCGTTTGTCTACTATATCTAGCGTGCCATTTGATTTAATATTGAGTTTGTAATTTTTGTTTTCGAAATCACGAATACCCGTCCGGAATTGTTCGAATGGTTTGCCCGCGATTGGCTCTAGTCGTACTTGGACCGAACCTAGACCTTCGATTGGAATTGCAGACAGAGCATAGCGCGAATCAACTTTTTGGATAATTTGGGCAGGGTATGTGACTTCCCTGCCGTCCGAATGCGTTGCTATGACTTGCAGCCCGCCATCGTGTTCTAGATCTCCTTGCATAGGAATTTCGACTAGAGTTGTTCGCTGGAACGACAAGGTGTTTGCAAATGATTGGGCGTGTTCCTTGTGCTGATAGGGTCCGTAAGTGTCGCGGCGGTTGGCGAGGGCGGATGTCGAATTGCGGGCGGCTTGGTCGGTAGCGCTGTATGCGCCAGTCATCAGTGACTTTGCTAGGTCATATGTGCGATCGGCGCCACAGCCAGCAACGGTGTCGTGTGAACCTGTAATCGCCGTTTTTTTGTTGGCGTTCCACCATGCAATTACTTGTTGCCAGGTCGCGTGTTCGTTGTCGGGTACTAGTCCGGCGTTGCGGGCGAGGATCAACATAGAAATCAATGCGCCGGATTCGTAGGTACGCGTGCCGACTTCGTGCATGCGTTGTTTTAATTCCATACGCGCCGAATCGATACCGCGCAAGATATAGTGTTCTTTGCCGGAACGCATCTCGCCACGGAATACTGGTAATTTGTCAGGGTCCATGGTTTCGAACACCTTGGTGGTGTAGGCACCGAGAGTACTTGGTTTGATACGGAAGTTGGGGATATCTAGTCGTATCCGCTTTTCGACGGCTTCTAGAACTCGCGGCAAGTCCATATCTGGATTTGTAAAGTCGTTACCATTCATGATGAGAGCGTGCGGCATAGCGACGTTCATATATCGTTCGCCGTATGTTTCGATATGGCTCCA
The DNA here is from genome assembly GCA_946804195.1 of uncultured Candidatus Saccharibacteria bacterium. Lineage (GTDB taxonomy): Bacteria > Patescibacteriota > Saccharimonadia > Saccharimonadales > Saccharimonadaceae > UBA2112. The sequence continues at coordinate 7,835 of CAMPEU010000007.1, read as the reverse complement.
AATCATTTCGGTAGCGTGATCGACTTGTTTTTCAAAGTAATCTTTTGGCGATATTTGGTTACGGTCGTATCCTGGCGCGTCGGACAAACCACTAGCATTTGCGTAGCCACCTTGCATCAATATGCGCAGGATTCTGCTGCCATCCGGTCCTTCCCACCAACTAAGCGGTGGATTGTCTTCGTCTCCGCGGAACGTGATAATGGCATCGCGACCAGCATGTGCGATAACTGTTGGTGTCATCTCGTCACCACCAAATGTATCAGGTAAATATTCGATTGGGATGATTTCACCACCTAGTTTTTCAACGATTTGCTGGCCTAGTTGATAGTTCCAGAATCGTAGTTGTTGTGGCGACAGAAAGTGATCGGGCTGACTGTACATGGATATAAGTTCCATGCGTTTTTCACGAATCATTTCTAGTAGTTTGTCACCTAGCTCTTCTCCGGCGAAATCAATAAATTCTTCGGCAGTGACCATTTGTTCAAGAGTGAATGTTTTTACGAGTAGTGTTTTGACGAAGGCTTCGACTTCACGCATTTTTGAAGCTTCACGCTCGCGGTACCAGGCATAATCCAGGTGGCTGTGGGGAACAGTATGAAATTCGACTTCGTCCTGTTGTTGATACCAGCGCATGACATTGCGTCCGATACGGCGATTTTTGGTTTGTCGCACGGATTCGGCAGTATTCTTTGCCCGCTCTTTGGTACCCCTGACAATCTTACGCGTTCGCTCAATCACGATAGTCTGTTCTCCCTTAGGTATTTTTGAGTATAGCACACTGATTGCATTAAGGATGATATTATTGCTTAACCTTGCAATTATCAGGGGTGATGTTACAATAATGATCAAATAGGAGTAGCAATGTCGACAAACTGGGAATCCCAGTACAAAGATGCCGTCGATGCGGAAACGCTTGATGGTGTCAAAGAACTTCAAACGCCAAAGAACGATGGTCAGATTATAGGTCTGCGCAAAGAAATTTTTGATCATTTGTCCGAGCTTGGTTACGGCAAGAACAGCGTCGAATCGTTGGAGCAACTTTTGTGTATTGGTGACTTTGAGTCTAGTATTCGTACTTCTGCGGGTCGGAATGTTTTGTTGGATTTGTTTGATGGAAATAACATAGATTCAGCAAGGGAATTATTCGCGTTAAAAGACGATACGGGCAAGGTAATACCAAGAGATGTGCGTACTGGATTACGTGTTGTGGTTGATTTTGATTTACGTAATCACGAAATGCCAATGTTATTGCAAGAATATATATCACATATGCCCAGTGAGGATCGTGAACGTATCGAGCATGACATTTTGATTACCATCAAAAAAATGATGGAAAGTGTGCCCGTCAAAAAAATCGAGCAAGCTACCGATAACTTCATAAAAGTACACGGTGAACCATCCGTGGAACAAATGCAAAAACAGCAAAATAGGTCGTTTAATACAATGCAGAGTTCACTGAACGTATCAAAAGCCTGGATGGATGAGCATTTGTTTGCAATAGGTGCACAGCCCGATATGGTGACGGGCATATATCCGCAGAGTGTTACCAGGCAATTGCGTCCATTGGCACGTGAAATACCTGACGATGAAGGCCACTATACGCTCAAGCAGTTGGTTGCTATGCTTGGTCAACCAAAACGGTGGGTGAAACAGCAATTAAAACAGGCGAGTATTCGATCAGTGTATCGTCGGTCTCGTGATACTGACAAGGTGGACGATTACTATTCGTCAGAGGATTTGTTGTATTTAGAACAGAAAAAAGGTGAGATACCGGAATGTGCCGAAGATTGGATGAACGAGGCGAGACTGATGCGATTTTTGGGTAGGTCGGCATCTTGGGTGCGTCCTAGGCTGATTGAATTTAGTGATTATAGTGAAACCAGAAAAGACAAAATGAGTCGTTCGTTGCCCCACTACCCTATTTTTGTGGCTGACATGTTAAAGGTACAGACTGCGCAGGAGGATGCGATTCCAGAAAAGGGCGAGAATATCACTATCACGGAAGTAGCAAAAGCACTTGGTAAAACAACAGCGGTAACGACTGCATTGCTAAAAGCTATGGGCGAACAACCTGAACCACGTAGGTCAAGGACGAGAATCGTTGACACGTACCCAAAGTCAATTGTTGCAATAACAATGAGATATGAAGCAGTTCAGGCGTCCGAAAAACAAAGCGATTTTTTCGATTAACCGTTGTAGCTGGTGTCGAAGTTTACGTAAGGTACGTAGACTTGCCATGCAGCGAGTTCACTAGAAGTTAGTGCTTGTGCACTTTTGACGGCTTTGCTGACAACGCTCTTGTCGAGTGTTACTGCTTGTCCGATCTCGAGTAACGGTGCGTCTGCATCTTGTGTTAGGAATGTTTCGGCCGCAACGATTTGTGCACGACTGACATTTACGCCTGCATCTTTTGCGTATGCTTGGACGGCTTTTCGTGCCAGAACGGTGTATGAATCACCAGCTCGTGCTGTGTATGTGTTGGTACCATGTGAAGCTTCTTGTTCCATTTTCATGGCTTCTTCTTCCTTGGCTGCGGCATCTTTTTTGGTTTTTTCTTCTTTGGTTATTGTTGTTTTGTCGTCAGAATCAATATTGACAGTCTCGTTACTGTTGATGACCAATAGACCCCCTAGTGCGATGACAGCGACGCCGGCAACGACTAACCATTTGTATTTCTCGATAACTTCCATCGTGAATTACCCTCCTGCCCACCGTATTACTTTATATAGCAAATTGTAGCACGCTCTTGCTTAGGTTGAAACACTGTGGAAAACTAGCCAAGCATTAGCTTAACCGTGGCTGAGTCGGTAGAGCAGTCGTGCCTATAACCTTGTTTAATGAAAAGCTTCTCGGAGTGCTAACCTAGCCAAGATTGCTTCGTTGTAGCGTTTATGTGCTTTTTGTAATTCGATGCTGGCATCGTGTAATTCTTGTGTCGCAACGTCCCAAGCTGGCTTTAATTCAGAGGGTATTTCCATAGATTGATTCTTCATTGTGAATATAGGATATGTTGGATTGCGAAAAAACACAAGAAGTTTATAAAAGCGAAAACCCCCGCTGACCAAAGTCCGGCGGGGGGGTTTGGTCACAGCTCAAGAGGTCTTTGGACGGGACTTACCGCGCAGTTTCACCAAAGTATCTCCGGCTTTACGTGAACGAGTTTGTTTTCCGCTATAACCTTCGGGGTGAAGTTGTTTATCCTGCTCTTTTGGAACGGGTGTTGAAGCGAGTTTGATTAGCTTTTAAAATAGTTTCTTGCTCATCATCCAATAATCCCTAGGCCTCTGGCAAACACAAAGGCAACCATGCCAACTGAAACCAGTCTCCACCCTAGATCGATGGTAAAGATTAACCACCACTGTTTTGGGTACCTTTCAGAGAACTCATAAACACAATTCTGTCTCGTCTTTTTTGTCCCATTTTTTGCCATCAAATAGTGTTCTACAAGGGTTAGGGTTGGGGCAAAAAGGACGGCAAGTAGTCTATTGACGTCATCGTGCCCATTACCATTACCTCCATTAGCCTTGAGTTCGTCAGGGTTAAGGGGTGTTGTTTGCCCGTACTTATCAGTTTCCGCCATCAGCTACTCCAATACTCTCTATCGGAGTGAGGCCAAGATTAAGCAATCGAAAGCCCATTGCTGATTCAGATACACCGAATTCTTCTGCCATTTCCTCAATGTTCTTTTTCCCCTCAAATGAAGCCTTTACTAATTTTTCAGGCATCAATAAATTGGCCGCGATGAAGTTTGCTTCCGCCTCTGCCTTTTCAGCGCTAGCTGATAGACTTTCAGTGTCTGTCGGGCGAGTAAATATTGCGCGGTCTTCATGGAAACCAGATTCGTCGAACAAGTCTTTTGATAACTTACCATCTTTCAGCGAGAAGTAGTGGCCCAGTTCGTGGGCAATCGTAAACATTTTTCTCCTTGGCGAGTCTGTCTCGTTAATAAGGATTGACCATTTATCATCGTCCTTATGCAAGACACCGCTCAGTGAATCGTCCTTGAAGCGTACTGAGAAGAGAGCTATGTTCAGCTCCTCGCAAATCTTGTATAGATCTCGTTGCTTTTTCCCAGCTTTCAAATCAAGATAGTCATCGCCGAGAAATGTCGTCAGTGACGTGTAGTCCTCTAGCTTGAACCTGCTCATAGCCATATTATATATTACCTCTGTATTAATTAATAGTAGACAAAGCTTACGCTTGCCTTAAGTTCTCACTCTTTTACTTGCTGTGAGGGTATAGTCGCCAATGTAGAGAACGATGATGTACAATAAAGATATAATCCCCGCGAAACACACTATTCGTTTTTGCTAACTAGCAAATAGCGGAAAAGCGTCACTCCGGTGGAATTCATCATTTATCGTCTACGGATTTGTTGCTAGAAACGGGTGACAGGAACGGGCGAACAATCAGAAGCGTTTCTCAAACTAAATAATTTGAGGATTTTTGTAATGATTAATGATGAAGAATTTCTAGATGAACGAATAAAGGTAATTGCGACGTTTGGTGGCGGATTGAACCCGTGTACACCGTTGAAGTTTCGCCGAGCCAGCGGACGAGAAGTGACAATTACCGAAATTGGTCTGCGACATCCCGTAGCGCAAGGTCGGCGAATGGTGCATGTATTTGATGTGACTGATGGACAAGCGGATTATCGGATAGAGCTGGATACGGAACGGCTGGTGTGGCATTTGACGCGGGAGAGTTCAGATGGAGGCATATAATTCAGCAAAGCCACTGATCATGCATATCGATCTGAACAGTTGTTTTGCGACGGTTGAACAGCAGGCGAGGGTGCGCTTGCGCGGTCGGCCCGTGGCAGTTGTGAATCGGCGGACGGATCAGACAATGATCGTGGCGTGTAGTTACGAGGCAAAAGCGATGGGGGTGAAGTTGGGTATGAAGTTACGCGAAGCACGACTTCTCTGCCCTGGTTTGATTGGTGTCGAGAGCGATCCAGCCAAGTACCGCTATGTGTATCACAAGCTATTGGACATAATGAACGATTATTCAGCGCACGTGACGATGAAAAGTATCGATGAGGGCGTGATTGACTTTACTCAGGCGCCAAAATCGATTGTTGAACAAGGATTAGAATCAATTGGCAACGAAATCAAACAGCGATTGCGCGACGAGATAGGGTGCGCTATGCGTTGTAATGTTGGGATTGCTACCAATCGCTTTTTGGCAAAAACTGCTGCGGGTCTGCACAAGCCGGACGGCTTGGACATTATCACGCACGAAAACCTCCGAGACATTTATTCGACACTGCAGCTGACGGACTTGACCGGCATTGCTGAGCGTAATGAACAGCGATTGAATGCGGTCGGTATCATGACACCGCTGCAGTTTTTGGACACGTCGGCGGATATTTTGCACAGCATGGTGTTTGGGAGTATTAATGGCGAGCAGTGGCATCAGCGTTTGCGCGGCTGGGAGGTCGATGACGTGACAACTGAAACGAAGCGAGTAGGACGACAGTATGTGTTGGACGGGTTTAATTTGTCGTTTGACGAGATTTTGCAACGATTACATCATTTGTGTGAATCAGTAGGCAGCCGTATGCGTTATCAGGGACTGAGCGCACGTGGTATCTATGTTGGTACGCGAACGTTTGGTATGACAGGGGATAAACGACGGAATTATTGGCATGCTAGTTATGTGGCGCAGACACCGTTTTTTAGCAACGAAACGATTTATGCCTTGGCGCGCCGATTGTTTATGGATGCTCCGCCGAATATTCGTGATATAAATGTTCACTGTTATTTATTACAGCGTGAAGAACCGTCGCAAATCAGCCTGTTTGCCGATCAGATTGTTCGTGAACGTGCTGTGACCAATGCAGTAGACGAAATCAATGAACGCTATGGTGAGCATACGCTCCACGCGGCCGATACGTTACCGACAAGTAACTTGGTAAAAACAAAGATACCGTTTGGTAGCACTCGTTATCTCTAAGGGGTATAATAATTATATGAGTAAATCTTTTTTGGTTTTGATGGCATTTATTGGTAGCACGGCTGGAAGCCTGGTGCCGGTTTGGTTGGGGGATAACGATTTTTTTGATGGTTTGAGTATTTTGGGTGGATTGATTGGTGGACTAGTCGGTATTTGGTTGGGAGTCAAACTGGCAAAAAGGTATAGCTGATGCCGAATTACGTTGTAGCAGTAAGCGGTGGTGTGGATTCAGTTGTCTTGCTCGGTATGCTAGCTACTGGTAATTTGCCAAATTCCAGTAGCCAAATTCCAATAGCCAATCTTATTGTGGCGCACTTTGATCATGGTATTCGCGATGAATCGGCGGGTGATGCTGAATTTGTTGGCAACCTGGCAAAAGAACATGGATTACTATTCGAGACAAAGCGCGAAGAATTGGGCGCGGGTACGAGTGAGGAGCTAGCACGTGATCGGCGTTATGCTTTTTTGCGCGAGGTTGCCGCAAAACACAATGCAAGGATAATGACCGCACATCACGCGGATGATTTGGTAGAAACAATCGCGATTAATCTAGTACGCGGAACAGGTTGGCGAGGATTGGCTGTGCTGGATAGCCCGGACATCGATCGTCCACTTTTGGGCATGACAAAACTTGAAATTAAAAATTATGCAGAAAAACACAGGCTGGATTGGCGCGAAGATGTAACTAATAATGATACGAAATATTTGCGAAATGATTTGCGCAAAAAAATGACTACGCTAGATCCGCAGATGCGGCAGTTATTGGGACTATATAGAAATAGGCAGGTAGTTTTGCGTAAAGAGATTGATAGTGAATCCAGTAGAATTGTTGGGGACTCACCGTATGCTCGACACCTCATTATCTATTCACCCAATGATGCAGCCGAGGAATTATTGCGAGCTATTGTAGTACGTGATTCTGGGTATTATCCTACTCGTCCACAACTGCGTCATGCGCTACATGCGGTCAAGGTACTTCATGGTGGCAAGCGATACGAAATTGCGTCAGGCGTTGCTTTGATGTTCACGACAACGCATTTTGTTATCGTAAAGAGCTAGTTCGAAGGGCTGACAGGTGGTATCATACTAGGAGTGATAAACGCAGAAAACTGCTGACTGAAAGGAACAAACTGATACTATGGCAATGAAAAATAGGCCTTCAAAAAATAAAGTAGGGAATTGGATGCGGCTCAGTGTTTTCTGGGCGATTCTTGTTTTGACTGCATTGACTCTTTTTGCTGTCGTTGCGCCAAATGAAAAATTGGATAAAGTTGAAATTTCGCAAGTTATCGAAAAGGCAAATAACGGTGAAGTCAAAAAAATTGAGGGTGCGGGGAGCGAGCTGAAGATTACGCTGAAGGACAAGGATAAAGCAACTCAGACATCATACATTACTGGCGGTGTTAGCACATTGCTCAAGGATGATATCTTGAACGAGAATGCAAAAAAGACGTTGTCTGATGAACCGCCATCACAAACTGGTGAGACGCTGTGGAACTTGGCGATTATATTGGTACCAGTCGTGTTGATTATCGGATTCTTTATGTTCATGATGCGTCAAGCACAGGGGCAAAATAATCAAGCACTTGGTTTTGGTAAATCAAAAGCTAAACTGTATGGTGTTGATAAAGAAAAAGTCGTATTTGATGATATCGCAGGAAACGATAGCGCAAAACAAGACCTAGAAGAAGTCGTCGACTTTTTGAAACATCCAAAGAAATACAAGGACGTTGGTGCAAAGATTCCAAAGGGTGTACTGCTGGTTGGTCATCCAGGTACTGGTAAGACGATGTTGGCGCGTGCTGTTGCCGGCGAAGCAAACGTACCATTCTTTAGTATTAGTGGTTCGGAATTTGTTGAAATGTTTGTTGGTGTTG
>CAMPEU010000006.1 GCA_946804195.1 uncultured Candidatus Saccharibacteria bacterium | reverse complement strand
CTGGTTATATATGATGTATTTCCATAGTCGGACCGAAGCGGGGGAGCAACTTGCTCGGCTATTGGTGGATAAGTACCGTTATGAAAACGTTGCAATCGTTGCTCTTGGTGACGGTGGCGTTGTTGTTGGAGAGCCTGTGGCGGAACGGCTACACTGTGTTCTAACCCTCTTAATATCAGAAGATGTTGATGTACCGGGTGAGGGCCAGAATTTTGGGACCGTATCTCAGACGGGTAAGTTTACTTTTAGTAGCGAGCTAGATGAGGGAGAAATTAGCGAATATGTAAATGAATATCATGGGTATCTCGAAGAGCAAAAGCGTCAGGCTTTTAACAAAATTAATAGGCTAATAGGTGATGGCGGTGTGATCGATAGGGAGCTTTTGCAGGATCACACCATTATTTTGCTTAGTGATGGGTTGAAGGATATATCTATTCTCAATGTGGCGGTTGATTTCCTCAAGCCTATTCGGGTGACAAAGCTAGTTATCGCTACTCCCATAGCGAGCGTCGAGATGGTTGATAAAGTGCATATGATTGCCGACGAATTGCATATTTTGGATGTGAAAGCGAATTATCTGGATACGGATCATTACTACGATCAAAATGATTTACCGACACATGAAGAGACGATTGCAAAAATAAATCGGATTATTCTTAATTGGCGCTGAAGTTTATCGAAACCACTTGTGTGGTGTTGTAAGAAAGTGTAAGATAGAAGATAACGAGACGGGCAAAAGTGGAAAAAGGGAGAGTATGCTAGACGTTTTTATCACATCAAGAGTACGGCGCAAAATTGTTGTAGTATATGCAAAATATCCTGATTTTCGCACTCATGTTCGAGGCCTTGCAAAGCTCATCAAGGAAGATCCTGGTAATATTCAACGAGAATTGAAGCGACTAGAGAAAGTCGGCTTTTTAACGAGTGAAAAGCAAGGTAATACTAAGATTTATTCGACTAACAAGCAGTTTGCAATTTTTAAAGAACTACAAAATATTGTGATTAAATCACAGCAACAATCAGCTCGACCAAAACGTACTAGCGCTGATCTTTAGTATGAGCTTATTGAACGAGATTCTAACGGCACGAGGGCTGACCGGTAGAGAGCGTGATGCGTATTTGAATCCTAGTTATGACGCACGTCACGATCCGTATTTGTTACCAGGCATGTCATTAGCGGTGGAGCGTATAGTTAAAGCGCATAGTTCCGGCGAAAAGGTGATGATATATGGGGATTATGATATTGATGGATTGACTGCAACGACGCTACTCCTTGATGCATTAGAACAGTTTGGATTAAAATCGATTGACGCATTTATACCTAATCGATTTGTTGAGGGATACGGAATGACGGTTGATGCAATTGAGAGAATTGCAAAAACCGGTGCAACGCTGATTATTACAGTAGATTGCGGTAGTCTGAGCGAAAAAGAAATAATTCGTGCTGGCGAGTTGGGCGTTGATGTTATTGTTACCGATCATCATAATGTCGCAGAGAAACAACCCCCTGCGATCGCTGTAATAAATCCGAAACGCCCCGACCATAAGTATCCATTTATTGATCTAGCAGGTGTTGGTGTTGCGTTCAAGTTGGTGCAGGCATTGCAAACGAGACTTGAAGGGCTACCGATTGGACAAGAAAAATGGCTATTGGATCTGGTGGCGCTAGGTACGGTTTGTGACGTTGTATCGCTTGTCGATGAGAATAGGGCCAACGTGTATTGGGGTCTCAAGGTACTTGCAAAGACGAAACGCCCGGGACTTCGGGCATTGATGGCGGTTTCTAATGCGGAAGTGGATCAATTAAATGCGAGAACACTTGGTTTTGCACTCGGTCCCAGAATGAATGCTGCTGGTCGATTAGAGACCGCCCAGATAGCATTGGATTTACTACGCGCAAAGAATGGTAGTGATGCCTTGGATAAAGCAAGGCAATTGGATGAGCTGAACAAAAAGCGTCGCGGAGAGCAAGATGAAATTATGCGAGAGGCTGTCGAACAAGCAAAGAAGTATAGCGACGATTCCGTGCTGGTACTGAGCGGTGCTGGCTGGAACCATGGTGTTGTAGGTATTGTCGCTGCAAAAATTATGGAAACATTTAACAAACCAACTTTTGTGTTGGGCGAAAATGGTAAAGAATCAAAGGGCTCAGCAAGGAGCTACGGCGATTTTAGTGCGGCGGAAGCAATTCGATATGCCGATGAGGCAGTCACCAAAGGAGGGGGGCATAAGCTTGCGGCCGGCGTGACCCTCCCTACATCTTCGATAGATTTATTTCGTAAAAAAGTTAACGAATATTATGAAAATCAAAATTTCAAAAACCAGACAGATTTATTGGTGGCGCGGGAAGATATTTCCACTAAGCTGGAGTACGTTAATCGCGAGCTCATCACTGATATTTCAGCTATGGAACCTTTTGGCAATGGCAACGCCGAGCCCATTATTAGGATTGACGGATTGCTTGTATCGGAAAAAAGACAACTGGGTGCAGATAAAAAACATGTAAAATTAACAGTTGCTGATTCAGCTGGCCGTCGACTACAGATGATTGCATTTAATGCGCCTGAGCATTTTTTCGTTAACGAAGGTGAATATATATCGGCATGGCTTCATCCAATCATTAATGAATGGCAGGGAAGGGTGTCTGTCGAGGGTCGCCTATTGAGAGTGGAGCTTGCGAAGTGATTAATTATTCGGCTTTTTGGCCGGAACTGCAGGTGTATCTAGGACTACGTTATTACTTTGTTCCATATTGATTTCAGATAGGAAATCGTTGATTTGCGCATTTGTATTGAAATTGATGATTGTCGTACCGATAACACCGATGCCGATCAGTACCCAATACAGACTTTGAACGCTGAACTTAAAGTCCCAAAAATTTTCAGTTTCTTTGGCTATTCTAATGCGGTAAGGTGAGTGGGGTTTTTTGGTCGTTTTCTTTGAAGAACTTTTCTTTTTCGTTGGCATTATGAATCTCCATTTTGTTAATGCTTGGCTTGATTTCATTATAGCAAAACTAATCTTTATAATTTAATAATTTTTTTTCTATATTAATCGACGGGGTAACATAACACTTGCAAAGGGGCGCTGTCTCTGTTACAATTTTGATTATATGATACAAGTAACCCGTAAAGATCAAAAAGAGGCGAATGATAACATCATCCGTCGTTTTAATCGTAAAGTATTGCAGAGTGGCGTACTGGCAAATGCGAAGGCATCAATGCGCTTTAACAAACCTATCAGCAAAACAGAACGACGCGTTAAGGCAATTATTCGCAAAGAGCGAAAAAACGAGAAGTTAGCAAAGGCACGATTGGGGCTTCGATAGACATGAGCCTCAAGGACGTCGTCCAAGAGGACATGAAAGTCGCCCTGCTAGGTGGTAATCGTTTTGTCGGTGATACTCTCCGCAACCTAAAAGCTGCAATTCTTGATGAAGAAGTGGCGCAAGGCAAGCGTGACGAAGGTTTATCTGATGAAGAAATTGAAAAAATTATCGCCCGCGAAATCAAGAAGCGTAGGGAGAGTTTTTCTATTTATGAAAGTAACGGTCGTCCTGAATTAGCAGAACAAGAGAAAAAAGAGATTGACGTATTGGTCAAGTATCTCCCTGAACAAATGGGCGAGGAAGAGATACGTGAACTTGTAAAAGCAAAAATTGCCGCTCTTGGTGTTACTGGCCCACAAGCGATGGGTCAGGTCATTGGTGCTGTTAAAAAAGAAGTAGGTAATAGTGCTGACGGCTCGCTTGTTGCGAAAATTGTAAAGGAAAGTTTGAATTAATCGATGATTATATTCTTTGGTCCAGCAGGTGCGGGCAAAAGTGTTCAGGGTCAGATGTTGGCGGCGCGGATGGACTGGAAATGGCTATCAACGGGACAAATGTTTCGCGATAGTAGTGACAAAGAAGTACAAGACATCCTCAAAACGGGCGAGTTGGTGAGTGATGAAAAAACTTATGCAGTTGTGCGAGAGGCATTTTCGAAAGTAGAGAATATCGAACGCTTAATTGTCGATGGGTTTCCTCGAACTATGGATCAAGCCGAATGGCTTATGGACGAAGAGAATGCGCACGGTCGAAAGGTGGCAATGGTTGTCGTCCTTGAGGTACCCGAGAGCATGATTCAAGAACGTCTATCGTTACGTGGCCGTGACCAAGATAAGCCTGAAATTATTGCGCGTCGTATGAACATATACCGTCGACAAATGTACCCCGTGCTTGGTTATTTTGCAGATAGGGGAATAAAGATTATCCATTTGGATGGAACCGGCACAGTTGGTGAAGTTCACGATAAAATTGTTGCTGAAATTGAACATAATAAATTGGCGTAGGAACATGCAACCACCAAAGACGGATGAACAAATTCAGGCTATGCGAGACGGGGGAAGAATTCTCGGGACTATTCTAGCTGATCTAAAGAAATTTGTTCAGCCTGGTATGAATGGCCTAGAAGTTGATGCATGGGTGGAAAAGGAAATCAAAAAACACGGCGCAACTCCTACATATAAAGAACCCGTTCCGGATTTTCCTGGAGTGATATGTATTAGCGTGAATGAGGCGCTTGTGCATGGCATACCTACGGATTATGTATTCGAGCAGGGCGATATCGTTGGCTTTGATTTGGTTATTACATATCAAGGTATGAAGACAGACTCTGCGTTTACTATGATGATTGGTCAGGAGCCAAGTGGTGCTATCAAGCACTTACTCAACCTGACTGAGCGTAGTTTGTATGCAGGCATTGATGCGGTGAAAGGCACGGGAACCCATATTGGTGATATTGGGGCCGCTGTCGAAAAAGTATTGCATGAGGGCAAGTTAGGTATTATTCGTGACCTCGTGGGGCACGGTGTTGGTAACGAAATGCACATGCCGCCGAATGTACCCAATTATGGCAAAAAGGGAACGGGGGGAATTTTGCGAGCTGGTGATACAATTGCCATCGAGCCGATGGCGACACTTGGTGGTGAGGGGATTTATACTGATAAGTCCGATGGTTGGACGATTTCGACCCGCGATGGTAGTTTGTCTGCACAGTTTGAACACACGATTCTTATTACTGAAGATGGTTGCGAAATTTTAACGCAAGCTTAGTGAACACACAAAGGGCTTATGGCTGTTCAAATTCCCCAAAGCAGTCTATAATATGAATCATGAACGACAGCTCTCGTTATGCAGTAGGCATTGATATAGGAACAACTATGGTACGTTGTGTTGTTGCTCGTGTCGATGCGACAACCGGTACGCCGTCTATTGTTGGTGTTGGCGAAGTGCTCAACACGGGAATGCGCAAGGGAACGATCGTAAACCTCAACGGTCCGGCTCAGGCAATCGATGATGCGCTTGGTGAAGCCGAACGTATGAGCGGACATCAGGTTGATTCGGCGACAGTTAGTATCAACGGTACGCATATTCTTAGTACGACATCGGATGGAATGATTGCCGTAGGCGCTACGGATCATATCGTTACCGCGGATGATGTTGAACGAATTGAGGGAGTTGCAACTGTCGGTAAGGTGCCGCCAAATAGGGAAGTACTTGAAGTTGTGCCACATAGCTATCGTTTAGATGGACAGGATAACATCAAGGATCCTGTAGGTATGACTGGTACGCGTCTCGAGATTGCCGCGAATGTCATATCGGCATTAACGCCGAATGTGAACACGCTACATAGTATTTTGGATATGGCAAAAGTAACGCCGAATAAGATCGTACCGAGTGTCATTGCTGCAGCAAAAGCAGTGTTGAACGAGCGTCAATTAGAAAACGGTGTCGCCGTCATTGATCTCGGCGGATCAACAACTAGTATTGCTGTTTTTGAAGAAGGCGATTTGCAATATGCGGGCATTATCTCCGTTGGTGGTAATAATATTACGAATGATCTGGCGATTGGACTAAAGACTGATCCGGAGATTGCGGAGAAAGTGAAGCTAACTCATGGTTCGGCGACGATGCAATCAGGCAGTGAAAGTGTGAGTATTAAACATGATAAAGATACGTTGGAATTTAAGCGTACGGACGTTGATGAAATTATCGGAGCGAGATTAGAAGAGCTTTTTGAAGCAGTCGCAAAGGAACTGAAGAAGGCGGGTCGCTTTGCGAAGTTGCCGAGCGGCGTCGTATTGACTGGTGGCGGTGCAAAGTTAAAACATATCGATGAATTCACGAAAGATACGTTGGGCTTGGCTGTTCGAGTTGGGTCTGCGAAAGGTTTTGGAGGTGTCGTTGAACATACCGATGAGCCTCGTTATGCAACGGCTATTGGATTGATGATTGAGGATACGAAAAGTCATAATAAAGAGCACCATCGCGGTAGTCGTACCAAGTCAACGGTCCAGCATACTGGTGGCTTTATAAAACAGTTTTTTAACAGACTAAAGACTTAAATCCTTATCTTGATTTCAGCGAATCGATGGTATACTAGGTTTAGAGTAAGAACGCAGGAGTATCTATGCCGGAAGTAACACCAAGCGAGATTCAAACATTTGCCAGTATTAAAGTGATAGGCGTCGGCGGTGCCGGCGGCAGTGCTATTAATAGGATGAAAGATGCCGGTTTGACCGGTGTACAGTTTATTTCGATGAATACTGATGCCCAAGCACTACATAATAGTAAGGCAGACGTTAAACTTCATCTTGGTCATAAAACAACCGGTGGACTTGGCGCGGGTGCGGATCCTAGCGTTGGTGAGGCCGCTGCAAACGAATCGCGTGATGAAATTAAAGCATCGCTTGATGGTGCTGACATGGTATTCGTGACGATTGGTGCCGGTGGTGGAACTGGTAGTGGCGCGGGCTATATTGTTGCTGAAATTGCACGCGAGCTCGGAATTTTAGTAGTTGGTGTTGCAACAAAACCATTTAGTTTCGAAGGTGAGAAGCGCCGTACTAATGCGGATTGGGCTATAGGTCAATTGGGACGTAATGTTGATACGTTAATTACGATTCCGAATGATCGTTTATTGCAGACTATTGATCGACGTACACCGCTGTTGGAAACGTTTAAGATCGCTGATGATGTTTTGCGCCAGGGAGTACAGGGTATATCTGAGTTAATAACCGAACATGGACTTATCAACCTAGACTTTGCCGATGTAAAAGCAATTATGAGTAATGCGGGCAGCGCATTGATGGGTATTGGTCGTGCGAGTGGTGATGATCGAGCATCGCAAGCAGCTCAGCAGGCTATCGAATCACCACTTATCGAAGTTTCTATCGATGGCGCAAAGGGCGTTCTGTTTAATGTAACCGGTGGCTACGATATGTCGATGTCTGAGATTCAAGAAGCTGCCGAGATTATTACTAGTGCCGTTTCTCCGGATGCAAATATTATCTTTGGTGCAACACTCAAACCTGACCTTGAAGACGAATTGATCATCACAGTCATTGCTACAGGATTTGATAGCGAATTTTTCCAGCAACAGGAAGTCTCGCTTAATCCAGCAGCAAGTAAATCGAATAGCGGTGAAGCATCGGGATTGAGCGATGATGCCGTCGACGGTATGGATCTCGATCTTGAGCGAGTAGACCCACAGTCGCATTTTGCGGAAGAACCGACAGGAAATCTTTGGGATAATCCCCAGGATGAAGACGATGAGTCCGACACCCCTGCGTTTCTTAGGCGTCGCAAAAAGCAGCGGCAATCAGATGACGAATCATAGGAGGTTGGTGTGAGGACACGTGTTAATTTAGGCGACAGTCGCGTTATTGAATCGCGCGAGCTTGGGGATGGGATGGCAATTCGTCGTCGGCGTGAAACGTCTGATGGATACCGGTTTACGACGTACGAACGTATTGAAAAACCTAATCTAATTGTTATAAAAAAAGCCGGTTCGCGAGAACTGTACGATCGAGAGAAGTTGACGACAGCTATACGCCGTTCGGTTGGTAAGTTTTTTTCGGGTGATGCTGATATTGAAAAACTTATAGATGAAGTTGAAGATACTTTGTATGGTTTGAATGAGTCTGAAATTCCTTCAAAAACTATAGGTGATGCCGTATTGGATCGATTGGCAAAGAAAAACGAAGTTGCCTATGTTCGATTTGCGAGTGTCTACCACGAATTTAAGACTCTGGATGAGTTTGAGGCTATCTTGGTGTCGCGACGTAAGGAAAACAAGAAAAAATGAGCGTAATGGTTTTTTATAAATCAGCTAGTGACCACGCACGTGATGTGAGGGGATTTCTTCGTGATTTCGAACAGCGTACGACCAAGGTTCTCGAGGAAGTTGACCCTGATAGCAGGAGGGGTATTAGCTTGTGTGAATTGTATGATATTGTCGATTATCCAACTATCGTGGCAATAGGAGCCGATGGTCAATTGAGAAATAAATGGCGAGGAGTACCCTTACCAACGATAGATGAGGTGAGTTATTATGTTTAATTTTTTTGGTAAAAAAAAGCGTGAACAAAAATCTAATCAGACTCTTTTTGGGACCATGCTTGCCTTTGGTATCGTGGGCCTCATTGCAAGCTTCGTACTATCTGTAGAGGAATTTCATTTACTAAAGAATCCCGATGCTGTTCTTAGTTGTTCGTTCAATCTTGTTCTCAACTGCGCGGCTGTGATGCAAACGCCCGAGGCTGCCGTATTCGGTTTTCCGAATATGCTCGTTGGTTTGATGGGCTTTCCGATTGTTATCACGATTGCGTTGCTTGGGCTATCGAATGTTAAATTTCCTCGTTGGTTTCTGATTGGTGCTGAAATTGGCTATGGTCTTGGCGCCTTGTCCGCATTCTGGCTGTTCTTTAACAGCGTATACACAATTCAAATATTGTGCCCATGGTGTTTGACTGTAACGCTGAGCATGACTTTATTGATTGCAACGATCACACGTTATAACGTGATGCACGGAGTATTTAAATTGCAAAAAAAATACGATAAGATGTTGCGCAAATTTTTTGAACAGGACTACGACAAGCTTGCGGTAGCTGGGTGGATCGTTTTGCTCGTGGCACTCGTGATAGTGAAGTTTGGTGATGCGTTGGTAGCATAAGCGTCTTGACTAGAGGTAGTTAAACGAACTATACTGGCTATATTATTGAATATAAATGGGTGGGGCTATGGTAAAAAAAGGTACAAAACAAGCAAATCAAGTGTGGTATGCACTTGCAACGACACGTATATTACTCGGGTTCGTCTTTTTATGGGCATTTTTTGATAAGTGGCTAGGGCTTGGTCTTGCAACTACTGACGAGCAAGCATGGGCGCAAGGTGGTTCTCCGACAACAGGATTTTTGACGTTTGGTGTCAACTCAACAGGTCCATTCTTTGATTTCTTCTCTGGTCTAGCGGGACAGGCATGGGTGGATTGGGTATTCATGCTCGGCCTCTTGGGCATTGGGGTTGCATTGGTTTTTGGTATTGCGCTGAAACTAGCGGCAATCTCTGGCGGACTTTTACTTGTATTAATGTGGGTAGCAGTCTTGCCGCTCGAGAACAATCCAGCTATTGATGAGCATGTTATTTATGCGGTCGTCTTGATGGCGGTCGCTATGGCCGAGCCTCGTTGGGGTTTGGCTGGATGGTGGCATTCTCAGGACTTTGTCAAAAAGAATAGCTGGCTTCAGTAATAAACGCTTGCATATTAACAGGGGAGGGCGTTATAATTACAGGGACGCCCTCTTTGTTTATCTGGGGATAGCGGCTATCAACCGTAAATGTTATCAGGAAGAAAAGCTAACGCTTAGTAGAACCGGACGCGAACGCTGCGATAAAGCGAGCAATAAAGCGCTAAGAGAATCACTTCTTTTGGAAGCCAGATGGTACCTCCCGTAAGGGATCTGGCAGTCAAAAGAAGTGATTTTTACTTTAGAAAGGTAATCAATGAAATTCAAAGCAAACACACGTCGTCGAGCTTCAGAATATGAAAAGGCACTCGTTCAACAGTGGAAAGAAAATAAGACATTTGAAAAATCAGTCGAACAACGACCGGCTGATAATGCGTATGTTTTTTACGATGGCCCACCATTCATTACGGGTGTACCGCATCATGGAACGCTCCTTAGCTCGGTCGTAAAAGACGCAGTACCACGGTATTGGACGATGCAAGGTAAGCGTGTCGAGCGTGTTTGGGGTTGGGATTGCCATGGCCTACCAGCAGAGGTATATACAGAGAAAAAACTGGGAATTACCGACAAAAAAGAAATAGGCACAAAAATTAGCCTAGAAGACTACATTAAAGCTTGTCGTGAAAATATGGTGCAAACCGGTGACATGTGGGAAAGTACGATTGATCGCATCGGTCGTTGGGTTGATTTTAAGGGCGCATACAAGACCATGGACAAGGAATATATGGAATCTGTTTGGTGGGCGTTTAAAAAACTGTACGACAAAGGTAAGATTTATGAGGGTGAAAAGGTGCTGATGTATTGCACGCATGACGCAACACCTTTGGCGAAGGCCGAAATTGCCATGGACAACAGTTATCAGGACGTAACCGACCCTAGTGTGTATGTAAAATTTAAACTGGTCGATTCGGACGCCTATTTGCTAGTATGGACAACCACGCCATGGACACTGAACGCGAATACGGCGTTAGCTGTCAGTAAGGATGCGGAATATGCCGAGGTAGAACTGGATGGACAGAAGTTGATTCTAGCAAAAGCATTGTTGGATAAGGCACTGACCAATGAAAAACATGAGGTTTTGTCCTATGAGATTCTGCGCACATTCAAGGGCGAGGAATTAGTTGGCAAAAGCTACGAGCCACTTTTTGAAAATCGTGGTGAAAACGCACATAAGATATGGGACGCATGGTTCATCCACACTGATGACGGTACGGGTATTGCCCATCAGGCGCCAGCATATGGTGAAGAGGACTATCAATTGAGTCGTGAAATGAAGTTCCCGATGGTGCTTGATACTGATGACGAAGGCTATTACACAGAAGGCGAATGGAAGGGCCGGCAAATTTGGGAAGTGAACAAAGAAATCGCTAAAACACTGCTTGAGCGTGGTGTTGTTTGGAAGATTGATTACATAAAACACAGTTATCCGCATTGTCAT
Source organism: uncultured Candidatus Saccharibacteria bacterium (assembly GCA_946804195.1). Classification (GTDB taxonomy): domain Bacteria; phylum Patescibacteriota; class Saccharimonadia; order Saccharimonadales; family Saccharimonadaceae; genus UBA2112. Next base: position 11,018 of record CAMPEU010000006.1, on the reverse strand, counting down.
CGTTGCGGAACTAAATTAATGTATCGTGCGGTACCTAGTTGGTTCATGGATATAGCGGGTCAGCGTGATCAAATGCTCGAGAAAAACAAGAATATTAATTGGTTTCCAGAACATATAAAACACGGTCGGTTTGAAAATACGGTCAAAAGTGCGCCGGACTGGAATCTGAGTCGTGATCGTTTTTGGGCAACGGCTATGCCAGTATGGAAAGGCGTCGATAGCGACGGCAAGGAACGAGTAAAAGTTGTCGGTTCGTACGCTGAATTAAAGGAACTGTCCGGACGAGAACTTGATGACTATCATCGCCCGTGGGTTGATGACATTACATTTACTATTGATGACGTTGAGTACAAACGTGTCGACAAGGTTATGGACAGTTGGTTCGAGGCCGGTAGCATGCCATTTGCACAGTTCCATTATCCGTTCGAAAATAAGGAAAAATACGAGACGAGCTTTCCAGGTGATTTTATTGCAGAGTATGTAGGGCAGGTGCGCGCATGGTTTTACTATCTGCACGCGCTTAGTGTTGGGTTGCAAGATGAAAATTCATACAAGAATGTCATCGTTACGGGGACGATTGCTGGCAATGATGGTCGCAAGATGAGTAAAAGCTACGGCAACTACACTGATCCTAATGAGCTAATGGACACATATAGTGCCGATGCGCTACGGTTTCTACTATTGTCGTCGCCGCTTCTTAACGGTGAGGACTTTTCGTTGGTGGACAAGGATGTTTCGGATATTGCTCGCAAGTTGAGCATGGTTTGGAACATGTACGATTTCTTTACTATGTACGCCGAGGTTGATGAGTGGGAATTTGATTCCAAAAAGCCACTTAACCTCAATCCAGATGATTTGGCTAACCCACTCGATAAATGGATAGTATCGAGGGTTCACCAACTAAACGAGCATGTAACCAAACATATGGATGGATACAATATTCCAGTTGCTATGTCGGAATTCCTGCCGTTTATTGAGGACGCATCTAATTGGTATGTTCGCCGTAGTCGACGACGTTTTTGGAAGAGTGAGGACGATGGCGATAAGGGTGAGGCATATAGAACATTGCATTACGTGCTATTGAAACTTGCAGTTGTTATGGCGCCATTTACTCCGTTCATGGCCGAGGAATTGTACCAAAAGTTAGGCGGCGATAACGAATCGGTTCATTTGTTAGATTGGCCGACGAATTTTCCTGTTGATCAGTCTATTGTTCATGAAATGCAGATGGCCCGTGAGGTGATAAATTCGGTACTCAGGGAGCGCGCACAGAGAAAGGTAAAGACAAGACAGCCACTCATAAGCGCGGAAATTGTAACCAATTTTGAATTTTCTCAGGATGTGAAAGAAATAATCCGTGACGAGACAAACATAGAGGTTATAGAATTTGGAATTCGTTCAGAAGAGGACGAGGCGAAGACTCTTGAGATAAAAGTAGACTGGAGCATGCCGGATATACAGAAACGTAAGGGTATAATGCGCGAAATTGTTCGTCATGTACAATCTGCACGAAAAGATGCCGGATTAAATGTTGATGATCGTATAAAATTACACTTAGGTACGGATGACGAGCAATTGCAACAAGCCATTGTTGAGCACCAAGCAATTATATTCACCGAAACCCTAGCGATAGAGCTGGTTGATCATACATTTGAATACAAAACTACCGCAAAGGTAGAGACGGCGCAATTGTCGATTTCATTAGAAAAAGCATAGCAATTAGCTCCAGGGTTGACCTGCGAGTAGGTATAGCGTGATACACATCACGATGCCGTAAATACCATCAAAAATCCAACCGTACGGCCGTTCACCCCATTGGATATCGCCGGCCCATTGTAGAAATCGATCGAATCCTTTAGAGACACGATGTTTGAGAAATAGCCAAAAAAAGTCCGGCAACAGACTAAAGAACGCGCCGATACCGATGATAAGCCACTGGCTAGGAAAGAGCGAAACAGCAAATAGGTAGACGAGTACGCACAGGGTGCCGTCGATTGCGAGTAATCGTTTGAACTGCTTTGTGCCTGGTTTTACCCTGGGGTCGTTGCCATAATGAGGCGTCATGTCCAAGAGGAAGTGCGAAGCAAACGCAACGATTGGTACCAGGGGGGCGGGGATAATAACAGCAATTATCGATCCGGCAAGTGTGTGATTAAAGCCTAACATACCACTAGTGTAACAGGTTGACTTTTTACAATGCTTATGCTATTATAAAGTTACAAAAGTAAAAATAAATATATGGGTATATTCAAAAACAAAGTCAGCTTTACGCGTCACGATCCGCTCGATGACGGATTAAAGGATGCAATTAACGCCGAACAGAATGATGCGGATGCATTTACATTGGCCGATCCTACAGGTGATGAACTGACCGAGAAGTGGGACACAATCGTTAAAGATGTTGAAAAAGACCCGGGCTGGTTCTCGTTTAGCGAGGATTAATTCTGCTATATATAGTATAGTAATATCATGACATTTGATCTACCAGACAAACAATTCGACACACTGATAACACGTGCGATGGATGAATTACCTCAGGAATACATCACAGGGTTGATAAACGTTGCTATCGTCATGGAAGACGAGCCCTCCGAAGAGCAAAAGATAAAGATGAAGCTGCGTGATAATACGATATTACTAGGTTTATACGAGGGGGTTCCACTGCCGCATCGTGGTAACGGGCCCGTTGTTGGTATGCCGGACAAAATTACGCTATTCAAACACTCAATTTTACGTGTTGTACGGAATGAGGGTGAGCTATTTGAACAGATTAAACGTACACTGTGGCACGAAATCGCTCATTATTACGGTTTGAATCACAATCGAATTCATCAACTCGAGAATCATAAGTAGACTTAACTCATCCATAGGGGTGAAAAATATCGAGTAGTATTTTATTGGTGCATTGTCAAGTGATGCATATTGTGATACAATAGTGCAAATTGAGAGTTAATTGAGTTTAACCTGATGGTGGGACAGCAGGTTAGCCATGGGAGAGTGTATGAAAATTGCGAGTAAAAAACTAAGTCAACGAATTTTAAATTTGGGTTTTGCTTTTATTATTGCTTTGAGTGCAGTAACGACGAGCCTTCCTTTCATAAACGCGCAGGATGTGAATGCTGCAACACCATTTAGCCAAGGTTTTGAGAGTGACACATCTGGATGGTTAGATTCAGATGGAGGAACGGTAACGCGAGTTGTATCAGGAGCTTCTGGCGTCACATCAAAGAATGGTAGTTGGCATGCTGTCGTCTCTGATGCCGGGCCATTTACGCGCTTTGATGGCTACAGGGATACGTGGACGGGTAATTGGTCTGCGCGAACTAGCGTATATCTTGATCCATCTTGGGCTGCTGGCGAAGGCTTTGATTATTCAGTTGCTGCTAATGGCTCCGACGACGCACACCAACGTGATTATATATTTCATGTAGCCAAAGACACATCTACGGGTGATTTAATGGTTGCAGGTTCTAATAATACTAACTTTAGTGTTCGTGAAGATTTAGAGAATATAAATCATTATGTGGTTTCGTCTGCGGGTTGGTATACGCTTCAGCACGTTTTTCGTAATGATGGCGGTCATCTTTCGGTAGATCTTAATCTACTTGATAGTGCTGGTACGGTACTATTTACAGAGACACGATCAAATATCGCCGACACAATTCCAGCCGAAGTGGGCGGCAATCGTTACGGATGGTTTACGACGTTAAATGTTGCGGGTGGGCTTGCGATAGATAATACTCAGCTTGACGTTACCGATCCCGTATCATCATCTAATGTCTATTTTGTTAATAGTCCCAAATACGTACGTGCGAACAATACAGTCGATTTAAATGCGCAAATTGTTACATATGCGGATACATCTGCGGTCAACTTTTATATAGACGGTGACACAGACACGCCAATCGCAGGTTACGATGCAGGCATGTCAAGTGCAGGTTATCATTGGTGGCGCTTAAAAACTCCGCTTGCTGCGGGTCAGCATACGATTACGGGCGAAGTAGAGATTTATGGAAGTTGGTATCCAATCAGCGGCTCAGGTACGGTTTACGCGTTAGATTTACCATGGGCGGAATATGTAATTCCCCAAGCAGGAAAAGTATTTCGTGCTAATGACAAGGTAGTACGTATTAAGGCTGATGATCAGTTCGATCAGTTTAAAAATATGAAAACAACTATCAATAGTACCGTCTATACCGTTAATCGGGCTGACTGTAGCGATAAGGGTAGTTATGTTTTGTGTGATTTGCAGGGCCTAAATCTACCCGAAGGAACGTATACCGCAACAACTACTACATACACAAAAGCAAATAACCGTGTCGATAATCTCGTTAGCGAGTCTTTCACTATTGACAACACTAAGCCGACGCTTACAAACTTCCAGATTGTTGATCCTCAACCAGTTTACAGTACGCCGATAGCGGTGACGGTTGATGCGTCAGATGCAAACGGTATTAAAGACGTTGAGTTTTACGTAACAGCTCCGCGACTCAGTGATGGCGCATGTGATGGCAATGGACCCAAACTCGCATCTACTAACGGTACATTGGCGAGTGGTGCCACATATTCCGGCTCACTTAATACGAGTGGTCTCGATGGTGAATACTGCGTGAATGCTATTGCCGGTGATGCTGCTGGGAACCATAGCTCTATCTTGCGCACGGGTATCGTAGTTGATAATACTGCACCAGCTGCGCCCGTTCATCAATCTCCATCAAATGGTGCTGTACGTACCACAGCTCAACAAGCAACTATTGACTGGGGTGATGTATTAGACCCGAGTTCGCCTGTTACTTATCTATACCAATCATCCACCTCTCCCGTTACTAATCTTGATGGATCATTCACATCACCTGTTTATAATTCAGGAGTGCTGAGTGTATCTGAAATCCCAACACCAAATACGCCTGAAGGTACGTATTATTGGCACGTTCGGGCATGCGACTCATTGGATAACTGTAGCGCTTGGTCAAGTCCTTGGACTATACACATAGATAACACTGCTCCAGTAGTGATAATTGACAGTCCAGTGCTAGATCTTACGAATAGCAACGTGGAAGTCCGAGCATCGGTTACTGATGAAAATCTCCGTCATTACTGGTTCCAGATTAAGAAAAATGGCGTAGTTATAAAAAGTTCTACGGTTCTAAGTAGCGGTATTAATAACGCGCTACTCTATACGTTGATAGATGACGGAGAGTATACAATCACTGCCGCTGCTAGGGACCTAGCTGGTGGTACGGCTAGTAGCGGTAATCGTTCCGCCGATGTCGTAAAGACCGTAACGATCGATGCGACTGCGCCAATTGTTGACAGCGTTAAAGTAATGCAAGATAGCAACGATATATCAGGTGATTTTACTAACGAGCGCCTGATAACAGTAGAGTGGGCATCAAGTAACGGCGACGTTGATTTCTACGAATATAAGAATGCATCAGGTTGGCACAATGTGGGTAGCGATACCTCGTTTACGGGAAATATAGGTGGTAGCAATGCTAACGCTGACGGAACCTATACGTATTGCGTACGTGCAACGGACAATGCAGACAATACGAGTCCAGAAGTATGTGCAAGCGTTACTCTTGATGAAACCGCACCAGTAGTTTCTATCGCCGCACCTCTCGCTGGAGCTTACGGTTTCATTAACTCAATAGATGTTGAGGCGGCTATCGATGATGCAGTTAGTTATCGAGTTCTCGTCAACAGTGTTGAGGTAGCGTCTGAATCAGCTCCATTCACAACGTACGCATTACCTGTTATTAACGGTACATATAACATACAGATTGAGGCAACCGATGTCGCTGGAAACGTAGGTCTATCATCGGTGACTACTGTTACAGTTGATAACACCGCACCATTACTATTGGTAAATGGTTACACGGGTACAAGCCTAACGCCAACTATCACTGGTACGACTGACAATGCTGATGATATTGTGACTGTAGATGGTGATTCGGCAACGGTTAGCGCTGTTGTAAACGGTGGCGGTACATACGACTGGACATATACGTTACCAACGCAAACTATCGGAACGCATATCATTACAGTTGTTAGTGCGGATATATACGGTAACGCAACAACTGAAACGGCAACTGTCGTAGTCGAGTCTGTACCAGCTACAGAGACAACTCCAGCTACTACTAATACGACGGTGACACCAAACGGTGATGCGGTTACGACTAATACTGATGACGAAGCTGATGTACTCGGTGCACAAGACCAAAATGCAGACAGCAGTACGTCAGATGACCAAGCAGTCCTCGGTACAAGCACGGACGTTGATGGCGACGGTGAATGGACAGTATTCGGACTTGTCTGGTACTGGTGGTTATTGATCCTCGCTGGTCTCGTAGCCTTGGCACGATTGCTATATGTACTATGGCAACGACGCGCTGGCAATAACGCGTAAATAAAACAAAAATCTTAAAAAGCGAGAGGTCCATACGAGCCTCTCGCTTTTTTTGATGGGAATACGGTATAATAGGCGTAAACGGTATCCGTTATGAAAAAAACAAAGAAACCAGTAAAACTACTCACTGCCCGTAAGCGCGTACAACACCATGTGAAAATGGCGGTTGTTCCGCACGCAAAGAATCAGTTTCGACCGCACCTCGTACGATCTCATGGCATCGCAGTCGTGTTGTTGCTTGTCGCAACACTTGTTTTTGGATCTAATTGGTTATCAACCGGATCCGTACTGGGTGCAGAGGTAAACATCACTCCAGTGAGCTTATTAAAGGATGTAAATAATGAGCGTATGCAACGTGGTGAAGTTTCATTGAAGTATGACCAGCAGTTATCCCAGGCTGCATTTTTGAAAGCTCAAAATATGTTCGATCAGCAATACTGGGCGCATAATGCACCCGATGGTACGACGCCATGGAGTTGGTTCGGCAAAGTTGGCTACAATTACGCATTCGCAGGCGAGAACCTCGCAAAGAATTTTCAGTCTGCCTCTGCAACGGTTGCCGCCTGGATGGCATCGCAAAAGCATAGGGATAATGTGCTGGGCCAAGAGTACACGGAAGTCGGTTTTGCGATTGTCGATGGTGTTTTGAATGAAAAGCAGACGACGCTGGTTGTTGCACTGTTTGGTCGTCCTTCGGCATCTGTTGCTGGTGCTGTCGCTCCGGTAGAGAACAGTGCTCCGTTGGGTGGTCTGAGTGCGATGTCGCAATTTGGCGTTACTCTGCAGTCATTGTCACCTGCATTATTGAGCTCGATGATCTTGCTGATGGTTACGTCGATTGTTGCCTTGATGGCACATACGTACAGACGTCAATTGCCATTGGCAATCCGTCAAACATGGCGTTATCATCATGGGCTACTAAAGGCTAGTGGGGCTATGGCTATCATGATCGTATTGATAGCATTGTACTCTGGCGGACAAATCTAATATACTGGGAGAATTATGGCTACAATAACAAAAGCAATCATTCCTGTCGCAGGCTGGGGAACCAGACGTTTACCTATTACAAAAGCAGTTGAGAAGTGCATGTTGCCGGTTGGTAATCGCCCGATTGTCGATTATGTTGTACGCGACTGCATCAAAGCCGGCATCAAAGAGATATTCTTTGTGGTGAACAAGGGAAGTACTCAGTTGCAACAATATTACTCGGACAATCAACGGCTGAATGAATATTTGGAATATAATCGTAAACAAGATTTGATGGAGCTGGCGCGTCCGCCGCACGAAGTGATTTTTCATTATATCGAGCAAGACTCAAATGCAAAATACGGTACTGCAATCCCGGCGTCATTGGTCTATCCTCATCTGAAAAAAGAAGAGTCCGTGTTGTTTATTATGGGTGACGCATTCTTTCACGAGACTGATGGTGGTTCTGAAATTCAAAAGTTCGTTCAGTCTGTACCTGAAGGTGGCGCTGGTATCATGTCGGCAGTAGTGGCCAAGGAAGAACTGAGTCGATATGGAGTCATCGATTTCGATGAAGATACGGGCGCATTTGTGCGAGTCGTCGAAAAGCCATCAATCGAGCAAGCGCCGAGTAATGAGATAAGTCTGGGTAATTATGTCCTCAATCATGATTTACTGACGAGGATTTATGACTACAGTCAGCTAGAAGTCTCGGGTGAATATATGTTGATTGATCCTGTCACTCAATACGTAATGGATAAGGGTGTTGTGTCGGTATTCAAGACAGAGAGTGAATATTTGGATTGTGGTCATGTGCACGGGTGGTTACACGCGAATAAATTGATCATCGAGCACCAATAATTTGTGCTTCTTTCAGACCAAATAAGCAAGGTCGTTCTTTCTCGTATCGGCAGAGAAAGAACCAAAGAGGTTCTCAGGCGGTGCAGTTATCTTGATATTTTAGTCTTGGATTTATGACTCGCTGCGAAACTCGCAATAATAGTGCCACTGGCACTATTTTGTTTAAACATTCTCACGACGAAGTACGCCAAAATCCAGTACCAAAAATTCAAGAAAACAGCAAGCCCAATGCGCGCGAGGTGTTATAATAGTTATGGTTCTGCTATGAGGTGGAGCCACGGTGGGGGTATAAACGGCTGGCCAGAGTATGGCTCGGTCGCTCTGGGCAACCAGAAGATCGGCTCGCACCTTTTTTGTACCAAGATCTTGTTTGAAAGGAGGTTGGCATATGTCGACTCCAAAGAACAATGGCAAAGCCTGGACTCCGTCCCAGAATCAAGCGTTAAAAACGCTTGCAAAGGGCAACACGCCGACGCGTGTTATGGGTCTCAAGCTCGGTCGTACCCCAGATTCCGTACAGGGCCAAGCTCACAAGCTCGGTGTTAGTCTCAAACCGACTAATCAAAGTCCGTACGGTACCAAAAAGAAATAACGCCTAGGCGTTTAAGGACGACCCAGCCGAGCCTGGGTCGTCCTTTTTTGGCTAGGGGTGTCTAAACCCAAGTGGAAAAGCAGGGATGAAAAAGGTATAATTCATTTATGACTAACCTCTCGTGGAACGAGATTCAAGATCGTGCGGCCGAATTTGCTAGCAAATGGAAAGGCGAAACGTACGAAAAGGGTGAATCCCAAACTTTTTGGGGTGATTTTCTAAACATTTTTGGCGTTGACCGCCGTCGTCATGGAGCTTATTTTGAATATGCAATCAAAAAGGGTAGTGGTCATCAAGGATTTATTGATTTATTTTGGCCAAGTAGACTCTTGGCTGAGCAAAAATCTACAGGTAAGGATCTTTCAAAGGCAACCATCCAAGCATATGAATATCTGGAAACGATGCCTGATCATGATTTACCACGGATTATTGTGCTTAGTGATTTTGCATCGTTCATTTTTATCAACAATGACGGTAGTAATAGCAAAGTAGAGTTTGCGCTGGCTGATTTGCCGAAACATGTCAAACTTTTTGCACCACTTATCGAACAACAGTCAAAGCATATTACTGAAGAAGACCCTGTGAATCGAAAAGCGGCCGAGGCTATGGCGCATCTTCATAATCAATTACGTGACGATAACTACACGGGGCATGATTTAGAAGTTCTCTTGGTTCGTTTGGTATTTTGTATGTTTGCTGACGACAGCGGTATTTTTGATAGAAATGTACTGCTAGAGTATCTAGCTGATCGTACTAGTGAAGACGGTAGCGATCTTGGTCCACGGCTGATGCAAGTATTTCAGGCACTCAATACACCTCTAGAAAATCGTCAATCATCACTTGACGAAGCAATCGTAACCCTACCGTATGTAAACGGTGGTTTATTCGCAGAGAATATTCGCACGCCGTATTTCACGGGCCATATGCGTCGTGACTTGCTGAAAACAATGCAACTCGACTGGAGCAAGGTCAGCCCTGCTATCTTTGGCAGTATGTTCCAGGGTGTCATGGACGAAAAACAACGTCGCAACCTGGGCGCTCACTATACTAGTGAAAAAAACATTCTACGGGTTATCAAACCATTATTCCTGGTTGATCTGTACAAGGAATTTGCCGAATGTTTAGTATCTGGACCTCGCAAAAAATATGACGAACTTCGTAAGTTTCAGGACAAGCTAGCAAATCTAAAGTTCCTCGACCCAGCCTGTGGTTGTGGTAATTTTTTGGTCATAACATACCGCGAACTTCGCAGGTTAGAGCACAAGGTTGTTGCACAACTAGCTAAAAATGTTAACCAGCAGGACATGCTCGCTAGTGCAGGACAGGGTGTCGGTACGCTCAAGGTAAATGTTGATCAGATGTACGGCATAGAGATAGAAGAGTTCCCGAGCCTGGTCGCCCAAACGGCGTTGTGGTTGACTGATCACCAAATGAATATTGAGTATAGTCGTGAATCTGGCCGTACATTCAAGCGTTTGCCCCTGACTGTTAGTGCAACTATCGTCAACGCAAATGCACTCACGACTGACTGGGCTATCGTTATTGCTCCAAAGGAACTTAACTATATTCTGGGTAATCCACCTTTTTTGGGCGGTGCACTTCAGGATAAGGAGCAAAAAGAAGCATTTGCTTCAGTTTGCAAAATCATACCAGGCTTTGGTGTTCTTGACTTTGTAGCGGCATGGTATGTAAAAGCTTCTGACTATATCCATAAAAACCCCAAAATTCAGGTTGCACTCGTATCAACAAACTCTATTACGCAAGGCGAACAGGTGGGTGTTTTATGGAAGTATCTAGTTGGGCAGGATATAAAAATTAATTTTGCACACCGTACCTTTAAATGGCAAAATGATGCCAGGGGCAATGCGGCAGTATATTGTGTTATCGTAGGTTTTGCGTTATTTGATAGACCTAAACATATTTATAATTATACCGATATTACTACTGATCCCATAGAGGTCGCTACAAAAAATATTTCACCTTATTTACTAGATATGTCCACCATTATCGTAGAAAGTAGGACTAGACCTTTATCTGAAGTACCTTCAATTAAAAGAGGAAACTCACCATACGATGGAGGTAACTTTTTATTTGATGAAAAAACTTATCAAGTATTTACTTATCAAGAAAAAGGTTCGAAAAAATATTTCAAAAAATTCATAGGTGCAAAAGAATTTCTAAATAACGAAA
>CAMPEU010000005.1 GCA_946804195.1 uncultured Candidatus Saccharibacteria bacterium | reverse complement strand
GAAACCAGCCGTACCGACAGTCACCCAGTTCACGCCATCAAATTTCATAACGGTAGCTTTACCGCTGTTGTCATAGTTCGAGTAAGCGACATAGGGGGTACTGCCGTTGAAGGTGAATGAGATAAAGTTAGCTTCGCCAGCTGAGAGACCGGCCGTACCGACAGTCACCCAGTTCACGCCATCAAATTTCATAACGGTAGCTTTACCGCTGTTGTCATTGTCCTTATACGCTACATAGGGTGTGCCGCCATCGAATGCGAGCGAAGTGTAGTATACATTGCCAGCTGAGAAACCGGCCGTACCGACAGTCACCCAGTTCATGCCATCAAATTTCATAACGGTAGCTTTACCGCTGTTGTCATTGTCCTTATACGCTACATAGGGTGTGCTGCCATCGAATGCGAGCGAAGTGAAGTCAGCCTGGCCAGCTGAAAAGCCAGCCGTACCGACAGTGCTCCAACTGGCCATCGCTAAAGTATTCGGTACACCTATGAAGCCTGCAAATAATATGCCGGTTATCAAAAAACATGCTTTAGCTTTCCAGGTGTTCATAAAATTGGATACTCGCATCATTTATTCACCCTACGCTTCGGTTTTAATTGTTTTTACAACTTATGTCTAAAATAATAATATAATCACAAGAATTAAACAATGAAAAACGAAACCGGGGGTGTGCTCAAGTATCAAGGTCGTGAAGGGTTGGGTGGAGTTATCAGCTAAAGCCTCTTCCATAGAAAAATGTCCGATCAAAAGACCGGACATTTTTCTATGGAGGGACGCAATGGAACTTATTAGGACTAAAATCACAAATAATCCACCAAGATTCATGTATCAATCATAGACAAGGCAGGCTATTAACACTAATCTTGTTAATCCGAAAAACTCGGTTTTAAAACACTGCTAATTCGATTTTTCCTAGCTCAACCTTATCGATTTTGCCATTTGCGCCGAATTTAGGGCTTTTGTTGACCAAATGACTATGTACCGTCATCACCGTCTTACCGCTCTCATTACTCGGAAAACTCAGTAAGCATATGCTGCCCATCGCCCCTACCGCCACCACTTCATTCAATTTCTCAGTGGCATCTTTAAGGTCAAATTGCAGACCTTGACCATTGGAGGTGTAAGGCATAATAAATACCACACAGAGGGTATCAGGAGACTGAAAATGTTCTCTATACTGCTCAAGCCTGCTATTCATCAGCTCGTTCGGGTTCATTACATCTTCATCTGGACCTACCATGGTTGATTTTATTTCTACAAATGTTGGAAACGCCTCATCGGTGCCGTCTGTGGGACTTTCATACATAAATCCATCCCAACTCTTTTTTCCAGAAACCTTCTCCATGACTAGTTGTTGCCCTGGTCGCTGCCAACCCGGAATAAGCTTCATTTTGTGTATACCATTTATAGTGGATGCAACCGCTAAAGTTGCTACTAACTCACCTACTCTTTGGTCAGCGTCAAAATCATAAATCGATAGATGATTCGCGTTTATTGCCTTTCTATTTAATATCTTTTGAAAACCTACGTAAGTTGATAGTGTATTAAGATTTTTAAACTCATCCTCAAAGTATGCCTTTAGCCGTTGTTGTAGGTGACCTATGTCGGAAGCGCCTTGAAGCTCTAATATACCATTGCTAGTTTTAAAGTTAACATTGGTTAAGATTGGTATTTTTGTCATAGTTTAATTTTATCAAAAATGACTATCCAGCACTCGAAAAACACTACCTCTGGGCTCGAACCAACCAAAAAGCCACTTCCTCAGAGAGAGAAGCGGCTTTCGGTGAAATATTTTCAACTTGGAGGGCCAGGAGGGACTTGAACCCTCGACACCCTGCTTAAGAGGCAGGTGCTCTAACCAGCTGAGCTACTGGCCCGTTTACAGAGAGAAATTATAAACGATAATGATGTAAATTACAAGGTTAATACTCTGTTGCCCCGGGAGGATATCGGCCAAGCCTCCTTCGTTCGCTCACTCAAGAAAATACCCGAGGTGCTTTTTTTCATTTCGCTCTCTACGCCGAACCTTACGACTTTTGCTTCACAAAATCGTAAGTTCGAATCCGCACTGTGTGACCGAAAAAAATAACCCATCCATGATGAGTCATTTTTCTTGGTACACCCGGAAGGATTCGAACCTACGACCCTCTGTTCCGAAGACAGATGCTCTAATCCACTGAGCTACGGGTGCTTACCGCCATAAGGCATTTGATATTGTACCATTTATCTCTGTTTTACGCTATAATAACCGCTAGTAATGAACATCCAAACAAATATAGCACTTTCAACATTAACAACCATGAAAATAGGCGGTAATGCCGATCGTGTCGTCAATGTGACCTCAGAAGAAGAACTCCAACGGGCATATAACAATAGCAAAGAACTGGGACAACCAATCTATATTCTTGGCGGCGGCAGTAACCTAATAGTGCACGACGAGGGCTTTGCAGGGGCCATCATCCGCATCAAGATCATGGGCATTGACATTCTGGACGACAACCAAGAAACAGCAACAATCACCGCTGGCGCTGGCGAAACATGGGACGTTTTCGTTCAACAAATGGTAGGGCGCAATCTGTCGGGCATAGAGACAATGTCGGGCATACCCGGTACCGTCGGCGCAGCGCCTGTACAAAACATTGGTGCATACGGACAAGAGTTAGCCGATACTTTTGTATCCCTGCGAGCCTACGATACACAGTCTGATGATTTCGTAATACTCAAAAAAGAAGACTGCGGCTTCGCCTATCGCCACAGTATATTTAGAGGTGAACAAGTAGGGCGCTATATTATCACCCATGTCACTCTGACACTCAACAAAAAACCACCCGTACCACCTTTTTATGACGCACTCCAACAACATCTATCGCAGCGACAAGTCAACATCGCGGGCGTTACCGTCCAGAAAATCCGAGATGCCGTGATCGAAATCAGATCCAATAAATTACCCGACCCGAGCCAATTACCCAATGCTGGATCTTTTTTCAAGAACCCTATTGTCCCCCTTCAATTAGGTGAGACCCTAAAAGCAACATACCCCGAGATTCCTATTTATCCAGTTGATGGTATACGTGTCAAAATACCTGCCGGCTGGCTCATCCAATCATGCGACCTCAAGGGTCGTGTCTTCCACGGTGTCAAGGTCCATGACGGCAATGCCGTTGTCCTCGTCAATGAGTCGGCACAAGGGTACGCAGACCTCGCTGCTGCCCGTAAAGAAATCACTGATTGTGTCTATCGAAAATTCAAAATCACACTAGAACAAGAACCGCTAGAACTATAATATTTCCTATTGCATTCCCTTCTTGTATAATTTATAGTATAAACATAAGAATAATTTTAATTTAAGGGGCATCGATTGAAATGAGTTTTCAACAAATGAATAATGTCAAAGAGCGTGGTTTCACTATTGTTGAGCTCTTGATTGTTGTCGTCGTTATTGGTATTTTGGCAGCGATTGTAGTTGTCGCATATACTGGTATTACAGCACGGGCAAATGGAGCAGCGGCCGCATCTAACGCCGCATCGGTACAAAAAGTAGCAGACGCATATGCTGCGGATACAGGAAACGGCAGCTATCCAACTCTCGCACAGCTAACAGGCTGGACTACGGGTGTAGCCAGGGTTCCAGCGGGCATCACGGTCAACAGTGCCGCACTAACAGCGGCCCTAGCCGGTGACGGTAAAACTATCCAATACCTCCCTAGAAGTGGTAACACTGGTGCGTGTATTCGATACTGGGATGCAGGCGCCTCTACACCCGGCGTAGTTGCTCTATATGTAGGAAATGCTACTGGCGGTTCAGGTACAGGTACGGTTACCTGCACGTAAAGTTACGCACATGACTTCAATAACAGCTCGCAATCGCGAGCTGTTATTTTACTACTTATCTTTTACGTCTAACTATCGCTAGGTAGAGGGAAGCCCTTTGCGAATGATTGGACTTCTTGTCTAAGTTGCTCGAGGGCATCATTGTTCTCGCGCGCATCAATCGCCTGCTTCATCCACTCTGCGATCTGTTCCATATGCTCTTCACGAAGTCCACGAGTTGTGAGGGCTGGCGTACCCAAACGAATACCACTAGGCCGAAATGGCGGCAGTGTATCGTCAGCAATTGCATTTTTGTTCAGCGTTAAACCGATTGCATCTAGCGCCTCCTCGGCTACCTTGCCATCAATCCCAAACGATTTGTGGACATCAGCCAGTATCAGATGATTGCTCGTACCACCCGTAATCAATTTAAACCCTCTTTTTTGCAATTCATCCGCTAATACGGACGCATTTTTAACAATTTGCTGTGCATATTCCCGAAACTCCGGCCGTAATGCTTCACCGAACGCGACCGCCTTTGCTGCAATAACGTGCATATGCGGACCACCCTGCATACCGGGGAAGATCGAGCGATCAATCAATGTCGGAATGTTTTCCAAGGTTTTTTCTGGTGCTTTTAGGGGGCTACTAACCGTACCCTTACTGAGTATCAAACCACCACGCGGGCCGCGCAAAGTTTTGTGTGTTGTCGTTGTAATGACATGAAATCCATAGTCAAATGGATTCTTTGCAACGCCACCAACAATCAAACCAGCAACATGCGCCATGTCGGCCATCAGCAGAGCGCCCACTTCATTACCGATCTCGGCAAATTTAGCATAATCCAACTCGCGCGGATAAGCACTAAAGCCCGCTAAAATAATCTTTGGCTTGTGTTCGAGCGCCAATTGGCGTAATTCTTCGTAGTCAATCTCGCCAGTCGAAATATCCTTCATCTTGTAGCGGATAAAATTATACAGATGCGCACTGCGAGTCACGGGAGCGCCGTGAGTCAAATGTCCACCATGTGACAGATCCATAGCAAGCACTGTATCACCAGGCTCTAACCATGCACTATAGACTGCTTCGTTTGCAGGTGCACCAGAATGTGGCTGAACATTGGCATGATCGGCACCAAATAACTGCTTTGCTCGATCAATAGCTAACTGCTCTACCTTGTCCGTAAAGTCCTGTCCACCATAATATCTTTTACCGGGATAGCCTTCGGAATATTTATTAGTGAACACGCTACCTAACGCATTTAACACCTCACGAGATACATAGTTCTCGCTTGGAATTAACTCTAGCCCTTCACGCTGTCGTTTTTCTTCACCCGCAATCAAATCTGCTACATCAGTATCTTGCATTTTCGCTCCTATTTCACCTTATTATACAGCATCATCGTAAATGCCTGCAATGAATAATGCTTGCTTTTATATCAATTATGATATAAAATTGCCAGATATGACTCCTGTCGACTACAAGAAAAAGATTGGAAAACTCATCCAAGAAAGCCGTACCCATAGAGGCTACACGCAAGCGGAATTAGCAGAGGCGCTTGGTACCAGCCAAAGTGCTATTAATCGCATCGAAAAGGGTGGTCAAAACATCAGTCTAGAGATGATTGCTCGCATCAGTGATGTGCTGTCGCATGATATCATGACGCTCAATCAGACGGGAAAATTAAACTTTCGCGTGCACGGTGGAAAAAAACTATCTGGCAGTATCACGGTCAATACTAGCAAAAACGCTGCCGTCGCCCTCCTATGCGCCAGCCTTCTAAATAACGGCAAGACTACCTTTCGTCACGTTGCTCGTATCGAGGAAGTTTATAGAATCATCGAGGTTCTCCAAAGCATCGGCGTCAAAGTCCGCTGGATAAATGACGGTGCAGACCTAGAAATTGACCGGCCCAAAAAACTCCAGCTCGAAAATATGGACATAGCTGCCGCCAAACGAACCAGGACTGTCATTATGTTTCTTGGACCTCTACTCAATCAGTACAATAAATTCGAACTCCCTTTTGCGGGTGGTTGCAACTTAGGCACTCGCACAGTCGAACCGCACATGGTCGGACTGGGTCATTTCGGTCTAGAAGTCATTGCAACAACTGATTCATACCAGGCAAGCGTCAAAAAGCAACGGGTTAACGGATCGATTATTTTGACTGAACGAGGTGACACGGTCACCGAAAATGCCCTCATGGCCGCCGCCCTCAATCAGGGTACCGTAACAATCCGCAACGCTAGCGCGAATTATGCGATACAAGATCTGTGCATCTTTTTACAAAAACTTGGCGTCAAAATCGAAGGCACCGGAACGGCAACTCTGCAAGTAACCGGCGTTGATAGCATCAACAAAGACGTCGAATATCATCCAAGTGAAGACCCTATCGAAGCAATGAGCTTTATTGCAGCGGGAGTTGTGACAAATAGCAAAATCACCGTCGAACGTGCACCGATTGAATTCTTGGAAATTGAACTGACAACCCTCGCCGAGATGGGCCTCGAGTATGAATTATCAGCTGAGTATACGGCGCACAATCACTATACTCGCCTAGCGGATATTACTGTTTTTCCTTCAACGCTAAAGGCATCAAAAGACAAACTGCACGCCCTTCCCTTTCCTGGAATCAACATGGACAACCTGCCATTCATGGGACTCATCGCCACGACCGCACGCGGACGCACGCTGCTTCATGATTGGTCGTACGAAAATCGCGCAATCTACTTTACCGAGCTATCAAAGCTAAACGCAAGTGTCGAGCTCCTCGACCCGCACCGCGTCTATCTAACCGGACCCACCAAATGGAAACCCGCAGATGTCGTTTCGCCACCAGCCCTGCGACCGTCCGTTGTTGTTCTGTTAGCCATGCTGGCGGCTCCGGGACAATCAATTCTACGTGATGTATATTCAATCAATCGTGGCTATGAAGATTTTGCCAATCGCCTGAACAGCCTAGGCGCCCATATCGAAACCGTCCGCGATATCTAGATTTACCTCGGTAATTATGCTATAGTAGTTCCGTAATCACGCATATAAATATGGCGAATGTAGCTCATCTGGTTAGAGCGTCGGGTTGTGGTTCCGAAGGTAGTGGGTTCAATCCCCATCATTCGCCCCAAAAAAAGTCCGGCTTGTCCGGTCTTTTTTTATTAACACGTTAACTATTAACATGTTAAGCATATTTATCGTGTGTACGCGTCGGTGGCTCGATGAAATGTTGACGACGCTCTACGGAACGACCATCTGCCCCACTCAAGTTACGCACACCGCCATGTTGACGATTGCCCGTCACCGCACTGTCATCAAACGTATCATTAATTGCGTCATATACCCTGCCCCGCTTTTGATCGGCTGTCCTTACTTTCACCGATGAACCTTGACTTCCTAGGCGCGAATGATGGTACTCACCGATTGTTCGCGGTTGATTGCGTAGTTTTTGGCGCTGCGTCATAGATAAGCCGCCCGCACCAGCGCCACCAGCAATACTCGCATAGCCACTCGTATGCGTGACGTCATTTACCGTTAGCCCTCTATTGAGAAATTGATTCAAATCTGTCATTAGTATTCCTTATGCTTATATTATTACACATTTCTGCTATACTAACTAGAGTTCGCGGGCGTCGTATAATGGCTAATATGTCTGCCTTCCAAGCAAACGATGCGAGTTCGATTCTCGCCGCCCGCACCAAAGAAATAGACCATGTCGATGACATGGTCTATTTCTTTGGTCTATGATGTACGGCCTGAACTCACATCTGCGAGGTATGTATGGCTGTTTATTGTATGCCGTTAGTCTATGCCAACTCTGACTAATTCCTAATCTAGATTATACCTGCACTGCACACCACCGTCGTGCACTCCTTCATAATTAAGTGAGCCAGCACTACTAGATGGGCAGCTAGTAACCCCAGCAAAAAATGCACGAATTTGATGAACTGACGTCGAAACAATATGATAAAAGGCACCGCGTCTATTTGGCTGTGTACTTAAAACTGAAGTCGTGTCGGGCTCGGGGTAGTTTCCATTGATGTATGGGTCCATTTGGGCGAGAAAGGTTCCCTTTACATCCCAGCCAGTACCGTCCCAGCAATAGCCGTTATCGGGGTAAGTCGTCGTTTTACCAAGACAGGAATTTATGGTAGGAAAACTACCATTTTCAATCCTATACAGTTGTATTGCTTTTGCCCAGCTATCTACGGCAGCTATCGTTTTGAGGTTTTTTGCTTGCGTTGTAATACCGGTATACGCAACTGTAACAATCGAAGCAAGGATACCGATA
>CAMPEU010000004.1 GCA_946804195.1 uncultured Candidatus Saccharibacteria bacterium | reverse complement strand
CAGTGTTATCAATGCGATCTAGGACGGCCAGTGCGAGTCGTCGCTTTTTTTCCAGGGGTATATCTAGAGCTTTCTTTACGTCGTTGTTAGTGAGAAAGTTGTTATCTCGCCAAAAATCATTAGCAATGATGAGGAAAAAGTAGGGTATAAAACGCGGTAATGAATCGAGGATAATTTCGTGTAAACGCTCGGTGCTAATATCTTCGGACGGATTGGTTCGGCAGCCATCTTCTGCGCCAAATGTATCCTCAGACCAGATTGAGTTATAGTCGGCGACGTGAAGTCTGTCGGCATAACGGCGCGGGGATGTTTCGAAATTGGTTCGTGGAATCATTGTTTTGAGATTACCTTTTGTCAGTTTGATTGCTTCGCTCAGTTTTGCCTCGTGATTAAAGCCACCTCGGCTGGCATAAAAACTAAGGGGTATGACAACGCCCTCGTCAGTCAGGGCAAGCGATCCTATTTGTCGTCGGCATATGTCCTGCCAAAAGATAGCTTTTGTTGTATTGGGCCGTTCCAGATCTGGTGCGTATTTGATTACGGTAAGGGTTGGTGGAAGTGTTTGACGCATCATCAGTTCACTGTGGGCGCGGCTAGCACGCGTACGGATATAAAAATTATCGATTTTTTGGATGTAGTTCGGACTCATTGATATGGTATCGATGTCATGATTTACGCCGATAATGTCTGCGCCAGGTTCGTCGTAGACTTTTTCGTGGTATCCCAATAGTAATACGGCATCCCAGATATTTTTGCGAATTGCTCCGATGACGGGATCCGTGAATTGTTCGAGATCGGGATAGCGAAAATCGAGTGAAGGAAATAAAGCTCGACTTCGTTTTAGTGCATCGAAAGTTGGTTCGACACGTTCGTCTGAAATATCGCTTGGTGCGTTTGGATACAGTACAACCGTGAAGGGATTGCGAGTTTTTTGCTTTGCATAATGACCAAGTGATCGTTCGATGTTTGGCGCTTCTTGGTGGGCGGCGACTGGAATTGGTACAACAGTACGCGCCAAGGGTTTGTCGGTATCGCGTAGTTGCGATGCGAGGTAGTTGATATCATCCAGATGTTCGGGGGATTGACGGGATAAATAATGACGCACGATATCTTTTTTTTCAGGTGCAAGGAGCGCTAGTTGATACGTGCTGAGTAATTGTCCCTTATCGGGTGTTTCAAAAAAATTCTTTAGTTGAGAATCAACAGGATCAATATCTCCAGGGACTTTCATATGTAAATTATAACATATATCTAGTAAAAAACAAATATCAACAGTTGGCCCCAGAAATAATTGGCGAAGTTAATGCGTGATTTGCGTATGTATTTGTGCTGTTATAAGCTTATGTATAGAAAATAACAAAGTTAGAGTATCAATCATGTGGGCAAAGCACGATCAGCGAATCAAAGAATACGGCTTCACCATCGTTGAGCTTCTCATTGTTGTCGTTGTCATTGGTATCCTAGCCGCAATCGTTACGGTTGCTTATACGGGAATTTCAAGTTCGGCACGTGATGCAGCAGTAGAGAATGATCTGGCGAATTTGGGTAAAAAACTGGAAATATACAAAGCGACGAATAGTTACTATCCGGCGAATTCAACGGAACTCGATGCCGCAGATATGAAAGTTAGCCAGGGTAGCTATATGCTAAATAGGAACAATTTGTACTATTGTCGTAGTGATGATCTCACGGAGTATGCGATAGGGGCTCAGTCGATCAGTGGATCCAATTACTTCCTCATAAACGGGACGGTGGCGGCATCGGGTGGTGTGAGCGGAGCGGCTACGTGTTCTCAGATTTCAACACCGAACACATGGGCATCAACGGGTGTGGGTACAACTAATGTTTGGGCGGCTTGGACGCAGTAATTATAGGCATAAGTCATGGATAGATTACAGATGAAAAACATACAAAAAGGCTTCACCATTGTCGAACTTCTGATTGTGGTTGTTGTGATTGGGATTTTAGCCGCAATCGTTACGGTCGCCTATACGGGTATATCAAGTTCCGCCCATGAGGTTGCGGTACAGAATGATTTGGCGAATTTTGCGAAAAAGGTGGAGCTATACAGAGTGACAAATGGATCATATCCGGCGAATGACACCGAGTTAGATGCTGCGGACGTCAAGGCGTCACAGGGTAGTTACCTGGTTAGGAATAATTTCTATTATTGTCGAAGTGATGATGGACAACATTTTGCGGTCGGCGTATGGGTTGTAAATAGCACTAGATACTGGCTGCTAGATGGTGCCGTGACAGAGACCACGGATAACGTATACGGTACCACCACCTGCGATCAGCTAGATCCATATGCGCATCCTGCGGGCGTGAATGCATACGGGCTCCATAGTACCGGTGGCTGGGAGTCATGGATGCAATAGTTAGGTGAATTATGAAAAGATTTAAGGTAAAAAATAAATACAAAGGCTTTACGATTGTCGAACTCTTAATCGTAGTTGTAGTCATCGGAATTCTAGCTTCGATTGTTACGGTGGCGTATACCGGTATTACGGCAAGGGCAAATGATGAGCATCGCGTATCTGATGTTGAGGTTGTAAAAAAGTTCTTAGCCGTGTATTACATCAAAAACGGCCACTATATAAAGAGTGATCGTTTTCTTGACGCGAATGCTACGGCTGCGCTTTCGACAGGTCCATTGAAGGGATTAGCACCGGGAGCTTTGCGTGGCCCTAGCGCTTCGACTTCTACGGTAAGTTCCTGGGGGCAATGGGGTGGTAACGTGATTACCGGTGGCATGGACTATTCGATTAAGTCTTTTACGAGCACTAACGCAAATTGTATCGGCGTGAGCTACGACGACAGTGATTGCACTCGTTTCGAAATATATTACAAAACAGAAGAGAACGGTTCGTACGCGACATTTAGTAGTTAAGTACAGCGGTTGTGGAAATGCTAACGGTATTCTACAATAGATGATACCTACTAGTAAAACAATATCAAATCGCTACAGAAAGGGCATTGTGTATCGAAGAAAAGACGGTTTTACCATTGTCGAACTCTTGATAGTCGTTGTTGTGATTGGAATTTTAGCCGCAATTGTCACGGTTGCCTATACGGGAATTTCAAGTTCGGCTCATAAGGCCACTGTGCTTAATGATTTAGCGGGTTTTGCTAAAAAAATGGAAATATATAAGGTGCAAAACAGTGCATATCCAACTAATGCAACAATGTTGACCAATGCCGGCCTGAAGGTTACGCAGGGAAGTTATGATATTAGGAATAATCTTTATTACAAAGTGGATACTAGCGGCAGGTGGTATGCACTTGGCGCTGTAACTCAAGGTTTAGCACATTGTTTGGAGAGTGGCACGATAGTGGAGAACGGTGGTAGTGCTTGTAATAACTCCGCGAATACCACGGCTAATGTCGTAGCACAAGCTGCGGCTGCGGGTGTAACTATTACATCGTCTAATGTCGCGAGTTATACTGGTTTCTCCGATCCAGCTGGCGGCGGCGCTGGCTGGGCTAGTTGGTTGGAATAGATGCATATGAAAAGATTGACAAAAGGATTCACCATCGTTGAACTTTTGATTGTGGTTGTTGTGATTGGTATTTTGGCAGCAATTGTGACTGTCGCCTACGCTGGCATCCAACAACGAGCACAAGTGTCTGCAATGACAAGTGAGCTAAAGCAGTGGCAAAAACTGTTTGAGGCTTATAGAGCGATTAATGGTCATTATCCCGCTCCATCCGTAACGCCAACAACTGGGGGTGGGCCGGGTGCAAATGTCCTTAGTTTTTACTGTCTTGGGACGGGATTCCCGGAGGTAAGCGGTACGAGATACTGTTATGCGCCTACCAACGTACCGTATCGGGTTGCAGAATCGGGGGGTGCAACGCTCATCACTGAGCTATCCGAAGTCGGGAGTCCTCCGAATAACTCTCCAAAGTATGCTCAAGGGAACCTAGTGGGGCCGTATGCGAGGTGGGTCAATACTAGCGACCTATGGTTGGGTAGTATCTTTCCATTTGGAACGGATTGCACTGAGATGGGATTTACCACCGGGAGCACCTGGACCAACGCAGCACAAGAATGCCGCATAGTATTGAATAATTAAGCTAGGGCGTGTATTAGACGAAAATGGTGCAAAAGGCTTCACTCTATAGTGGTACTAGTGGTACCTTTTGGTTGTGAAGTCGTGAGCTCTGCATCCAATATCGAACTATCTGGCTCATTCTGCTACAATAACAGGGATGAATACCGAAACAATTCGAAACGAGTATTTGAAATTCTTTGAAGCACGCGGACACAAAGTCATTCGCCGTGCGCCGTTAGTATTGCATGATGATCCAACGACGCTGTTTACGGGCAGTGGCATGCAACCGATTATCCCCTACCTACTAGGTGAGCTACATCCGGACGGAGTGCGAGTTACCGATAGCCAGACGTGTTTGCGTGCGCAGGATATCGATGATATTGGCGACAATCGGCATACGACATTTTTTGAAATGCTCGGCAACTGGAGTTTTGGTGATTACTTCAAACAGCAACAAGTCGAATGGATGTTTGAGTTTTTGGATACTGTCGTTGGTTTGGATATGAGCAAACTGTACGTGACGTGCTTTATCGGTGCACCCGAATATGATATCGCTAAGGATACTGAAGCGGCGGATGTATGGAAGCGATTGTTCGAGAAAAAAGGTCTGAGCACCGGCATGCAAGATATTGGTAGCGAGGAGGATGGCTACCAAAAGGGTATGGATGACGGTGCTCGAATCTTTTTTTATGATGGTAGCAAAAACTGGTGGAGCCGTAGTGGCGATCCAGAGCATACGCCGGTCGGTGATCCATGCGGTCCCGATAGCGAAATGTTCTATGACTTCGGCACCCCACATAATCCAGAATACGGTCCACATTGTCACCCGAATTGTGATTGCGGACGGTTCATGGAAATTGGTAACAACGTGTTTATGGCGTATCGCAAAGTGGCCGAGGGCAAGTTCGAACCACTCGAACATCCGAACATCGATCACGGTAGTGGACTAGAGCGAATCGCCGCCGCAAAACTAAATGATCCAGACGTCTACAAAATTAGTCTGATGTGGCCGATTATTCAAAAACTAGAACAAATGAGTGGCAAGAAATACGACAGCCATACCGAAAGTATGCGTGTGATTGCGGATCATTTGCGTGCCGCTACATTTTTGGCAGTTGATGGTTGTGTGCCATCTAACAAACAACAAGGGTATGTAATGCGTCGATTGATTCGTCGGGCTTTAGTAAAAGCTTTTGATTTAGGCGTGGAGCAAAACTTTTTGCAAGAAATTGTGCCTATTATTGCCGATTTATATCATGCTGATTTTCCGGAGGTTGCCGAGAACCGCGATGCCGTCATAGCTACATTGATTAAAGAAGAGAAATCTTTTAGACAGACATTACGAAAAGGTTTAAATTATCTACTGAAGGCCGGGATAGAGTTTGACGGAATTCGTGTCGTGAGCGGTGAAGAAGTTTTCACGGCATATGATACGCATGGCTATCCACCCGATTTAACAGAAGAAATTATTGCTGTTAATCCACCTGTTACGGAGGAAGAATTATCATCAAGCAATAAACTCTCCACGGTAAAACTTGCAGATGATTGGCGAGCGGTGTTTGACGCAAAGATGCAAGAACAACGTCAACGTTCACAAACCGCAGCAAAAGGTGACTTCAAAGGTGGCCTGGGTGGACATACTCTCCAGCACAAGAAGTACCATACTGCGACACACTTAATGTACCAAGCACTCCGCGATGTACTAGGCGACCATGTGATTCAACGTGGTAGTAATATTACCGAAGAACGTTTGCGCTTTGATTTTTCTCATGATCAAAAAGTAACGCCCGAGCAAATTGCCGAAGTTGAGCGCATTGTTAATGAACAAATTGCACATGACCTCAAGATTAGCTTTGCCGAATATCCGACTAATGTTGCACGCGAAGAAATGCATGCACTTGGTCAGTTCGGCGATCGCTATGGGGAAACTGTCAAAGTCTACAAGATGATTGCCGACGGCGAAGAAAAACCATTTAGTTTTGAAATTTGTGGCGGTCCGCACGTTGATCACACCAGTCAACTGGCCGAAGGTAATAAAACCTTCAAAATTCTCAAAGAAGAAGCATCTTCCGCTGGCATCCGACGCATCAAAGCGGTGCTCATCTAGAATTTATTCGAGCGTCGATTCTTCGGAATAGTCAATCTCAGCTATATCCGCATACTCACCAGTTACGTAATCGTAACTATCGTAAACTTCAACAGATGCGGTTATGTCACTGATATAGACCAGTTCGCTCAGACGACTTTTAATCTCTTCAAGCGTATTAACATCAGGAACGAATACCTCGTCGTCCTGGCTGAAATCGAGTAAAGATTTTTCAAGATAGGGCGGGAGGGGTATTCGAAGTTCGTCGGATGTTTCGAGCAATTCGGTTTTTTCTGAAGTATCCATAGACACGCAGGTTGACTCTGTTCGTTCAAAATCATCCCAGGTCTCGATTTCGATATATGTTGATTCTTTGCTGGTGTTATCTGAATTGATTGTCTTGTCGCTAATAGTCAGATCAATCGGTAAATTAGTTGATGGATCTGCGAGCCTGTATGTGTTCTCAACTAAAACAGTATTTGCATAACGTTGCATACCGCGGTGGATATCTGAAAGCGAGAATGGATTATGCACGTAATTCGTGTAGTGCTGGGGGTGTTCTAGGTAGCTAGCCGATAAATCCTGGTAGTTGAGGAAATGGAGTGAAGAAATAAACTGGTAGATTTCGGATTGATCGTTGAATACTTTTTGGTTTCGAGTTTCTCGGACTGGTGAGCCTTCCGAACCATCCCCTAGGGTTGTTTTACTATAGGTAGATACGGTGTCATTGTGCGTGGGGTTTTCGGGATCTGGTGTAACTGTTCGAATAATTGCAGTTGTAGATTCATCCATTTTTACAAAAAACGACAGTCCTATCATATTTCTGCTTGCTGGTTTTATGCCAATGCCACTATTAATATCTATAACAGCTTCGGTAACGGTGGCGGGATTGTTAGTATCGCTATTTTGTTCGATCCAGGCTTGAAGCTGTTTTGGGATACCAATGTACTCTAATAGGCCTTTTTCGTTATCAAAAGAATAGCTCTGATACTTGTCGAAAATTCGTTCTTCGCCCCTATATATATCTGCAAGTTGTGCAACGCTCGCTTCGATGTCCGCAATCAGCACCGCACCAGCTATCTCGGGTGTTCGGTCATGATTATGCTGATTGGGAACTTCTACTCCCGCGCGCCGATTATTCATGTTCAAAATTATACTATAAAAATGTAAAAAAGCAATACTTTGCCACCATAAGCGCCTCTAGTATATAATAGTTACATCTATGGTTTTCAATAAACTACGTTCGGTCAAAAAACCCGGCTCCGATAAGGATTATATCGTCGGGCTTGATATTGGTACCGAGTTCGTGAAAGCACTTATCGCCAGGGTAAAAGGCGAGAATCTAGAGATAGTCGGTGTTGGCCGTGCCAGGCAAGATGTTAGCGATATGCACAGTGGTGCAATTGCTGATATTGCGGGCGTAGTCAAAAATTGTGAGGATGCTTTGGCACAGGCGGAAGACCAAGCGGGACTACAGGCAAAAAAGGCTGTCATAGGAATCGCTGGTGAACTGGTAAAGGGTGTCACTAATACCATCAAGTACCGTCGCCCTCAGCCAGACAAGCCGTTGGATGTTAATGAAATGCAGTTGATAATCGAGAAAGTTCAGGAACGCGCGCAAGAAAAAGCCCAAAAGCAAATTGCGTTAGAAACGGGTAATGAGGACGTCGAAGTAAAGCTAGTCAACAGCGCACTGGTGAGTATACATATCGATGGCTACAAGGTATCTAATCCAATCAGCTTTCAGGGACGTGATGTCGCAGTCCAGATATACACGGCCTTTGCACCGATGGTCCATATTGGCGCACTTGAACGAGTTGCAGATGATTTGGCATTAGAGCTGGTTGCGGTAGCCGCAGAGCCATTCGCCGTCAGCCGTAGCGTATTGGGGACTGATTCTAGTAGTAACTTCACTGCCGTACTGATAGACGTTGGTGGTGGTACAACTGATATTGCCGTCGTAAACGATGGTGGTGTCGAAGGTACAAAGATGTTCGGAATCGGTGGTCGTAGTTTTACGCGCACTATCATGAGCGAGATGGACCTCACTTATAGCGATGCCGAAAAGCTAAAGTTACACCTGGGACATGATCAGATAAAAGAGAATGTTCGTAAAAACGCAGAGGATGCAATCGAAAAGACGCTCGAAGTTTGGCTGGATGGCGTCGATTTGGCACTCAGTGAATTTGATTCTGTCGACCACCTACCGAGCCGTATTTTGCTGTGTGGCGGTGGCGCCAGCCTCGAGCCGCTAGTTGATGCACTCGCAAAACGCGACTGGTACAAAGAATTACCGTTTACAAAGAGACCAACGGTACATCATATTCAGCCCACCGAGGTCGTTGGTATTACAGACGAAACAGATGGCGTAACTGATCATACATACATCACGGCTATGGGGCTACTAAGGGTTGGCTATGATACAATAGTCGGCGGTAGTGACAGTGATACGATCAAAGAAAAAATTAATCGTATGCTGAGAATATAAATATGCAAAAAAAAGAAACTATATACATTGACGTCGAAGACGATATCACAGCGATTATCGGCAAGATCAAGGCTTCAAAAGAAAAGATTATCGCACTTGTTCCGCCCAAAAGGGTTGGAGTATTACAAAGTGCCGTTAATTTACGCTTGCTCGCGCGGACTGCCGACAATTCAAAGAAGCGCCTGGTGGTTATCACGCACAACGTAGCACTATCTAGCTTGGCCGCGAGTGCGAATATTCCTGTAGCAAAGACATTGCAATCACGACCCGAGTTGGCAGAAGTTCCCGGGGAAATCGATGATGAAGATGACGTTATCGATGGCGATAAAGTATCGATCGGTGATCATGCTGGCATAGATACGGACGATGACGATCAAGACAGCGATGAACCTGTAACGAAAATGTCTAGTCATTTGGACAATATTAATATCGATGGCGAAGCGACATCTGTGAAAAAACCAATCAGAAAAGAAGCGACCAAAAAACCACGTGTCAAAGTACCGGATTTTGGTAGTTTCCGAAAAAAGATGACCCTAGGGGCTATCGTGGGCGCGCTATTGATAGCGTTTTTTGTCTGGGCGATTTGGATTGCACCGTCTGCGACGGTCATCGTGAGTGCACGGACCACTGATGTAGAGTTACAAACTCCGCTGACTGTCGGAGAAGGTCTGGCGGCTGATAATACCAAGAAAACACTGCCATCGATTGTCCAAACCGAAAAGCAAGAAGACACTGTCGAGTTCACGCCAACCGGCAAAGAAGAGGTTGGGGAAAAGGCGAGTGGTACGGTAAAGATATACAATTGTAAGAATGATTCCGTGACTATTAGTTCAGGAACATATATAAGCAACGGGGCGCAAAATTACGTCATACAATCAACCGTTGTAGTGCCTGACGCTGATTTTAATCCAGGTGGTGGTGGCTTTATCTGTGATCCAGGCGTGTCGTCAGATATTAAAGTAGTCGCTGTGGACATAGGTAGTGATTCAAATAAATCCTCAGGAGAAGAATTTGCTATCGCAGGGCAGTCTGACCTCGTAACGGCTGAATCAAGTAGTGATATAGGCGGCGGTAGTAAAAAAACAATCACGGTCGTATCGCCGGAAGATGTTCTAAAAGCTCGCGAACAATTAGCACAAGATAAAACGAGCGAAGTCAAAGAAATATTACTAAAGAAGTTTGACAGTAGCGTGATCGTTATCAAAGATAGCTTTAGCACCAAGGTCGGCGAGCAAGAAATTATACCAAAATTGGGCGAAGAGGTGACGGGCAACAAGGCTACGATTACTGTCGAAATGGTATACACGATGAGCGGTATAGCCGAACCCGTTCTGCGAGAGTTTCTAGAGAATGCAATCAAAGAACAGCTGGGTGATTTGGAAAACAAGCGAATATACGACAGCGGAGCAAAAGACGCTCGAATCACTGAATTCGAACTGAGCTCGAATAAAAAGCAAGCAACAATTAGTTTGGCTGCAACTGGCAAGATTGGTCCAAAAATTCAGGACGATGATATTCGTAAAATAGTCAAAGGCAAGCGTTACGGTGAAATCGAAAAAGCACTCAAAGCAATTGATGGCGTTAGTGGCGTAAAGGTGAATCTGTCACCATTCTGGGTATTTACAGTACCCGATGATTATAAAAAGATTACCATCGAATTTAATCTAGTCGAGGACGATGCCTAACTATATATCACTCGATGTGGGAACCAAGCGCATAGGTGTCGCCTTTGCTGATTCAACGGTCCCAATCGCCATGCCTGTGCGCACTTTAATTGTTGATGGCACAGAGGTTAACGAAGTTCGCAGGCTGGTCAAAGATAAATCAATCGATACTGTTGTCGTTGGCTATCCTCGCAATCAATCTGGCGACTCAACAGCACAGACAAAAGTCAGTGAAGATTTTGCAAAGCAGATTAGTTCATTGGCGCCAATTGAATTTCAGGATGAATCGTTGACGAGCGTCTTGGCCGAGGATCGATTAAAGGCAGACGGACGACCATACGACAAGGCGGACGTGGATTCGATGGCGGCCGCGATAATCTTGCAGGACTACCTGGAACGTTTGGAGCGCAGACGTGCCCGATAAACCTACCCCGAATACAACTGGCACTATTGACGGTATGCGTCGACGTACGACGACACCAAAAAAGATCAAGCCTGATTTGCGTCCCGATCACGAGCTACCAGCACCAAAGCCGATTCCATTGTTGGACAAGTCAATTGATATCGAAGGCGTCAATACGGACACGGCAAAAAAGCCTCGACATTGGAAAAAGTGGCTGATGATTGCACTCGGAACGATCGTTGCCCTTGCAATGATCGCTTTTGCAGTTTTTTACACATGGTATCAGCAGTTGTTGCAGCCCGCATCGGATGATACGACCAAGTATATTCGTGTCACAATCGAGTCTGGCGCAATCCCGAGCGCAATTGCACAGCAATTAGAAACTGCGGGTGTCATTCGCAGTAGCCTTGCGTTTACTATCTATACAAAACTGACGGCAACACAAAATAAATTGCAGGCTGGCGTGTATACGCTACAGCCGAGCTTATCTACTCCTAAGATCGTCGATTATCTTGTGAGTGGCAAGCAGCATACATTCAAAGTTACGTTCTTGCCGGGCGATACACTTCAAAATAATCGACAAAGACTCATTGATCTAGAGTTGTTCGAGACGGTGGATATTGATAAGGCGCTGTCAAAGACATACGATCGCGCGATGTTTGACACTAGGCCGGCAGGTGCTGATTTAGAGGGTTATATATTTGGAGAGACGTATCATTTCGATGCATCGGCAACACCTGAATCAATTCTCAACCAAACATTCGACGAATTCGAGTCAGTTATCAAGGAAAACAATCTGGTCGAAGGCTTTAAAAAGCAAGGACTTTCGCTATTCGAAGGGATTACACTGGCTTCAATCGTACAAAGAGAGGTGCCAAATGCATCTGATCAGCGTGAGGTTGCTCGAGTCTTTTATAATCGCATGGCAAACGACATGAACCTAGGCTCGGATGTCACCTATCAGTATGCGGCCGACAAACTGGGAGTTCCCAGGACGCCAAAACTAGAATCACCGTACAATACTCGTATCCACACCGGCTTGCCCCCCGGGCCTATTGCCGCTCCGGGCGCGAATGCACTTATTGCGGTCGCCAATCCTGCCAAGAACGATTACTTGTTCTTTCTCAGTGGGGATGATGACAAGACATACTTTGCGTCGTCAGAAGCTGGACATCAGCAGAATATCGACAAACATTGTAAAAAGAAATGCCAAATACTATAGCTTGTATATTAAAAACACAGGCGTAACAGAGGTGTTTCTCAGCAGAATCTCACCTAATTATATTACAAAATATATTGACATAGAACACAACTATGAGTAAAATGAAAGGTGCACATTTACGATTTTTCACCAGAGCAGAGCGACAGAGTTGGCTGCATTATAACAAGAAGGTGCGATACATGAATGAGCTTACCGACAAATGTCGTAAGGGTATCGAACAGAGTATTCAAAAGTAACAACTAATGACGATCGGTCGATCACATACCCCGTTTCGTGCAAGCGAAAGTAAGACAAAGTAAGGTAAACGCTACTCGCGGTAACGCGGACGGCAGGAGAATGAAGATTAGTAATCAATCAGGCTCAAATAACGAACAGTCAAAAATTGTCCGTTTGAGACAACAAGTTGCAAATCATCCATTGCGGCGTAAGGCCAGGATGCCGAAAATTTCGGCATGGATGGTATATGGCGGTGTTTTTGGGGCGATCGTTGCTGTTATTGCATTCGGCTATCAAGCTCCGCAAGAAGCGACAGCTGAGGTAGCGGCCGCTAATGTGACGCAAACCCCCGTAACCACACCGATTGTCGTTGAGGGTGATGCTGTAGACAAATTAATTGCAACTGATATTGCGTCAAACATTGCCGAGCAAACAAATATGCCAGTCGCGGATAACGTCGCTGAGCGCGCTGCGTCGCTTGCTATCGAAAGTACCCTTGCTCAAACAGACGACACGGCAATTATCAAACCTCAGATAGTACAACCAACGGCAAGCAGTCGTGACATCGTTGTCTACACGGTCAAAAAGGGCGATACGATGGAAACCATCGCCAATGCTTATGGTGTATCAACAAAGACGATTCGCTGGGCTAACGACAAGACAAATAATAATATTTCTACTGGCGACAAGATTAAGGTTCCTCCGGTTGACGGCGTTTTATACAAAGTTAAATCAGGCGACACGCTAGACAAGCTTGCGAGTACTTATAGTGCTAACAAAGCACGAATTATATCATTTAATGATCTGGAGCTCAGTGGTCTAAGGCCGGGCAGTAAGATTATTATTCCTGGTGGCGACTTGCCTGCTACCCAACAGCCCGGATACACACAGCCACAAGCGCAGCCGCAGGTAGCGACTGTGGTAAATTATGGCACGGGCTTTGGCGGCTCATCGTGGACGATAAAAGTCGGTACTCCCGGACGTGCAGGCAATGGGTATGCTTATGGTAACTGTACGCGATATGCCTATGACCGACGTATAGAACTGGGTCTAGCAGTTGGTGGTAACTGGGGTAATGCGGCTAGTTGGTCATACTACGCCCTGAGCGATTCTCGCTTTACTGTTAACAATGTCCCTGGACGTGGAGCGATCATCCAAAATGGAGGTGGCTATGGACACGTTGGAATCGTCGAACAAGTCAAGCCAAATGGCGATGTCGTTGTCAGCGAGATGAATGCATACGTCGCCGGTGGTGGTTGGAATGTCGTGAACGGACGTATCATTCCGGCGAGTCAAGCACGTTATTACGCATACATCCACTAATGTCATCCGCACGTGGTGTACTGCTGCGTTAATTAGTTCCAGTGCTCATTTCACCGTACCTTTTGTACGGCTTATTCCGCGCTTCACTATTGCCTGGCATTACATCCACGCTCGAATACCATTAGCCCGTAACCATAATAACTGTAAAAATCACAGTTTTATGGTATAATTAGTTTACTATGTTTATTGATACGGCCAAGGTGAGTATATGTGCAGGAAAGGGCGGCGATGGAGCCGTCAGTTTTCGGCATGAAGTTTATATTGACAAGGGTGGCCCTGATGGCGGCGATGGCGGTCGGGGCGGCAACGTCGTATTTGAAGCGACCGAAAATCTCAATACATTGCTCGACTTTCGTTTCAAGCCCGAACTGAAGGCAGAAAATGGAGTCAATGGATCCAAGGTAAAACGCGCTGGCAAATGGGGCGAAGATTTAATCGTGAAAGTTCCTATGGGCACATTGATAAAACGTGATGGAAAAATCATTGCAGATTTGACAGAGCACGGACAGCAACAAATTATTGCGAGCGGCGGTGACGGTGGATTTGGTAATGCTCATTTCAAATCATCCGTACGACAGACCCCTCGTATGGCAGAGCGTGGTGAACCTGGTGAATTTTTTGAAGCAGAGTTGGAACTAAAATTATTGGCAGATGTTGGTTTGGTTGGATTACCAAATGCAGGTAAATCAACATTTCTCAGTGTGGTGACAAACGCACGGCCAGAAATTGCGGATTATGCCTTTACGACGTTGACGCCGAACCTGGGCGTCGCAACGGTTGATCGGGTTGATCTACTCATCGCTGATATTCCGGGACTGATCGAAGGAGCCGCCGAGGGTAAAGGACTGGGTGATCAATTCTTGCGCCATGTGGAGCGAACCGCGGTGTTATTGCACTTGATTGATGCGTACAGTAACGATATTGCTACGGACTACAAAACTATTCGTAGTGAGCTTCAGAAATACTCAGAGACGTTAGTTGGGCGACCTGAGGTTATCGCATTAACAAAAGCTGATGGCTTGGATGATGAAATGATTGCAATGCAAGTCGATGAATTACAAAAAGTCATTGATAAAGATGTGAGTATATTAGTTATCTCGTCAACGGCAAAGATGGGCCTCACTGATTTATTGAGAGCATTAAGCAAACAGGTCAGGATTGCACGAGCAACTATAGTCGAGGACGAAGACGATAATAATGAAAGTGATGTACCAGTTATTTCTTTGAATAGTAAACAAAATAACGAAGCTTGGACGGTCACCAAAGAAGATGACGTGTATGTCGTAAGGGGTGAGAAGATAGAAAAATTCGCTCGTCGAACTAATTATGATCAGTTCGAGGGCGTGAATCGTCTCCGTGATATTATGAGAAAAATGGGTGTCTCGCATGATTTGATTCGCAAAGGTGCGACTGGTGAAAGTGTTGTAAGGATAGGTGATGAACACCTCACCCTCCTTGAACAAGATGTTGACAAAAAACTAAAAAAATGATAAAATAGAGAGATAGGTGAGAGAAGGTCTCTTGCTTGTAGCACACCGAAAAACGAGAGAAGGGCAGGATATGAGCCTACTGACGGATGAAACCATCGATATGGTTTGCATGTCAGAGCGGTTGGCCGTTTCTGATGCAATCATCGATGAGTTCATCGTCGCCGTCAAGCATGGCGTCGACAGCAGTGCCGAAGCCAAGAGCTGGACTGCAGAGCAAAAGAAGCTCTCGCATGAACTGGTTGACTTCTGGACCGGCGAACACTGGGCGGTAATACCCGGAAGTCCGCAAGAGCGCAGCCCATTGACGGGAATTGTTCGCCTCAAGATAGTTCAGGCATACGGTCAGTTCGGTCGTGATGGCAAGATCATCAGTCCGGAGTCTATGGTCGCGATGTGCACCAACTGGTTCAAGGATCTCGATCGCAATCTGAATGGCAACGGCTGTTTGACTCAGCACCCAACCGTACCAAAGTGCGTGTTGGATCGCATTATCGCTGCGTCGCCGACCTAGCAAACGGTGTGAGGCCGGGGTTCCACAAAGGAGCCCCGGCCACACTCAATTCAAACACTCGAGTGAGTGTTTTTTGTTTTGTTTAAAAAAGTAGTTATACTGGATGACAATGACTCAGACATTCTTTTTTTATGACTTAGAGACGAGCGGACTATCCGGTCGGGATGATCGTATTATGCAATTTGCTGGTCAACGTACCGATATGAATCTGAATCCAGTCGGAGATCCGGTCAATATTATGGTGGCGTTGAATGACGATACGCTGCCTAGCCCAGACGCCCTGATGGTTACAGGAATTACGCCACAGCAAACGGTTGCCGATGGTTATAGCGAGGCGCAGTTCGCGGATATATTACTCAAAGAAATTTTTACAGAAGATACCATTGTGGTTGGTTATAATAGCATTCGCTTTGACGATGAGTTTATTCGACATTTGCTGTGGAGGAATTTTCGTGATCCATATGAATGGAGTTGGCGTGATGGACGATCACGATGGGATCTTTTGGATGTTGTCCGCATGACGCGCGCACTCCGACCTGACGGCATACATTGGCCAGTCGTTGACGGGGTTCCGGCCAATCGTTTGGAGTTACTGTCCAAAGAAAATGGCATTAGTCACGAAAACGCACACGATGCAATGAGCGATGTGATCGCATTGATTGGTGTCGCAAAACTTATCAAATCGAAACAACCACAGCTGTTTGAGTATTTATTAAAAATGCGCGACAAAAAAGAAGTTAAAAAACTCGTCAACCTAGACGAGAAGCAACCTTTTGTATATTCGAGTGGTCGTTTTGAGTCTGATTTTCAAAAGACAACGGTCGCATTTCCGTTGACGGCTGGTAAAAATGGCAATGTCATTGTTTACGATCTTCGTTATGATCCTACGCAATTTATTAACCTAGATAGCAAAGAGTTGGCGAAGAAAATTTACGCAACTTGGGAAGAGCGTAAAGCCGAGGGCTTCGTAAAGTTACCGGTCAAAGAGCTGCAGTATAATCGAGCGCCCGCGGTTGCCCCGCTGGGCGTATTGGAACAGGGTGATGGTTGGGCAAAGATCAACATGTCGCCTGAAACTATCGAGCAGCACAAAAGAACGCTATTGTCTGCGCCTCACTTTGCAGAAAACATACGTACATTATTTGAAAACAAGCCAGAATACAAAAAAGCGTCAGATTCAGAATCGCAATTATATGATGGTTTTTTGGATGATGCTGACAAGATGCGCGTTCAAGCCGTTGCTGCCGCCAATGAAAAAAAACTAAGCGATTTTCATCCCGAGTTTCGTGATGAGCGCCTCGACTCATTGTTACTGCGCTACAAAGCTCGTAGTTTTCCAAAGAGTTTGAGTGCGGATGAAGCTGCTCAGTGGGAGGAGTGGCGCGTCGCTCATATCCAAAGCCAACTGCCTGCTTTTATGAAGTCAATGGAGCGTCTATCAAAACAACAATTAGACGCTAAGAAGCAATATGTCATGCAAGAAATGCAGTTGTGGCTAGAAAGCATTGCGCCGACTGATACGGGCGATACTCAGTCGCCAGAGTAGGGTGATTGCTAACTTTTTGTTGATGCTGTCTTTTGTGGTTTGTTGAATATAAACGATAGTATCTGTTGACGAAATCGACGCACGCCACTATAGCGATGCGAAGCAACTTCGAATAAAACAATACCAGCAGCGGTGGTCATGATCGCGAGCATCAATGTAGGTGAGAGATTTGTTTTGCTTCCGGGAATTTCACCGACCAGCAAGAAACTGATAAGTGCTTCGGGAATGTGCAAGGCATCAACTATGAGCCAGATTAACAATACGAGCGCAGAGATGTTTATAGCTTTTCGCATTATAGCCTCCTGGGACACAGTTATTATATATTCATTATATTATATAAGTTCTACATTGTCAAGTACCTTATACATTTGATGAAAAGGGTTTTGAATGTTATGATATGCTCACGCCAAATTGGTGCATGTTGAGAGAAGAGGAGAGTCGAATGTCGACTCAAAAGAGAAGGATTGACTCCAATCGCGTCAATAGCTGGCTAGCTATATTTGCATTAGGTATTGTCGTAGTTGCTGTCAGTATACTCGCTAATATCAATGCACAGTCGCGGGAATATATCCAAGATACCGATTACACACTGAGGTGGAATGGATCGGTCTGGGGAGACCCCGTCGTGAATGACGGAGTTGCTACATTCAGCAATAGGCTTGGTATCCTGAACGGCAATCCACCGTATCCTCCGTATTACAATCTTTCGGACAATGACACCAGAGTTATTGTTGGTGATCAGTGGTTTGGTAATTGTCGGAAGGATAATCCGATTCTCGAGGTTCCAGCCGTCAAGGTAGAGTGCTTTCTGATCGGAGGTGCCGACTAAGTACGCAACATGTATATCGGGCGCATAACGCCATCCGTGGAAATACCACGGGTGGCGTTGCTCACGTTAGGGACTGGAAAAATACGCGAATAATCTGTATAATAGTCGGGTTATGTCAGAGGTAATTCGAGTTACTGGCGCACGCGAGCACAATTTGAAGAATATTTCAGTTGAAATTCCGCGTGACAAGCTGGTTGTTATTACGGGTTTATCCGGTTCGGGTAAGTCCTCTCTTGCCTTTGACACAATCTACGCCGAGGGTCAGCGTCGCTATGTCGAGAGTCTTTCGAGCTATGCGCGACAATTTTTGGGCACAATGGACAAACCTGATGTTGATCAGATAGAAGGATTAAGTCCGGCGATTAGTATCGATCAAAAATCAACGAGTCGTAATCCACGCAGTACGGTTGCGACAGTCACAGAAATTTATGATTATTTACGCTTGTTATTTGCTCGTATCGGCGTACCTCATTGTCCGATTGACGGGAGTGCCGTACAGCGTCGAACGCCACAGGATATTATCGATACCGTTCTACAATATGAAAATGGTAAACGTTTGATGATTTTGGCGCCGGTCGTCAAAGACAAAAAAGGCGAGTTCGCACACATCTCTGAGCAATATAGTCGACTAGGATTTGCTCGTGCGCGCGT
Organism: uncultured Candidatus Saccharibacteria bacterium; assembly: GCA_946804195.1. Lineage (GTDB taxonomy): Bacteria > Patescibacteriota > Saccharimonadia > Saccharimonadales > Saccharimonadaceae > UBA2112. The sequence continues at coordinate 4,291 of CAMPEU010000004.1, read as the reverse complement.
GGATGGCGTTGTGTATTCATTGGACGAATTTCCGGATTTGCAAAAATCGTACAAACATTCCATCGAAATCGTTGTTGATCGAATTGCAGTGAGTGATGATGTAAAAACTCGCGTATCGCAGTCGGTTGAACAAGCGCTCGATATTGGTGGCGGTATTGTAGAGATATTACGAGTTGATGATGACGAGATCGACGTATATTCTCAGCGTTATGCGTGTCTCGATCACCCAGCCGAAGAAATTCCCGAGCTTGAGCCACGGCTATTTAGTTTTAACGCACCGCAAGGTGCCTGCCCGGTTTGCACTGGACTTGGTAATAGGCTGGAGGTTGATCCAGAGCTTGTCTTTAATCCGAATCTAACAATTGCCGAAGGCGCCATACGCCCATACAATCGCGTGAATAGTGATGCTTGGTATATGAAAAAGCTTGCAGCAGTTGGTGAGGCTCATGGATTTGATTTACGTGTACCAGTCAAGGAGCTATCCGAAGAAGCGATGGAAAAAATTATGTATGGTACGGGCGATCAGTCATATCGAGTTATTCTGGGAACGGGTCGCCACTATGACTCTACGTACGAGGGTGTTGTTCCTAATCTGGAACGGCGTCATAAAGAAACGGACAGTGAGTTCATGCGTCGCGATATCGAGCGATTTATGCGAGAGCGTGAATGTCATGCTTGCCATGGCGCACGTTTAAAGCCGGTTGTTCTAGCGGTTACTGTTCATGAAAAGAATATTATGGATATTTGTCAGCTGGGTGTCGATGAGGCATTGGACTTCTTTGAAAACAAGTTTAAGTTAAGTGATAAGGAACAGTTTATCGCAGCACAGATTCTCAAAGAAATTGTTGCACGACTGAGTTTTATGAGTAATGTCGGTTTAACATATCTAGAGCTATCACGAGCGGCAAATACATTGAGCGGTGGCGAGGCGCAGCGTATTCGCCTCGCGACACAAATCGGTAGTGGTTTGCAGGGCGTACTATATGTGCTGGACGAGCCATCTATTGGCTTGCATCAACGCGATAACGATCGACTCATTGCGACCCTGAAGCGTCTTCGCGATCTGGGCAATACCGTCTTGGTTGTCGAGCACGATGAGGATACGATTCGCCACGCAGACTATCTGTTGGATATTGGTCCTGGCGCGGGTATTGCTGGTGGTCACGTTGTGGCAGCGGGCACGCCCGATGAAGTTACAAAAAACGAAAAGAGCATTACCGGTCGTTACTTATCTGGTCAGGAAAAGATCGACGTACCAAAAAAACGTCGTGCTATGACGTCTGGACGAAAGATTGTTGTCAAGGGGGCACGAGAAAATAATTTAAAAAACATTGACGTATCATTCCCGCTTGGACTACTGACTGTTGTCAGTGGCGTTAGCGGTAGTGGCAAGTCGACACTAGTAAATGATATCGTTGCCAAGGAATTATCTGCGCGCTTGCATCGTAGCCAAGTTGTATCTGGAAGGCATGATGGCATCGATGGCATCGAGCACTTGGACAAAGTGATTGTTATTGATCAATCAGCGATTGGACGTACGCCGCGCAGTAACCCTGCGACGTATACCGGTGTATTTACGCCAATTCGTGAGCTTTTTGCAGGTACACCCGAAGCGAATATACGTGGCTACAAGGCCGGGCGATTTAGTTTTAATGTCAAAGGCGGACGATGTGAAAATTGTCAGGGTGATGGCGTTATAAAAATTGAAATGCATTTTCTACCTGATGTTTATGTAACGTGTGATGTATGTAATGGCAAACGATATAATCGCGAGGCACTCGAGATAAAGTTTAAGGACAAAACGATTAGCGATATTTTGGAAATGACCGTCGAACAAGCGGCTGAGTTTTTTGCAAACGTACCAACAATTTCACGAAAACTCGATACGCTAGTTGAAGTTGGACTAGGATACATCCGGCTTGGTCAGCCAGCGACAACCTTTAGTGGCGGGGAAGCGCAACGAATTAAATTAGCCAGTGAGCTATCTCGTCGTAGTACTGGAAAGACTATGTATATCCTGGACGAACCAACGACCGGCTTGCATAGTGCAGACGTCAAACGTTTATTGGTGATTTTGCAAAAACTTGTTCAAGGCGGAAACACGATGGTTGTTATTGAACATAATCTCGACGTCATTAAAACGGCGGATCACATTATCGATATGGGACCTGAGGGCGGCAATGGCGGTGGGCAAATCATCGCGGAGGGTACGCCCGAACATATCGCAAAAAACGATCAGTCGTTTACTGGTCGCTATCTTAAATCAATGCTTTAGTCACGTCGCAACAGAACGCGAATTTGTTGTTTGGAGCCGTGCCATAATGCTTTTCGTTGTTTTTCGTTACGAGCAAGATGCACGATAGCTGGTGCTATAGATATGAGCAGAATTAGTCCGATGAGTGGCAATAAAACCTGATCGACTTCTAGTCCGATGCTGTGGAAGTAACTTCCGGCAAAGTAACCAAGATAAACGACACCGACCGCCCATATGAGTGCCCCTATAACGTTGTATGTTAGGAATTTACCATAGTGCATTCTTGCGGTCCCTGCGATAATCGGTACGAATGTTCTCACTACTGGTATAAAGCGAGCGATGACTATTGTTTTACCACCGTGTTTGTCATAGAATTTTTTGGCTTTTTGAACGTTTTCTTGTTTAAAAATCCTTGAATTTGGACGAGTAAACAATCGCCAGCCCACGCGCCGTCCGAACGTATATCCAACGCTATCACCAGCGACGGCAGCCAGAAATAATATCGCTGCGAGGAAGTTGATATCTACATCAAACTGAGGCGTACTGGCTAAAAACCCTGCAGTAAAAATCAGAGTATCACCTGGTAAAAAGAATCCAATCAGCAGGCCTGATTCTGCAAAAATAACAAGAGCGACGGCAATAACGCCGCCCCAGACAATAAAATCGGTTAATTCTACGCCAGGAATCACTTCGCTATTTTAGCACGACTAGAAATATCTGTCGTTTTTAATCTATAAATGTGATATAATAAACAGAAATAGAACTGTAGGAGGACTATGGAAATCTCATTGAAATTAACTGAGAGAACTGCTCAAGGTAAACAAGTCAAAAAATTACGTAATGAAGGTATGGTGCCTAGTGTTGTTTATGGTGGTCAAGCTGATCCCGTGCATACACAATCACCCCTTGTTGAAACAACCAAGGTTACACACAAAGCCGGTAAACACTCACCGGTTCATTTGATGATTGATGGCAAAAAGAAGCTTGCAATCATTAAAACGATTGATGTTGATCCAGTAAAGCATCGTGTTCGTCATGTTGCATTCCACACAATTAAAGAGAATGAAGTTATTACAACTGAAGTTCCTATTCACTTGACCGGTATGGGCGAGAGTCCTGCTGAGCGCGCTGGTTTAGTTGTCCTACAAGCACTGGAGCGTATTGAAATCAAAGCAAAGCCAGCTGCTTTGCCTGAATCTCTAGAGATATCACTGGAAAGCCTCGAAACAACTGACGACAAGTTAACACTGGGTGATATTGTTCTTCCCGAAGGTGTTGAATTTGCCGAGCAAGAGCAGAACATGGAAATTGTTGTTGCAAACGTTTACGAACCGAGTGCTTTACAGGCACAGAATGAAGCCGCCGCTGGTGATGCTGAAGGTCCTGTAAGCGAAGAGGAAGCCGCTGAAGGTGAAGCTGCCGAGTCTACTGAAGGTGAAGCTGCGGGCGATAGTGCTGAGTCAAAAGAAGACGCAAAAGAATAGTCTCTTTGCTCGAGAAATCCGCTAGACCGTCGCGAGAACGTAAATACCTAACCCAATGAGTGCAAGTGCACCTAGATGCCGACGAGTATCTTTGCTGGGATTGAATAAGTGTTCGAATAGTCCACTGTTCTCTGCGGATTTTGACATAAACTTACTGTACAACATATGACAACTAATGTAAAAAGTTGTATACTTGATCAGATGCAAAAAATAATACTGTATTACAAATTTACTCCCATCCGTGATCCTGAGGCTGTTAAATTATGGCAAAAAACATTGTGCAATAGCTTGAACTTGAAGGGCCGGATACTTGTCAGTCAGCATGGTCTGAACGGTACTGTTGGTGGTGATATCGAAGATTTGAAACAATATATCAAAGAAACCAAACAGTTTCCCGGCTTTAAAGGAACGGTTTTTAAGTGGAGTGAAGGTGGTCGCGAAAACTTCCCACGTATGAGCGTCAAGTCACGACGTGAATTAGTTGGTTTCAAAAATAGCGATGATGAATTTGACGTTGATGAAAACGGTGTTGTTGGTGGCGGTAAACACATCA
>CAMPEU010000003.1 GCA_946804195.1 uncultured Candidatus Saccharibacteria bacterium | reverse complement strand
CCATGCACCATCCGGATAGGGGCGCTACATAACTTTCCATTTGGATGTTAGATGGATAGGGCTATGGGCCAGGTCCGCTGATGAATGACAAAACAGAGATTGCTAATTATACTGCGGTAGTATTAGGTGCTAGATTGAGTAGTAGAGTGATGCCATTTGTTACGATAAAGAGCGGATTATTTTCGTAACTGGTTTTGTGTGTGGATTTTTTAGTCATAATACTGCTCAGTATACCAATACTATCGAGTGACTGCTAGACTACTAGATATGACAGAGGATAAACGTAACGTGACCGACGAGTTTCGCAATATGGATGTCAAAGACATCAAGAAAGTGCTCGATTCGAGGCGACATGCGCTGCAAATTGCTGTCGAGAATATAGAGCGAGATTTTAATATGGGGACAATTGTACGTAATGCCAATGCGTTTAATGTCAAAAAGGTACACGTTGTCGGACGTCGACAATGGAATAAACGTGGTGCTATGTCAACGGATCTGTATATGAACGTGGAATATCATGCGACGATTGATGACTTTTTACGCAATGTTGCCGATTGTCATGTTATTGGAGTTGATAATATCGCAGGTAGCGAACCGCTCGGCAGTGTCTCCCTGCCACAGAATGCCGTACTGGTGTTTGGTAGTGAGGGTCCGGGTCTGAGTCAAGAGATGGCGGAGGCATGCGAAGGGATAGTTGCAATTGAACAGTTTGGCAGTACTCGTTCCGTGAATGTAGGAGTTGCATCGGGCATTGCAATGTATGCATGGTCACAGCAACACGTATTACATTGAAATAACAGAGGCGTATGGTACGATAAGGGTAATGGCTAATTTGACGACACAACCGTACAAGGGTACACGTGATTATTATCCCGAGGACAAACGTGTGCAAAATTATATTTTTGATACGTGGCGACGCATCGTTGAACGCTACGGTTATCAGGAGTATGGCGCACCTATGGTAGAGTCCATGGACTTGTTTTTGGCGAAATCGGGTGACGAGCTAGTTAACGAGCAGACATATTCATTTACCGATAGAGGTGACCGAAACGTGGCGATTCGGCCCGAGATGACGCCAAGTATTAGCCGTATGGTTGCGGCTAGACGACAAGAATTGGGATACCCCGCTCGCCTTTATAGTATTGCGAATTTCATGCGCTACGAGCGTCCGCAGCGTGGACGTGAACGTGAGTTTTGGCAGTTGAATGCAGACATTTTTGGCGTAGATGGAGCCTTGGCTGATGCCGAGATTGTTGAAATGGCTGATGAGGTCATGAAAGCATTTGGCGCCAAAGATGACATGTATGTTATTCGTGTAAATCATCGTGGACTTGTTGATCAGCTCATGAGCAAATATCTTGAACTGGACAAGTCGCAAGCGAACAAACTCATCAAATTACTTGATAAAAAGGATAAAATCACCGCTGACGAGTTCGCAAATGCCGCGCATGACATCGTTGCAAACAAGCAGACTCTTGCTAAATTAAGCACTCTTGTAAAAATGAAATCAGTCGATGAACTACCCGAAGAGCTTGCCGGAAGCGACGGCGTGAAGCAACTCAAAGAACTCTTTCGTTTATTTAGCAAGGCAAAAATGACGAACGTAAAATTCGACATTACTTTGATGCGCGGGTTTGATTACTATACCGGCATGGTGTTTGAAATTTTTGACCTTCATCCGGACAATAACCGAGCGATGTTTGGGGGCGGGCGTTACGACGGGCTAGTTGGATTGTTCGGCGTTGATCCTGTTGCAACAGTTGGATTTGCGCCAGGCCTTACTCCTACAGAGTTATTTTTACGATCGCATAAATTACTACCAAAGCTACGCCCATCGACAGAGGTAGGCGTTATTGTTGTTGATGACAGTATGACACAGGCCTTAGATATCGCACGTCAATTACGAGGCGAGGGCGTCAATGTTGCGATCGATACGACTGGACGAAAAATCGACAAGCAGATTAAGTCCGTTGTAAAGAGTAATATTCCATATATTGTCTTTGTCGGTGCCGATGAGGTGAGAGAAGAAATCTATACATTTAAAGATGTTGCTACAACCGATGAGCAAAAGATGAGTCTCGAACGGATCATTAGTCGTGTCAAAGATCATCGCGTTAAGCGTGAGGTAGTTGATGATGACGATGACGATTTATTTTCCGAAGACTAAACTGTAAATTTTAAACCTACGTTGGCACGGATATGACGAATCTGTCGTAGTGTTTCGAGCAGGAGCGCCAATTTAGTTAGACGAAATAAAGTTGACAAATATTCAATTTTAAAATATAAATTGAGTAGCAGTTACTGGTCACCCAATCTAGGTAAGGATCAAAATGAAGAATACCATACGAGCGGTCATTGCTGCATTGACCACAGTTCTTTTCATCTCTGGCATAGGTACCGGATTAGCCTCCACCGCGGGAGCTGGTGTTGGTTCTATATCAAATATAGTCTACACTCCCGATGAGGCGTGTCATCGGGTTGTTGGAAAGGACACACAGGCCGCACTGCAGGCTGGGTTCGGTGGCGATGTGGTATGTTTGAATCAATGGGAGAGAGACCATTTTTTCCGTACGCCATGGGGTCATGTGATAACACCACCCATGAAAACGCTAACGAGCTACCCTGATGTATGGCCATTAGACTGGAGAGATCCGATGGGCCTATGGCACATTGATTTCTTTCTCTATGACAGAGATAGGCCCGGGGGGTGGGACTAACCACCTCTAACGTCCCCTATCGCCTTTCCTAGGCGATACGGGACGGTTTTTTATGCACACATTGTTGGTGAAGACTACAGGGGGGATTGGTCAAGATTACGGGAAGATGATTCAAAAAGCACCCTTCTTAACTACTCGATGGGAGCTCCGAGGGGTATTTTAACCGGGGTGGCTTTTTTATTAATAATCTGTTACACTGGCTAACTATGAAAACTTCAAAAGAGCAACAATCAGAGACCAAAGTTCGGCTAACTATCTCGCTTGGTCAAAAAGAGCTACACGATGCCGAGCAAGTTGCACTAACTAAGCTTGCTAAGGAAGTAAAAGCCCCTGGTTTTAGGAAAGGCAAAGTTCCGATCAGCGTTGCATCCAAGCATGTCGACGTCAATGTGCTTGCACAGCAATCACTTGAAGACGCCGTCAGCAAAGCAGTCGCTCAGGCATTTACCGAGAAGGACATTCGAGCACTTGAACGACCTTCTGTTGAAATAATAAAGTATGTTCCGGGACAAGAACTCGAGTTTACTGCCGAGGCCGAGGTGCTGCCGGTTATAAAATTGGGTGCATACAAAAAACTAGGTGTAAAAAAAGTCGTTGGAAAAGTAGCTGAAAAGGACGTCGATGAAGTTATCGAGAGAATGCAAAAAGCCTCTGCTGAACGTAAAGAAGTAAAGCGAGCCGCAAAGAATGGTGACGAAACAGTCATTGACTTTGTTGGTAAAAAGGATGGCACGCCATTCGATGGCGGAACTGCAAAGGATTATGCGCTAGAACTGGGCTCAAAACAGTTTATTCCAGGATTCGAAGAAGGTGTTGTTGGCCATAAAGCTGGTGATGAATTCGATGTGCATGTCACTTTTCCCAAGGATTATCATGCACCAGCCCTTGCTGGCGCCAAGGTGTCGTTTAGCGTCGTACTAAAAGCAGTCAAAGAAGTGAATTTACCAAAAGTAGACGAAGCTTTCGCGAAGAAAGCTGGCCCATTTAAGTCTGTTGCCGAATTTAAGGCTGATATAAAGCGTGAGCTTAAAGAGAGTCGTGAACGAGAGGCGTCGGAGCAGTATAAAGAAGACTTGGTCAAGCAACTTATCGAGAAGAGTAATGTACCGGTTCCAGAGGTTCTAGTGGGTGATCAGATGCGTTCAATCGAACAAGATATGACACAGAATCTTGCATACCGCGGTATGACGATCCAGACATACCTAGAAGGCAAGAATCTAACACACGAGGAATGGCAAAAGACTGAGGTTCGAAAAGCTGCCGAAGATCGTATCAAAGCGGGATTGGTATTGGCTGAACTCAGTAAGGTTGAAAAAGTCACTGCGAGTGACGAAGAACACGTACTGAAGGTTAATGAATATCAGGCGCAATTTGGTGAGAAATCAGGTCAAGATTTTTCAAGCTCTGAGATTCAACGTGAAATTGCAAATCGACTTATCACGGATAAGACTATTGATAAACTCGTCACACTCAACAAATAATTAGCACTCTGTTGACTCGAGTGCCAGTGTCTCGTATACTTAAGGTATGAATAAACCTACGAGCTATCTTGTTCCGACCGTGCTTGAAAAAAGCCCGGACGGCGAACGGGCATATGATATCTATAGTCGCTTACTCAAGGAGCGTATTATATTCCTTGGTGAAGACGTGAATGAGCACACGGCTAATCTTGTCGTTGCACAATTATTACACCTAGCATACGAAGACTCCAAAAAGGACATAAAACTGTATATTAACAGTCCGGGCGGTAGTGTATATGATGGGTTTGCAATTTATGACACAATTCAATATATTGCACCGGATGTACAGACGATTGGTATAGGCGTTCAAGCAAGTATGGGTGCGTTTTTACTTTCGAGCGGCGCCAAAGGTAAGCGTTCACTCTTGCCCAATAGTCGGGTTATGATTCATCAGCCTTCGGGCGGTGGTGGCAATGGTAAAATTTCCGATCAGGAAATTTCGTTACGCGAAGGCCTCTACCTCAAACAAAAGCTGAATGAAATACTCGCAAAGAATACGAAGCAGAAATTATCCAAGATTGAAAAAGATACCGATCGTGATTTTTGGATGAGTTCCAAGGAGGCTGTTGAGTACGGCCTTGCAGACCACGTCATAGAAAAAGCCTAGGACAGATACGCCACTAAGCACAAGTGTTTACAAATGACTTTATACTCCGTAAAATGATCTTTAGGATTATAACGCAAAGGGGCGCGCGGATTTGAAAAAAAATAAGACTTCTGACGGTTTCGGATCAGAAAAAGGAACTACATCACCATCATTTTCTGCGTCTCGCAGGCATAGAGGCGGGATGACTACGATTATCTTTATTGTCATTATTGCAATCGTGGTGGCTGTTGGTGCGTGGTACTACAAGACGGCTGTTTTGGATAAAGCCTCGGATTCGGGCGTGACAACTAGTCGCAATGATAACGCAACGAAAGAACTCTCCGAAGAGGAAAAAATTGAAGCTGCTATAACTGATAGCGTTGAAAGTATTAAGAATCAGGCTGAAGCCAGCGAGAGTGATTTAGATTCGGTAGATAATTCAACAGTGGCAGCACAAGCCGTCACCGTTCCGACGCAGTTAGCTCGGGTGCAGTCAGGCATTGATGCGAAATTACGATGTGAAACTGTCAAGTCGTTTGGAATTGATAGCGCCAAAGCAATCACGGATGAGAGAAAAATAATGGAGGAGTCTTTTGGACTGTCGCTGAACCTACTTAAGGCGAAATGGCGAGTACAGGATGCAACCTCAGAAGCATCTCGTAAAGCAGCCGAGTCTCTCTTTTTAAGTCTTCTCGATTTATATGAGGCGACTCATGCAGGGACGGCTAAAAAAGTAACAGCGATAGATCAGTACAGGTCGGATGAGCTAATTGCATTTGGCCTGTTCCATGATGACTATGACGCCTCGCAAACATCTTATCGTGAAAATATGCTAACTCTTATCAAATCACATCACAGCAGTTTAAGGACTCTCGTTGATACGTTTACTTCCGATATTCAAACAGCAGTAACAAAGGCACAGAAGATCTGTTCGGATACTGAAATATTATTGCCACTAGCAGATGAGGTTATTCAAGCGAGAAGGAGCTTTGCTGACGAGACGACAAAAACGAGTAGCGTGGCCCACGTAAACGCCGTTCAGCTCGTAAAGACGAGAAATTTTGAAATTCTGCGACAAATAGTCGTATTACACGAAAAAGCACACGAGCTTCAGGTTGCTATGACGAATGTTCCTCGTTCGTAGATGCGCGGGACCACAATAATGCAAGTGACATGTTGATTCGCATTTTTTCACTTGACAAGTAGTACTACATCTGTACAATGAGGTACAAGAAGCAGAGTAGCTTGGTATTCTAATGTTCAATTTTTGTGGCTGAAATGCGAACGACCAAGCTTAGTGAATCTTCGGGCCGGATCACTAACTAACTAAATAATTGCGAGGAAAAATGGCAAAGGCGAAAGCGAATGCGGTTGGTCGTGTATTCTTTACAAAAGATGACACGGCGTTACCATTACCAAATCTCATAACTCATCAAAAGGACAGTTGGCGTGAATTCGTCGAAACTGGCTTGAGTGAAATATTTACCGAACTAAATCCAATCGAGGATTATACGGGTCAAAAACTTGAACTACGTTTCAAGGATTATTATTTCCAAGATCCAAAGATGACCGAACAGGAAGCGAAAGAAAATAATCTAACATTTGACGCACCTTTGCATGTTAATGTTGAGTTGACCAATAAGGTGACCGGTGAAGTTAAGGAACACGAAATCTACCTAGGTGATTATCCTTGGATGACTGATCGCGGTACATTTGTTATCAATGGCACTGAACGTGTCGTTGTATCGCAGTTGATTCGTAGCGCAGGTGTCTTTTTCACTGCTGATAATGTCAACGGTCGCAATAATTATGGCGCAAAACTAATTCCAGGTCGTGGTGCATGGCTGGAATTCGAGACCGCTGCTAGCGGTGCAATCTTTGTAAAGATCGATCGACGTCGTAAACTACCGGTTACAACATTACTTCGTGCATTTGGCCACAGCAAAGTTGCTGAAATTAAAACGATGTTTAGTGATGTTGATAATGGTGACGTGAATTTCATCGAAGCAACTCTCGAAAAAGATCCTGCCCGAGGATCAAACGAGGCGCTTATTGAGGTATATCGCCGTCTTCGTCCAGGTGACCTCGCAACAGTTGATAATGCGCGCAGTATGATTGAGCGCATGTTCTTTGATTTCAAACGATTTGACTATAGCCGAGTTGGTCGTTACAAAATCAACCAACGACTAGGCATGGATGTTGCCAATACGAACGAAAATCGTGTTTTCCAGATGACAGACTTGATTGCTATTATTCGCGAAATCATTCGCCTCAATAATAGCCAAGAAGCTCCCGATGACATTGACGCATTGAATAATCGTCGCGTAAAACTCGTCGGCGAATTAGTTGCACGTCAATTCCGCGTTGGTATGCTCCGTATGCAACGAAATGCGATGGACCGCATGTCAATGTCTGATATCGAGACAGTAACTCCAGGTCAGCTAATTAATGCTCGACCCGTTGTCGCAGCAGTTCGTGAATTCTTTGCAAGCAGCCAGTTGAGCCAACTAATGGACGAAGTGAATCCACTTTCAGAACTGAGTCACAAGCGACGCCTTTCTTCTATGGGCCCTGGTGGCCTTAGTCGTGAACGTGCAGGCTTTGATGTTCGTGACGCACACCCAACGCATTATGGTCGCCTTTGCTCTGTAGAGACGCCAGAAGGTGCGAACATTGGACTCGTACTCAATCTTGGTACGTATGCACGTATTAACGAATACGGCTTTATTGAAACTCCTTATCTAAAGGTAACTAAGGGTAAGGTAACTGATGAGGTTGTTTACTTGGATGCAAGTCAAGAAATCACAGAAGTGATTGCAGACGCCAGCGCAGTACTTGATGCAAATAACAAATTTGTTGATGAGCGCGTGAGCGCTCGAAATGGTCTTTTGCCAGAGCAAGTTGATGCGAGTGAAGTCACTTACATCGATGCCGCACACAAGCAAATTCTTGGTTCAACGGCCAGTCTCGTACCATTTATCGAGAAGAACCGTGTTGACCGATCATTGACCGGTTCAAACATGCAGAAACAAGCTGTACCGCTCTTAGACCCTGAGTCACCAACTGTTGGTACTGGTATCGAAGGCGAAATTGCAAAGAACACCAGCCAATTAATTGTTGCTGAAGGTCCGGGCGAAGTTGTTCGTGCTGATGCTGATGAAATTCATGTCAAATACGCAGACGGTGTAAAAGTTTACGAATTGATTCATTTTGCGAAAAGCAACGATGATCGTTCTATTAATCAGAAGGTTCGTGTATCACGTGGTGATAAGGTCTCGAAGGGCACAATCCTCATCGAAGGTGCTTCTATCGCTGACGGTGAACTTGCGCTTGGCCGTGATATGACTGTGGCGTTTATGCCATGGGGTGGTTATAACATGGATGACGCGATCGTTCTCTCTGATCATCTCGTCAAACATGACGGCTTAACAAGTATCAATATCAAGGATTACAACGTTGAAGTCCGCGAAACAAAGCTTGGTGCAGAGATTGTTACTCGTGACATCCCTAATGTGAGCGAGGAATCGCTACGCCATCTAGATGAGAACGGTATCGTTCAAATCGGCTCAGAGGTCAAATCTGGCGATGTGTTGGTCGGTAAGATTACACCAAAAGGTGAGCAAGAGCTAAGTTCTGAAGAGCGACTACTTCGGGCTATCTTTGGCGAAAAGGCCAAGGATGTTCGAGACACATCACAACGCATGAATAATGCCGGTGGCGGTAAGGTTGTTGGCGTCAAAGTTTTCAGTCGAGAAAATGGACACGAGCTCAAAGCTGGCGTACTGATGCAAATTCAAATTTTTGTCGCACAGCTACGCAAGATCTCAGTCGGTGACAAATTAGCAGGACGACACGGTAACAAGGGTGTCGTTGCACGTATTCTACCCGTTGAGGACATGCCTTTCATGGAAGACGGTACTCCAGTTGATGTCGTATTGAACCCACTCGGTGTCCCAAGTCGTATGAATATTGGTCAGTTATTTGAGACACACCTTGGTATGGCTGCACGAGCATTAGGCTACAAAGTTGCGACTCCTCCATTTAACGGCGTTCCAAACGAGCTCATTAGTAGCGAGCTAGAGAGGGCTGGATTTGCACCTGATGGTAAATCTCAACTATTTGACGGACGAACAGGTGAAGCATTTGAAGAGCGCACAACTGTTGGTGTCATGCACATGATCAAGCTGCACCACATGGTGAGTGACAAGATTCATGCTCGTTCAACTGGTCCATACACAATGGTGACGCAGCAACCACTCGGTGGTAAGGCGCAAAATGGTGGTCAGCGCTTCGGAGAGATGGAAGTCTGGGCACTTGAAGCATACGGCGCTGCTACGACCCTCCAAGAGATGTTGACGATTAAATCTGATGATGTCTACGGTCGTGCAAAAGCATACGAGTCGATTATCAAGAATGAAAAGATCGTTGGTCCTAAGTTGCCAGAAAGCTTTAACGTCCTCGTCAAGGAACTTCAGGGACTCGGTCTGCGGGTTGACCTATTAGATGAAGGCGAAAGCGGAGAAGGCGTCATTGTTGATGCCGAAGAAGTTATCGCAGAAGCAGGCCCTGAGGACAAATCAGTTCCAGCGATTGTCGATTCTACACACGAAGCAGAGACCGTACTGGATGAAGCTGATGGTATCGATTTAGAAGAAGACGGGCTGAGCGTTCAGGACGTTGATGAAGTAAATGAAATCAAGGAGGAGGTATAGCCATGTCACGAGTAGTTGCAGGCACAGGCATCGCTGATTTCGATGCCGTTCGATTGGCTATCGCTAGTCCCGAAGATGTTTTGAAATGGTCACACGGTGAAGTAACAAAGCCTGAAACCATTAACTATCGCACACAAAAACCAGAGCGTGATGGATTATTTTGCGAAAGGATATTTGGTCCCGTAAAAGACATCAATCCACACGATAATAAATTAAAGGGCGTACGCTCACGAGAAGCCGCAGTTGATAAAAATGGCGAGTTGGTCACAAAATCGGTCGTACGACGTGAACGCATGGCGCATATTAGCCTTGCAGCTCCGGTTGCACACATTTGGTTTATGCGCGGTACTCCAAGTGCTATGAGCCTTGTCCTCGGTGTTACGGTTCGCAACCTCGAACGCGTTGCTTATTTCGCCAGCTATGTAATCCTAGACGTTAAAACAGAAACTCGCGATAAGATGCTTGCCGATCTTGAGGCTGAGACAGAAGCTGGTCGTGCGGCAATCAAGATGCGCTTTGAAAAAGAAGCAGAAGCCGAGAACGCTGATGTAAAAGCACTTGCAGAAGCGCAGTCTAAGGAAGTAGAAGAGCTCAACGAAAGTTATAACGTCAAGAAGTCTCAGCTCGATAGCCTCGTCAAGGGTGCACTGATGAACGAGACGGATTATCGTAATCTTCCTGAAGAATACGAAGAGCTAGCTACAGTTGGTATGGGTGGTTCAGCACTCAAGCAATTACTTGATGAGATTGATCTGCCTGTTCTCATTAGCGAACTTGCAGAAGAAGTCGAAGGCGCCAAGGGCCAACGAGAAAAGAAATTGCTCAAGCGACTTCGTGTGCTAGAAGGAATGTATGCTGCTGGAATTAAGCCAAGTAGTCTTGCATTAACTGTTTTACCTGTTATTCCTCCGGATCTTCGTCCGATGGTACAACTTACCGGTGGACGTTTTGCGACGAGTGACCTTAACGATCTCTATCGACGTGTTATCAACCGTAACAACCGTCTTAAGAAGTTGATTGATTTGAATGCACCAGAGGTGATTCGACGAAACGAAATGCGTATGCTTCAAGAAGCAGTCGATGCATTAATTGATAATAGTGCCGCTCGTGGCGGTCGTGCAGTGAATGCAACAGGTGGCCGACGACGACTTAAGAGTATTAGCGATATGCTCAAGGGTAAGCAAGGACGATTCCGTCAGAACTTGCTCGGTAAGCGCGTTGACTACTCGGGTCGTTCAGTTATTGTTGTTGGACCAAAACTAAAGATCGATGAGTGTGGCGTTCCAAAGCAGATGGCACTGGAATTGTTCAAGCCATTTGTTATTAGCTGGTTAATCCGTAACGAACATGCACATAACATTCGTAGCGCAACTCGATTGATCGAATCTGGTGACGCGCTTGTGTGGGATGCATTGGACGCAGTAATCGAAGGCAAATATGTACTTCTCAACCGTGCGCCGTCACTTCACCGATTGTCTATTCAGGCATTCATGCCAAAACTCGTTGAAGGCAAAGCTATTCAGTTACATCCATTGGTTGCAACAGGCTTTAACGCCGACTACGATGGTGACCAAATGGCTGTTCACTTGCCGCTATCAGATGACGCACAGCGAGAAGCTCGTGAGTTGATGAGCGCAACGAATAACCTATTAAAGCCTGCTGATGGTTCACCGGTTCTTGCAATTCAACAGGACGTCGTGTTGGGTAACTATTACCTCACTTACGAGAAGCCGAGTGCGCAAACTGATAAGGTAAAAGCGTATAGCTCTGTATATGAAGCTGAAATGGCTTATGATGCGGGTGTTATTCAGTTACAGACCCCAATCCGTTTATTCGCAAAGGGTGAAATTCGTAATACGACTCTAGGACGAGTATTCTTTAATGAAATTCTGCCAGAGGAATATGCATACGATAATAATATTCAAACTAAAAAACAGCTCAAAAAAGTTTTGGCAAAGATCTTTACAAAGTACGGCGCAGAAGAAACAGCGAAAACAGCTGACCGTATGAAGGGTCTTGCTTTCCGCTTTGCAACCGTTGCAGCCGTATCAGCTGGTATGGATGACTTTCCAACGATTGAAAAAATTGCTGACTTTATCACCGAAGGTGACAAAAAGACAGCACTTGTATCAGAGCAGTTTGATCAAGGTTTGATTACCGAAGAAGAGCGATACGCCCTAACGGTAGCCGCATGGCGTGGCATTGATAGTCAGGTAACTGAATATCTCCAAGAGCTTCTAAAGACAATGGACACAAGTATCAGTGTGATGATTAACTCCGGTGCTCGTGGTGATATTTCGCACATTAGGCTTGCATCTGCGATGGTTGGTATCATGGTTGATGCAACAAACCGCGAGATTGAGCTTCCTATTCGAAGCAGCTACAAAAAAGGTCTTTCGGCCCTTGAATCATTCGTTGCAACTCGTGGTGCGCGTAAGGGTCTTATCGACACCGCACTCAAGACTGCCGACTCTGGCTATCTAACGCGCCGCTTGGTTGATGTGTCGCAAGACGTATTTACTGTTGAGGATGAAGTTGGTGATGACGAAGGCTTTACGATTTATCGATCAGAATCCGAAGATACGATGATTCAGTTTGCGAATCGTTTACATGGACGATATACCGCAAAAGAAATCCCGGGTCATATTGGTGCGGACGAGTTAATCACTCGAGACATCGCTGATGCAATTGAAGAAGATAAAAAGATCGATAGTGTGTCGATTCAGTCAGTTCTCTCAACAAAGAATCTGCAGGGTATTCCACGCAAGAGTTACGGTATTGATATGGCAACTGGTTCACTTGTTGCCGGTGCGCAACCTGTTGGTGTCATCGCAGCACAGTCTGTCGGTGAGCCAGGTACGCAGCTAACGCTACGAACATTCCACGCAGGCGGTGTAGCTGGTGGCGACATTACACAGGGTCTTCCGCGTGTTGAGGAGCTTTTTGAAGCACGAACACCAAAGGGTCAGGCGTCTGTCAGTGAAATCGCAGGTATTGTTGATGTCTGGGAGGATGACAAGGAATATGTCGTTCAAGTTACCCCCGTTAACGAACGAGTAGAAGAGTTACCTTTGGAAGGTCGCAAAGCGAGCGTTAAAAAGAATAGCAGCGTCAAGGCTGGTGATGTTATCGCATCTAACGAGGATGGTGCAAGCCCACTCGTTGCTCCACTTGATGGCGTTATCACGTTTACAAAGACAATGGCGACAATTACGGTCGATGCCGGCGCTCCAGCTCGTTATCAGATTGCTGGCACAACCCAATTGGTTGTCAAAAAGGGCGACACAGTTGAGGCGGGCGATCGCTTGACAATTGGTTCATTGAATCTACATGATCTCATGCGTCTCAAGGGCGTTGAAGCGACTCAGCGATACATCATTAATGAAGTATTGCGTATCTATGCCGCACAGGGTCAAGACGTTGCCGATAAACACCTCGAGATCATCGTGCGTCAGATGTTTAGCCGTATTCAGGTTGAAGATCCGGGCGACAGCGATTTTGTTACCGGTGATATTGTTGGTAAGGCAGCGGCTGTTGATGCAAATCGTCAGCTAGTCTCTGACGGCAAGGAACCAGTTCAATTCACCCAGTTGCTACTTGGTATCACAAAAGTCTCAATCTGGAGTGACAGCTGGCTTTCAGCTGCATCCTTCCAGGATACGACTCGTGTGCTCATCAATGCCGCAACGAGCGGTCGTGCAGATCATTTGAACGGACTCAAAGAGAACGTGATCATTGGTCGAAAGATTCCTGTTGGTACCGGTGTACTGGTAGAACAAGAATCGACTGAAGATATGGTTGAGGATATCGCCGAAGACCTTGATCTAGCCGAATAAAACAAATACAAATCAAAAACTCCCGTCACTGCGCGGGAGTTTTTGATTAACGGTTATACTGGACAAGTTGTACTTTTTTTGGTACAATATTCATAGAGTTTCATTCTACGACGGTAGAATCGATATAGGATGCTGACCTGTATCGCTACATTTTAAGTAAACAAAAGGAGCATTCTTAAATGCCAACTATTAATCAATTGGTTCGAAAGCCGCGCAAAATTGCTGGCAAGAAATCCAAGTCACCGGCACTTGGTCGTATTCATAACGCACTAAAAACTCGTTACTACGATCAGAACAGCCCGTTAAAACGAGGTGTTTGTGTCAAAGTAACGACTAAGACACCGAAAAAACCTAACTCAGCCCTTCGTAAGGTTGCACGTGTGCGATTAACGAATGGTCATGAAGTATGGGCTTATATTGGTGGCGAGGGCCATAATCTGCAGGAACATGCTGTTGTACTCATTCGCGGTGGTCGCGTGCCTGATCTTCCTGGTGTGCGTTATCATATCGTTCGCGGTGCACTGGACCTTCAGGGTGTTGCAAAACGCAAGCAAGGCCGTAGCAAGTATGGCGCAAAGAAGGAGGACAAGTAATGCCTCGTAAAGTTACCAAAAAGCTCCAACGTGAGCTAAAGCCAGATCGCAAATACCAGTCAGTAATGGTACAGCGTTTGATAAACAAATCAATGCTGGATGGCAAAAAGTTAGTAGCCGAACGTGCAGTCTATGCCGCACTCGAACAAGCTGCTAAAAAACTCAACAGCGAAGAACCCCTAGAAGTGTTTGAGAAAGCACTCCGTAATGTGTCACCGAGCTTCGAAGTTAAATCTCGTCGTGTCGGTGGTGCAAACTACCAGATTCCGTTTGGTATTCAGGGCCATCGTCAACTACACTTTGCGTTTAGCTGGTTAGTTCAATCAGCGCGCGGCCGAAGTGGTATGCCATATAGCCAACGCTTGGCGCTCGAGATTGTCGATGCGCACAACCAGGCAGGCGCAGCGTACAAGAAAAAAGAAGACACACACAAAATGGCAGAGGCAAACCGCGCCTTTGCACACTTTGCACGCGGCTAAGCTCTCGTTGCAACAAAAAATACTCGGCATTGTTCCGAGTATTTTTTGTTGCACATGGGCATTAGTCAGCTAGCAAGGTAACTTGTAGGAGTGCGATTCCAACGGCGAGCATCGTAACAGCAATGACCTGCATGGCGGCGGTTGCGTCAGATGGAGGCAGTACGCCGGCACGGATACTTTTGTCGGAAATTTTGTATCGACGATATCCAATCAATACAACAACAACTCCGAGTAAAAGAACACCAATTCCTGGCAACGGCGTATCCGGATGAAATGCAGTAAGGGCGATACCGCCAGCTTGGATCGCTAGTCCCGTACGAACCCATGCAAGCAATGTCCGTTCATTGGATAACAAAAACCTAACGTCAACGTCTAGTTTTTCGGCTGAGCTTATTTTTGTCATAATTCAAATCCCTTCGTCTACAAATAATTAGAATTAGGTAATATGTTGATGCTATTTAATAAATCAATTGGTTTTGCGTTTAATTTGCGTTGATCGATAGCACGATGTACTTCGTCATTAGAGTACGCCATTTTTAGAATGTCACTGTTGGAGAGGCGCATAATAAGTGCACCAATTGTTTCAGCCAATTGAACTACGGTCGGATCATCGAGGGAACGATCCGTATAGTCACGTCGATCGTATGAACCTCGTTTTAGCTGTGACGCGTCTGTAGTGATCAGTGTCCAACTAGTAATATCCGGTCTTTGACTGTCGCGTTTGTGGCCGTGAAAGATAATATCGTGTTGCATGGCCGTTGTGTCATCATGTGCCAATCTAACGCTTGCAATAGTTCCGTCCTTGAATTTTGCAGCCTGGACGGTGTCGAGGGGATGGCGACTTCTTTCTGACAATATTGATAACATGATGTGATCAACTGATACACCTTCTTGGTATCGTATATTGCCATTGAGTTTTGTCTGTGCATTCCTGAGTGTATCTAGCACATGTTCTGCGTCGCTACTCGATTGTTCTCTTAAAGGCTGTTTTTCCATGTATAGACATTATACCAGAGAACGCCTGATCACTATTTGGGGAGAGACAAAAGCAGCAATAAACCAATACCCCCAACGATCCATCCACCAATAATGTCGCTGGCGTAGTGGGCTCTTAGATATATTCTAGAGAGGCTGATGAAGAAAACGAAAGAGAGCGCTAGCGCCCAGGATATCGTTGTGAGCTCTGGCCATCGAAAAGAAATAACATAGGCCGCCATGCCGTAGCTAACCAGTGCTCCGGCAGCGTGACCGCTGGGAAAGCTAAAGGTTTTGAAAAACATCTTGTCAACGTATTCACTAACGGGTCTCGTTCGGTGTAGGATTATCTTGAGAATGCTACTAATGATAATCGTAACAAGTGCAATCAGACCGGCATATAGATAGAATGGCTTTTCTTGTGCCATACCATATCCTAGAACGATTGCTGCCGCGCCAACAGTAAAGGGGGGTTGCCCAATGAGCGTAAACAGCAACATGAGTGGACGAATATATCTTGGAAGATTGCAAACAAGGCGGTCAATAGATTTGTCGAAGGATCGTATACGCTTTCGCATAATTACAGTATACGATACAAGCTAGTGTTTCTTGACTGGAACACGCGCTAGCGGTAACACGCGCCATACGAGAATGATTGCAAAGAGAACCGCAAATCCACACATGATTGATGGAATTGCGCGTATAGTGGCTGGATCTATCAGATTAGCGATGGTAGTTGGAATGACGAATACGGCGTAGCCTGCAACCATCCATCGAAGCACGCTTGCTTTCTTTGGCTGCTGCCTGGCCCAGCTTACAGCGAGCGCACCGGTGAGCAATAGCCAGCCGTAGTAATAAGATCCATAGAATAAATAACCATTTCCGCTCAAATCAAAAATTGCATAATTGGGTGCGCACTGGCTAGTAATGATCTGACTACCGAATAGAATGAAATACAAAGAGTAGGCAAGAGCCGTACTATAAGCAGCATACACGAGAGGTTTTACCGATTTGTTTGCGAGTGTTGCAACGAGATGCATGCCAAGCGCCGGCAGTAGCGTAATTGCAACATATCCTAACTGTACCCATTCCGTATGACCTAGGCCCAGCCCTCCACAAATCATGTATTCAGATAGTTGGAAGACGCCCAGGGAAACGAGGAACACTAGGACTAGTCGAGATGTGGTTGTCATTTTGTATCGCCACACAGTATAAAACGCTAGGCCAAATTCTATGGCGAATGTCAATAACATAACCGGTGGCGAGAAACAGTACAGCTTTCCTGAGTATTTGTTTAACATAAACATTTTTAGTATACACTACGAACAAAATAATGCTCAAGATTGATTCAAGTGCCTCTATGTGGTTGGATAGGGTAACGATGATTACCTGGGAGATGTACCATGGAAAATGAACGATTTATTGAGATTATGAATGGTCTACAGTTTAGTAATGAGGAAGCCGAGCGGATTACTATGCAGGCTGAAAACGATCAGATTACTCATGACATTCTGCATGAGATGGCGATACGAAATGTATGGACTCCGCTGGACGTTGATGAAAACGTAGAAAAAGCAAAAAAGATGAGATATTTCGGAGATTTACATGAATACTGGAGCGTTTGGGTGCGTATCGAACTAACGCGTAGTCAGCAGATAAACGACACGAAAGACGAAGAGATTAAACAGCTCGTGATGGAGCGTGCAAATCGGGAATTTAGAAAATATTGCGGCTTTCACCTCAAAATCATTGAAGGAATACGTGACTTTTCCTATGACGTGAAGCAAAACGGGGACAGGGGTGACATAAGTAATGTAAAGAATCTATATTTGGCACTTTCATTTAGGGAATTTGGCGTTGATGTAGACGATCTGCGTGTTGCTCCGTTGATTGAGTTTTACGACGAGAAGGTATCGGGTACGCTTATTCCGTTAGACAGCGAGTATTTTGGCATCTATCTCAATAAAGCGCAGGAAATGATTGATGCACGGCCTGTCAAATTGGACGAGTCAGAAGACATCGTTTAACTAGCGTAAAAGCTGATTATCTGCTACAATATGCTCAATGCGCTATTTTTTATGGCAAAAAATAGTTAAATAATCATAATAAATCAGAGGAAACACATAATCATGGCAGTTAACAACGTCCCGCTAAAGGACTTTCGTAACATCGGTATCATCGCACACATTGATGCGGGTAAGACTACGACAACCGAAGGTATCTTGTATCGAACAGGTATTAATCACAAAATTGGTGAGGTTCGTGGTGATGGAGACGGTGCAACGACTGACTGGATGGCACAAGAAAAAGAGCGTGGTATTACAATTACCTCCGCTGCGGTCACTTGTTTTTGGAAGGGACGCAAAATTAACATCATTGATACCCCGGGTCACATTGACTTTACGGCCGAGGTTGAGCGTTCGCTCCGCGTTCTCGACGGAGCAGTAGTTGTTTTTGATGGCAAGATGGGTGTTGAGGCGCAAACAGAGACGGTGTGGCGTCAAGCTAACAAGTACGGTGTGCCACGTATCTGTTTTGTTAACAAAATCAACCAGATCGGTGGTGACTTTTATAAATCTCTTGATACTATTCATGGTCGCCTTTCAAAGCACGCACTACCAATCCACTTACCGATTGGTTTCGAAAAAGAAATTAATGGCGTCGTTGACTTGGTCGATATGAAATCGTACACATACGGCGACTATACTGACCACGAAATGGTTCAGGGTGAGATACCTGCCGATATGCTCGACAAGGCAAAGAATGCGCGCAGCCTTTTGGTTGAAGCAGCTGTTGAAGCTGATGACGAATTGTTTGAGCGTTTCTTGGACAAGGGCGAAGAATCAATCACCGTCGAAGAGCTAAAAGTTGCTTTGCGCAAACGTGTCCTTGCTGGTGACTTTTACCTTGTTACCGGTGGTGACGGACGTGGCGTCATGGTAGAGAAGGTACTTGACCTTGTTGCCGATTATCTTCCATCACCACTTGATGTTGATGCTATCTGGGGTACTAATCCAAAAACCGGTGAGCCAGTTGATCGTAAGCCAAATGAAGCTGAACCAATGTCTGCACTTGCATTCAAAATCGCAACCGATCCATTTGTTGGAAAGCTCATCTTTATCCGTGTTTATAGTGGTAAATTAATGTCTGGTAGCTATGTTATGAATACAGCTACTGGTGAAAAAGAGCGTGTCGGACGTATCGTTCGAATGCACGCCGACAAACGCGAAGAAATTGATAGCATTAGTGCCGGAGATATCGCTGCCGTTGTTGGCCTCAAAAACACCTTTACGGGTCATACATTAGCTGATGTTGCACATCCCATTACACTTGAAGCAATTACTTTCCCGGAACCTCCTGTATCGATTGCTGTTGAACCAAAGACGAAAGCCGATCAAGAAAAAATGGGTATTGCCTTGCAACGTCTTGCCGAAGAAGACCCGACATTCCGTATTCATACTGACGAAGAGACGAATCAAACTATTATGTCAGGAATGGGTGAACTTCATCTCGATATCCTTGTTGATCGCATGAAACGCGAGTTTAATGTCGAAGCAAATATCGGTGAACCACAAGTGGCATTCCGTGAAACAATCCGTGGAACTTCAAAAGCTCAAGGTAAGCATGCCAAGCAATCCGGCGGTCGTGGTCAATACGGTGACGTTTGGATCCGATTTGAACCTACTGAATCTGGCGAAGGTTTCGAATGGGGTGATGAAATCAAGGGCGGTACCGTCCCTCAGGAATATCGATCTGCTGTTGAAAAAGGTGTTCGTGACACACTTGCTGGCGGTGTTATGGCTGGTTATCCAATGATTGGCGTCAAGGCTACACTTTATGATGGCACATATCACGATGTTGACTCATCGGAACTTGCCTTTAATCTTGCCGGAATTATCTCTGTTCGCGAAGGTATTCCTAAAGCAAATCCTGTCCTGCTAGAACCTGTTATGCGCGTTGAAGTAACAACGCCAGAAGAATTCATGGGTGACGTGATTGGTGACCTCAACAGCCGACGTGGTCGCATCGAAGCCATGGAAGATCTTCAGGGCGGAGCAAAACTCATCAAAGCATTTGTTCCGCTTGCAAGCATGTTCGGTTATACGAATGATATTCGTTCAATGTCACAGGGTCGTGCAGCCTCGACAATGGAGCTTGCCAACTACGAGGAAGTACCACCAAACGTTGCGCAAGAGATCATTGAAAAACGCAAAAAATAAATTTCCTTAACCGTAAACGTTTCTGCTATAATAGGTACAAATGTGGGGTTTATGCATAAGTAATTCTTTTGTGGCCGATTATCATATCGGCAACAAGAGTAATCGTGGATTTACGGTTATAGAGCTAATTATCGTAATAGCAGTTCTGGGAATTCTCGGCTCGATCAGTTACATGAGTCTTAACTCCACCCTGCCATCATCACGAGACAGCAACAGGGACTTAGACACGTCAACGATCGCAGACAAGCTCGAGCTGTACTATGAAACTACACCTGTCGCAAACGGCTCTACTTATCCAGCCACTTCGGTGGGTGTGTCAGGGTTGGCGACTATCGTAGACAGCCAGGATAGTACGGTCGCACCGGGTCAAGAGGCCAATAGCCTCATCCTTGCCACCTCAAACGCGACGCAATCGCCCACAACAAGTCAGTACATCTATCAGCCGCTTACGAGAACTGGTAGTCTGTGCACAAACGCTACAACTGCACTATGTGCACGGTACGTTCTTTACTACAGACAGGAAGTCACCGGTAGCGTTAACGTAATCAATAGTCTGAGGCAACAATAATGAGTATGTTTAGACATAAAAAAAGCAACACTGAGGGGTTCACTATAGTTGAAGTAATTACTGCTTTGGTTGTAGTGGGAATATTTATTGCAATCATCTTCCGACTCTTTATACTGCAGACAGAAGTCGGCACGAGGTGGCTACAGTTCGAAAAGGCCGAGCAAATTGCCTACAATAATCTGGATAAATACGCACGTTACGTAGCAACTCAGACCAATTCCTGTACGGATTATCCGACATCAGCTGCTACGAAAACGCTATTAAACCAAACATCGCAGGTTGCAGGTTTTACGTCGTCTGTTTCACAACAGGTTGTCAGCTCGATGCCATATGGCTGTGATGCAACCAAATTAACAAACCGTTATCCGATTCAAGTTAAGTCTACCGTTACATATGGGACCGACTCAAAACAAGTGACGCATGCTACATATGTAAATGCGGGTGGGTAAGTAATGATACGTAAAGCACACGGCTTCACCATAGTAGAGCTCGTTACCACGATAGTGATAAGTGGCATTATGCTATCTATCTTTTACACCGCCATATTTAGTACATTTAAGGATTCGGCTATTGCCAACAAGGAAATACGTGCAACCACGGATATCAAACGTGCTTTCTCTGTCCTTAGTGAAGATACGGTGCTGACGTCGCAATTTCGAATCTCGGTACCCGCTGCGTATCAAGACGTCTATGGGCCCCATAGACTTGGCGTATCTGGCGCTCAGGCCTGGTCGTACGTTGGAGATTCTGCGAATAGCCGGGTGTTAATACTAGAAAATTATTCGACTACTCAGAATTCTGGTGGAAGCAATCGTCGTCCTGTATATATCAACTCATCATCATTTAATTGCACGACTACTATTACGAGACAGCCAAAACTGACGTATATAGCAATCTATTTTGTTTATCAGCAAAAGCTATATAAAAGAACACTTATTGATCAAAGCCAAACACTGTGTCCAGGTTTAGCGCAATATCAGTTACGTACATGCCCGCCTGATTTATATGGTAGCTGGAATGCTATATGTCAAGCGCGCGACGAGATCCTCGCAACAAATGTGTCCAAATTTCAAGTGGCATACTATCAATCAGGAAGTGTCCTGGGGGGTACTTTGACGGCCGGTCAGTATACTTCAAGCAACCCAAATGTGTTACAGTCGGCCAATATAATAGAGGTGACGATAGAAGAAAACTTTGCAGGTCTTGAGGCTCCGATAAATATAAAGCAAAACTTTACGAGGATAAATTGATGAACATCCTATATCGTAATGCGTCAAATAGAAGCAACGGCTTTATACTCCCACTTGTTCTTGTCGTATCGCTTTCAGCGTTGTTTATACTCACTCCCATGGTATCTAGATTCGTAGCATCACTTGATGTTAATCACGCTAGTTACCAAAAAAGAGTAGCCAAAGAAGCGGCCCGCGCGGGTTTAGCCTATGCTACAGCCTGTTATAACGAAAGCGATAACGTACAAACCTGGGGTCCCACAGCAGGTAAGCCAAACCTCAACCCGTCAACAGATTGCAACGGTACCCCAATTTCAGGAAAAAGCCAATACATCTTCAACGACGGCAATTCACGGATGTATTTTGATGTTGGCAATATTACTGCTATCGACAACACGGGAATAGAAATACTAGCACGAGGCTATTCAAACAGGCTGAACACCTCTGGGGCGGTTACCGATACGTCTTCTAGCCAGCTGAAGCGTGTTAGCTGGGGTGATGATAGTTCGCTTCAGGCGCTGAATGTGCAAATTGATGAAGGCTCTACCCACACTTGCGCACTTGTAAAAGGTGAAGTTTGGTGTTGGGGGACCAATAACAATGGGGAATTGGGTATTGGTAGTAGTTCGCCAAGTTACTCATCGACCCCGCTAAAGGTTCTACGGGCACCGGGCGTCATGGCGGGCGAAAAGATAGTCAAAATTTCGGTTGAGGGTGTAACATCCTGTGCAATTAGCGAGAGCGGTAAGGCCTTTTGCTGGGGTGTTGCTGTCGGCAACGCAGGGACGGCGAGCTACAGTAATTATTCACCCTATCGAGTAACCGGCGGTTTACAAAGCCTCAACGTAACTGATATTAGCCTCGCTCACTTGAACTTATGTGTAATTGCTAATAGTAAGATATATTGCATGGGGGCAGATGTTACTGGTTCGCATGGTAACGGTAGCGGTGACGGCTTACAATACGCCGGGTGGGACAATGGCTCTCTCACGTTGACTCCGACACTCGTTACTACTACCTACTTAGGCTCCAGCTATACAGCGGTGCGCCTTGCCAAAACTGGACATCTTGCTACGGCAATGTGCGCAATCCTCAGTACTGGACAAATGTATTGCTGGGGTGGCAATATTGACTCGCAATTAGGGTTGAACATAGGCCTTTACTGGTTCGGATACTGGCAGACAAACTATCCAGGAGTGAGTGTTCCATATCCTGTATACAACGCCACCTCAGGCAATAACAACGGCTATTTGGATGGCAACGGTGTGTCCGTCGTATCAACCGTGGGAACAGGTGACTTTTTTGCTGCCACCAATGTTTCTTGTGCTGTAAGTAATGGCGACCCCTACTGTACTCGCACCAGGTATACTTCTGGTAACGGTAGGTTTCATAAAGTGAACGGGTCTTATACAAAGCCAGTGTTTGATATTACCGTAGGCTACGCTGCAACCCCTGCATGCTTGCTGGCTCAGGACGGCTTGTATTGCTGGAATGCAGGTAGTTTGAGTACGCCTACAAAAATCACGACATTGGGTGGGAAGCCTACGACGGAACTATTGTCTATTCAAGCGCATAACAACGGTACTTGTGGAATATTCTCTGATGGCCATGCGTACTGCTGGACTGGCATTAGTGGTAGCGGTAGCTTGACGAATGTTACCGAGATAACTCAAGTGTACAAGCTAGTTAATAGTGTTTATTTCTAGCTTTAAACTAACGTTAAGGATTTTATGAGAGCATCAATACATACTTATACTATGCACACCTCCAAAAGCAACGGCTTTATACTCCCACTTGTTCTTGTCGTATCGCTTGCAGCGTTGTTTATACTCACACCCATCGTATCTAGATTCGTAGCATCGCTTGATATTACTCACGCTAGTTACCAAAAAAGAGTAGCCAAAGAAGCAGCCCGCGCGGGTTTAGCCTATGCTACAGCCTGTTATAACGAAAGTAACGCCCAACAAACCTGGGGTCCTGCGGCGGGTAAGCCAAACCTAAACCCATCCACAGACTGTAGCGGTACCCCGATTTCAGGAAAAAGCCAATACATCTTCAACGACGGCAATTCACGAATGTACTTTGATGTTGGTAATATTACGTCTACGGGTGACACGGGTATAGAAATCTCGGCACAAGGTTATTCAGACAGACTCGGCGCCACAGGCTCGGTTGCCGGTACGTCTTCAGGTCAGCTAAAAAGGGTGAGCTGGGGTGAGGGTGTTATCGGTTCAGGCGGTGGCGGTGGTACTGATTTACAGGTTGATTTGGGTTCATGGCTTGGATGTGCCCTCTTGAATTCAGGCGTCTATTGTTGGGGTAGTGGTGATGGGCTTGGCGTCGGCGGTACGCCCTATAGCTCATCTACTCCGTTGAAGGTGCTGCAAGAACCAGGCGTTATGGCTGGTGAGACCATAACACAAATCTCAGTAGGTCAAAGTACTGTATGTGCCGTTAGTGCCAGCGGTAAGCTATTTTGTTGGGGTGCGCGTATACCCTGGGTTGGTGGCGTGGGCGGCAATTCGCCAGTTCGAATAACAGGCGCCCTAGTAGGCAAGAACGTGACTGCTGTGAGCGTGGGGGACATATCTGCGTGCGCTATTGCCGATGGCAAGATATATTGTTGGGGTGATGATAGATACGGGTTAGTGGACCCGAATACTGGACCGTACTATTTTGGACTTGGGACACTGGGTAACGGAACGGGTTTGCATTACGACCAATATATGCTTCCTTCCAGTGTGTCCACGTTAACTACTCCTACGCTGGTAACGGGCACGTATTTACCTGCTAACTATCAGGCAGTCAAACTTGCCCATACCGGAGCAATCACCACTCAAATGTGTGCAATCTTAACCACGGGTCAGATGTATTGCTGGGGCGGTAATAGTAAATCCGAGCTAGGTCTGAATGTAGGCGTATATCAATCTGGGGGTTGGTGGGATACGCATTACAAGTATGTGAGCGCACCATATCCTGTGTATAACAACGGCTACCTGGATACTAAAGGCGTAACGAAGGTTGCGACGAATGGAACGACATATAATGCCAGCAACGTATCCTGTGCTGTTAGTGACGGATATCCGTACTGTACTAGATCGGGCAGATATGCCACTTATGAGCCCGCATTTGGCAAATTCGAAAGAGTGACTGGATCTTATACGAGGCCGGTATTTGACATTGCTACGGGTGGACAGGGGCAACATACCTGCGCGCTCGCTCAGGATGGACTGTACTGTTGGAGTGCTCAGTATCGGCCTGGCAGTCCTTGGTACAACGCTAGCAATAATGCTCCCGTGCACATACCAACGCTTGGCGGCCAATCGACGACTAACCTAATATCAGTTGCGGCGTACTGGAATGATGTTTGTGGACTATTCGCTGATTCTCATCTGTACTGCTGGAATGGCTTTGGTCAAAGCGGTAGTGGCACTCTGAATAATGTTACCGAGATAGATCAAGTATACAAACTTGTTCATGGCTTTTATTTCTAAGGTTTGTTTTGCATCAAAAAGGTTTTTAAAAACTATCTATAGTAAATATCTTCAATAAACCTTTGAAAATAAGGATAAGCACTTGATATTTTCATGAAATGTTGAAAAAAGGCTTCACAAAATCGAAATGTATGGTATAATGTTGTCAATACTTGTTGAACGTCCGAATCGGCCGAATGAAGAAATCAAAGGAGTAAAGGTGAGATGACTCATCACGAAATCAATAAATCCACAGAGCACCTCGTTGCCAAGGTTGGCGCCCCCGTGGGTGCTTTTTTAGTTGCTGCAACCCTAGCCGACGTTCTGGTCGCTCGTAACGAGCAAAAGGGTAAATCCGACAAGGCCGAAGTAATCACGATCCCGCATACAGGTGAATATGCCAATTTTGTTATTCCCGGATATCACACTGATGGTCGCGTTGTGGCAAAAAACCTCGACCGTCATTTAGAACAACTGGGTACGGTTCATTATGCCGTACATCCCGAAAAGGGATTCTCTGTTGATTCGATCAAGGAAGAGATGCTAAAAGCACGTGAGTTAGACGGTCACCGGCCAGCTCGTATATATGCGATGTCCATGGGCGCACTACTGTTGGCCAAGCTAATGAGCGACAATGAGTTTCGCCAAGATTTCGGCGAAATTGATCTGCTCGTTATGGACGGAGGACTTTCTGGCAAGCGAGACTTGGATTGGCTGTCAAAACTAGGTGCACTAGCCGGAGCGATCATGCCGGCGACGTTTTCATCCGAGTTACTTTATAAATACGTCATGGGCTACAGGCTCAAGGGGGCTGTTGATCATGATCCCGATGTGCTGCAAAGTGAGGTGGACGAGCATTTACGATCATCGTCAGACACATCGTTTAGTGCCGCTCACAAACAATTATTGTTTATGATTCTCAATGATGTTAGCAAGATGCCACTCGAAAAAGCCGGTAACGAAATT
Organism: uncultured Candidatus Saccharibacteria bacterium; assembly: GCA_946804195.1. Lineage (GTDB taxonomy): Bacteria > Patescibacteriota > Saccharimonadia > Saccharimonadales > Saccharimonadaceae > UBA2112. The sequence goes on along the minus strand of CAMPEU010000003.1, from coordinate 35,850 downwards.
GGAGAATTACGTTACAGAACTCCGCTGCGTGATAATGTTGTCAATACTGATAATGCAGTTGCGGGATTCGGTGATTCATACAAACAACCGATTGAGGTGTGGACCGATGCTCAAGTGCCGTACGGACATGCTATTGCGCCAGAATGGCCCAAAGGTGCTGTTGACATAATGCAAAATACAAATCGTGATAAGTATCGGATTGCTACGCGCGAGCTTGCCTCGAAGGCCGTCGAGCGTATAGAAGAATCACCTCGATTACGTCCGGCATAGTCAAACGATTTAAGATTAAGTAAATTACACTTTACTTACCTCTAGTATAGATGTATAATAACCTTCATACGTCGCATAATCTATATTAGATTGTGCGCGAAAATATAAGGTAACTAAGGAGATAAATCTCAATGGCAGATTTCGATCGAACTAAGCCTCACGTCAACGTTGGTACCATGGGTCACGTTGACCACGGTAAAACAACATTAACTGCAGCTATCACTGCTGTGCTCGCTAAGAAACTTCCTAGCGACACTAACAAGCCAATTGCGTATGACCAAATCGACAACGCACCTGAGGAAAAAGCTCGTGGTATCACCATTGCTTCTTCTCACCAGGAATATGAGTCTGAAAAGCGTCACTATGCTCACGTCGACATGCCAGGTCACGCCGACTACGTAAAGAACATGATTACTGGTGCTGCGCAGATCGATGGAGCAATCCTCGTGGTTGCTGCAAACGACGGTCCGTTGCCACAAACTCGTGAGCACGTACTTCTTGCTCACCAGGTCAACGTTCCAAAAATCGTTGTCTTCTTGAACAAGATGGACCTCGCTGACGAAGAACTCGTTGAATTGGTTGAGATGGACGTTCGCGAACTCCTAACCAAGAACGGTTATGATGGCGACAACGCTCCAATTATCAAGGGTTCTGCTACAAAAGCACTTGAAGGTGATGCAGCAAACGAAGACGCTATCATGGAACTCGTAAAAGCACTTGATGATTACATCGAAGAGCCAAAGCGTGATCTAGACAAGCCATTCCTTATGCCAGTTGAAGACGTATTCTCGATCAAGGGTCGTGGTACTGTTGCAACGGGTCGTATCGAACAAGGCATCATCAAGATCAACGAAGAAATCGAAATTGTCGGTATCAAGGACACACAGAAATCAGTTGTTACTGGTATCGAAGCTTTCAAAAAGAACCTCGACCAAGGTCAAGCTGGCGACAACGCTGGTCTATTGCTCCGTGGTATCGAGCGCGAACAAATCGAGCGTGGTCAGGTAGTTGTAAAGCCTGGTACGTTAACTCCGCATACGGAATTTGACGCTGAAGTATACGTACTGAAAAAAGAAGAAGGTGGACGTCATACTCCATTTAGCAAGGGTTACAAGCCTCAGTTCTACTTCCGTACAACAGACGTTACTGGTGAAGTTGAACTTCCTGCTGACAAGGAAATGGTTATGCCTGGTGACACTGTCACATTCAAGGTAAAACTCCTTGCTCCAATCGCTATGGATGATGGTCTACGATTCGCTATCCGCGAAGGTGGCCGAACTGTAGGTGCGGGTGTTGTGACTAAGGTTACTAAGTAATCTCAGTACATTAAATAAAAATACCGCCGTTAATTCGGCGGTATTTTTTTGTACGGTGCAATTAGTACGTCGAGCCACGTTGCGCCAAAGCGCTACCGATATAACCGAGGTTACGGGCTGGGCGTCTGCTGGTCGCCTGCTGATGTTGTCGCTCAGGATCATAAACGATACGATACGTGTAGTCATCGCGAACTTTGACACTTCTTTGATCGCTATTGTCGACTAGGCGTGCCTGGAGCTTTCTACCAATATCCTTGAATGTTTCATATGGTATATCAAACGCATCGACTGTAGACAATCCGTCAAGTTCCGATTCACGAAGTAATCTCTGAAAACCAATTAACACTTCGGCGGTTCGATCAAACATGTTAACGACATCCAGCGCCGCATTGGCTAGCACGATTCGGTCTGCTGTATCAATTTCAATTGAACCTGATGGTTGTTTTTCCGGTGACATACGTACTCCGTTAGTACTCGTTACCGTATCATAAAATGCGCAAACCCGCCAGACTTCGGAAGCCATCATTGTGAATTTAGGGAAGTTATGCTATAAATAGTCTCGTATTATAAATCATATCGAGAACTTGTCTGTGAGTGACCAATGGCACAAAACCAGTTCAAGGTTACGGTATAACAAGGTCCTAACGGACAAAGGAGTATCTGATGGTAGATGCAAAACCAGAAGGATTGCGTATTCGCATCCGACTAAAGGCCTATGACCACAAGGTTATTGACCAGTCAGCAAAACAAATTATCGACACGGCTATTCGTACCGGTGCCAGTATTGCCGGTCCTGTACCGCTTCCTACGCGACGTAGTACCTATACGGTGGTAAAGAGTCCCCATGTGTACAAAACCGGTGGCGAGAGCTTCGAGATGCGCGTACACAAGCGTCTGATCGACATCACCAACGCTACGCCAAAGACAATCGACAGCCTACAGAATCTGTCATTGCCTGCCGGTGTTGACGCTGAAATTCGAATGTAATCGAATACGGCGAGAATAATAGCCTCCGTTCGGGGGCTATTTTTGTTATAAAAAAGCATATGGTAAAATAGAGAAAATGCCACAAACACAAACAAGAAAAATTCGACATCGAACGTACGCGCGTAATCGCAAGCGTAATGCAGTTAGTCAACACCTAAGCGAAGGTGACGGTGTCTATTTTCTCAAGCTTGTCGTTGTTGTCTTACTCGGTACCCTGTGGCTCAAGCTAGCAGTTCCTATGGAGTGGAATGGTATTCCTGTTGCGGCGTTCCCGCTGGGTGCACTTCTGGCACTTGTGGCCATTCGATTGTTTGAGAAAAATCAATATGACCGCAAAATTTGGTTTGCAGTGCTGGTGATTGTGACGATTCTCAGTTATTTCATCCCTGCCGGTATTGTCATCTAAATATTGCAAATTTATCACGTTTATGCTATAATAGCTATATATGGTATTTTTCATGAACTCAGAGAAGAAACGCCGACATCGTTTTGCTAACGAGTCTATTGAAAATGCAGAGGTAGCGCTCAAAAATCCATTTGTTCAAGAGGCCATGGGGCACTATGCGTCACAATCACTATCGGTCCTCGATCAATTATATGTTCCCAATCATATCAACGGAGTGTTCGAAAAGCCTAAAAAGCTAGATGATACCAAGATCCCTATAATACCGTTAATGCATTTTAACGCCTTGATTAGGCCCGACTTAATGGCATTGCATCCTACGCAACGGCTCAATCTTGATAAACATATATACCATGATTTCGGTAAGCCTATGCCCGATGGTGGCATTGAAATATTGAGCAATGACATTTCGGAGAGTATGAAAAATCGTACCAAAAATTTAGTAAAAATTGATTTTGGAAACGATACGGCGCTAGCAGCTGTTCATTCCTGGGGTACATATGCAGACGTTTCAAGTAGACAGCATTCTAGAACATATAATGTCAGAATGCGACCAATGCTGCTACAGAGAATGCACGAATCGGCAAAAGCCGACATTGTAATGATCCATGAGATAATCCACATTCTTCAACTGTTAGATCAGGTTGTTATACCAGACACCGAGAGTGAAGTTACGCAAGTTTTTGAGAATGAGCTACAGGCGTACCGTTTGAATATTCTTGCCGGAATAGCGCTGTACGGAGAGAGTTGGATGTATGAAAATTACAGTAATCATATGGAACTCGAGAATCTTCGCATGATAACGAACGGCCCTAATCTACCGTATTTCGTTAATGAAGTGTTGTATGACTATATGATAGAAACAGGCATCGCAAGCGCTTAGTATCCGCCACCCTCTATATTCCAGTATTGTTCAAGGGTATGGATACCCTTGTTTTTCATATCGGTAGCAACGGTTTTGCCGACGTAGCGCCAATGCCATGCCTCGGCGCTGTAGCCAGTAATTGATTCGTATCCCGCTTTGTAACGTTGTATAAAGCCGTATTTGTGCGCATGACTCTTCATCCAGGTATATTGTGCCGTAGAAGCAAAATCGCCCAGCACTGCTCCACTTGTAGAGACATCTATCGCAAAACCCGTTTGGTGCTCGCTGTAGCCTGGACGAGCACTGACTTTATCTGCCGCGGCGGTACTGCCATTGACCGCAACCCAGTTGTTATACGTCGCCACCTGATTGCTATAAGATCGATAACTACTAGACAGACCGAGCGGTTTTCCGGCGGCTGCGGCAGCATTGATCATACCGACCAGGTTAGTATAGATTTTGTTGCTAACTAGATAACCACCATACGACACCAGGTCACTAGGAACGAAATTAACTGGGTTAAAGCAATTTTTTTTGTTGACAACTACATCTATATTATTCGGATTACCGTGCGCACCACTGATTGCGCAACCTGTGGGCGTCACAATTTGACCCGCTAGCTGGGCCGCAAGTGCTGCGTCCGCTGCCGCCGTTCGTGCCGCTGCTTCTTTCTTGGCCTTCTCCTTCGCCTTTTGTTCGGCCTCTTCCTTTGCTTTTTGCTCAGCAAGTTTTTTCGCTTTTAACTCGGCTATCTTTTCATCAATTTGTTTTAATTTTTTGGCCGACGCCGAAGCCTGTTGGGCAATTGCTTGCTCTCCGTAGAATTGCATTGCAAATACTCCGCCTCCAGTGGCAATTCCTGCAGCTACTAGGATAGAAACCAGTACCACGTGTCGCTTTTTTATCGGTATTTTTAGCATCAGTCCTATTATACCTGACTAGGCATTGTGGGCGGGTGGAGGCTTGATTGTGAAGGCGCTGCCATTTATTTGTATAAGCAAAATCCTACAGGTGCGTTTACAGATGAAAAGGTGTTGACTCACCCCTATTTCTGTGATAAGCTAGCTCGGTAACTTATTGAAAGTACGAATATTAGTGCTCTTGGTGAATCGGAAGGTCCTCGAAATTACAGGGGAAACCGCCGGCCACCAAGAGTTTTACATGGGAGCAAAGCGCTATGAAAGCACTTCTCGGTACCAAAATTGGTATGACCCAAATCATTAGCAAGGACGGCGTTGCAACACCTGTAACGTTGATTCAAGCTGGCCCTGTGACTGTGACTCAGGTCAAGTCCGTCGAATCCGACGGCTACAACGCAGTTCAAGTGGCATATGGTGAGGGTAAGAACCTGAGCAAGGCCGTTGCTGGACACACAAAACCAGCTCAAGTGACCCCGAAGCATATTCGGGAATTCCGCGTTGCAGACCTACCCGAAGATCTGAAAGTCGGTGACAAGATCGACGTCAACCAGTTTGAACTGGGCGATGTCGTTAATGCTACTGGTACCAGTAAGGGTAAAGGGTTTGCAGGCACGGTCAAGCGACACAACTTTAATACTAGCAAAAAGACCCACGGTGGTAACGGTAATGTCCGTAAACCCGGTTCAATCGGATCAATGTATCCGCAGAAGGTCTTTAAGAACAAGCGCATGGCAGGACGAATGGGTCATGACCAAGTAACGGTCAAAAACCTTGTCGTTGCCTACCTCGATCCAGCCAATAATTTGATTGGTCTACGCGGTGCTGTTCCTGGTCCTAACAAGGGCTTGATAGAAATCGGAGGCAAGGCATAATGGCTGAAACTACTAAACCAGCAGCGGCATCAAAAGCCGTGAGCCTTCCAAAGGAAATATTCAACGTTAAGGTTGAGAACCACGAACTGGTCAAATTGGCCTACGATGCGTATTTGGCGAACAATCGTTTGGCAAGTGCAACGACATTGCAACGCGGTGAAGTTCGCGGTGGTGGCAAGAAGCCATGGAAGCAAAAGGGTACTGGCCGAGCACGATTCGGTAGCTCGCGAAACCCAATCTGGCGTGGAGGCGGCGTGGTCTTTGGTCCTCGTGGTAATGAAAATTACAGCAAGCGACTATCGACAACCAGTAAACGCGTAGCATTGCGCCAAGCGTTAACAATGGCGAATGAGGCAAAGAAAGTTGTTGTCATGGATTTCAAGACAACAGGTAAAACTGCCGAAGCTGCCAAGTTCATGGTTGCTAATAAGTTTGATCGCAAGGTCCTATTGGTTGTTGATGTAAAGACACCAGAGCTGATCCGTGCAACATCAAACCTACAAAGCACCATACTAATAGGTGCAAAATACCTCAGCGTCTATCACATCTTGAACGCTGATCACATCGTACTTTCAACAAAATCAGTCCCAGTTATCAAAGACTGGCTGACAAAGGAGGTGAAGTAATATGGCTAACGTATTTGTTTACCCCCGAGCAACAGAAAAAGCCTACGCACAATCGCAAAACGGCGTATATGTATTTAACGTACCTCTCGATGCAAACAAGAGAGACATCGCCGAGAGCGTCGAAAAACAATACGAGGTAAAAGTCGTGAACGTAACGACAGCTGTCCAAAGTGGCAAAGCAATTCGTTTCAATCGCGGAGCAAAACGTTATCCTGGTACGACAAATCGTAAGGATAGCAAAAAAGCCTATGTTCGATTAGCCGAAGGTAATAGTATCAAGGTCTTTGCCGAGCAAGATGCCGCAACAAAGGAGGAGAAGTAATATGCCGATTAAAGCTTATAACCCAACGACTCCATCCAGGCGTGGTATGACGACGCAGGATCTTAGTGAGATTACAACTCGTAAACCACTAAAGAGTCTCATAAAGAGCAAAAAACAAAACGCTGGTCGCAACAACACCGGTCGAATTACCGTTCGACATCGTGGTGGTGGCGTCAAGCGACACTATCGTTTGATTAATCACAATCTACCAGCTGGTACAAAAGCCGTTATCGAGGAAATCGAATACGATCCAAATCGAAGCGCGCGTATTGCACGTATCAAGGATCAAAACGGTTTGTACCACTATGTACTTGCTGACACTAGCATGCAAAAAGGTAAAAAAATCGAGAGCGGCAAAGAGGCTCCAATCGAGAACAGCAACCGCCTTCCTCTTAGCCAAATCCCTGTTGGTAGCCAAATCTACGCTATTGAAATGACACCAGGTAAGGGCGCACAAATGGTTCGTGCGGCTGGCACAAAAGCGCAGTTAATGGCCAAAGAAGGTGATTACGCTCAAGTACGCTTGCCATCAGGTGAAGTCCGTCGATTCCGCGTTGAGGCAACTGCAGCACTCGGTGTTGTTGGTAATGTTCAACATCAAAATGTCAAAATCGGTAGCGCTGGACGTAATCGACGCAAGAGTATTCGACCAAGTGTTCGTGGTGTTGTCATGAATGCCGTAGATCACCCACACGGTGGTGGTGATGGTGGTTCACACGGTGTCGGACGTACGCCAAAAACACCATGGGGTCAATTAACTCTTGGTTACCGAACACGTCGACGCAAAGATACTGCTGGATTAATCGTTAAGACTCGCCACGATGCGAAGAGGAAGAGGTAAGACATGAGTAGATCACTCAAAAAAGGTCCATTCATCGACGCCAAGCTGGCTAAAAAAGTCGAAGCGCTCGATTCACAGGATCGCACAGTTATCAAAACATGGGCTCGCGCTAGTACGATTACTCCTGAAATGGTAGGACGTACGATTGCTGTTCATAACGGACGCGTACATGTTCCTGTTGTTATCAACGAAAACATGGTTGGTCACAAGCTTGGTGAGTTTTCTCCGACACGTAAGTTCCGTAAGCACGGGGGCAGGGAGAAGTAATCATGGCAGAAGATACTAAAGCCCGCGCTACTGTTCGTGCAATTGCACGGGGTGTTGATCAAACGCCTCGCAAAGTAAGCCTCGTCGCTAGCATGGTACGAAATCGTTCCGTTGCTGATGCGTTGGTCATTTTAGACCACGTTCCACGACGTGCTGCTTTGCCAGTAAAGAAAGTTATTGAAAGCGCACAAGCAAATGCAGTTAATAATCATGGTTTGGATGCAAAAAGTCTAACCATAACAAAGCTCAGTGTAACGACTGGTCCGCGTATGCGACGATTCAAGCCAGCCAGCCGAGGACGCGCTTTACCATTTGAAAAGAAAACGAGTCACATTTTGGTCGAAGTGTCTGGTGCCGAAAAGCCTAAGAAAAAGCCGGTAGCCAAAGCGGCCGACGAGAAGAAAGAGGAGAAGAAATAATGGGACAAAAAGTAAACCCAATTAGCTTCCGCCTGCAGATCCACAAGAACTGGAATTCACGTTGGTTTGCTGGCAAGCGCGACTTTGCAAAGTGGCTCAATGAAGACGCGGCAATTCGTGTACTCATCGAAAAGAAATTCGCATCACGTCCGACCATTAGTCGTATCGAGATAGAACGATCTGCAAATTTGATCACCGTAACAATTCACACAGCAAAAGCAGGTGTCGTAATTGGTCGTGGTGGTTCGGGTGTCGCGGAACTGAAGACGCAAATTGAAAAGGTCGCTAGCCTACCTGTTCGTATTAATATCGAAGAGGTCAAACGACCAGAACTTGACGCAAAATTGGTAGCAGAGAACATCGCACGTCAGCTAGAACGACGAATTAACTTCCGACGTGCAATCAAGATGACTGCGCAGAATACTATGAATGCTGGCGCCAAGGGTATCCGTATCCAGGTATCTGGACGATTGAACAACGCCGAGATGGCTCGCCGCGAAAAAGTTATCGAGGGCTCAGTACCACTTCATACACTCCGTGCCGATATTGGATTTCACACTGCTCGTGCAAATGCACCTGGAGTTGGAATTATCGGTGTGAAGGTATGGATTTACAAGGGTGAGAGGAACGATTAGTCATGTTGATACCAAAGAAAACAAAGTATCGAAAAGTCCGCAAAGGCAAGAACAATGGCGTCGCTACTCGTGGTCACTATGTCGCATTTGGCGATTATGGTCTTCAGTCTTTGTCGAATAATGATGTGACATCACGACAAATTGAATCAGCTCGTCAGGCAATGACTCGCTACATCAAACGTGGTGGTAAAATCTGGATTCGAATCTTTCCTCATACTCCACGTACCCGTAAGCCACAAGATGTAAAAATGGGTAGCGGTAAGGGTAACCCAGAATTCTTTGCAGCAAAGGTCAAAGCAGGCACTGTCTTGTTTGAGATGAAGGGTGTGACAGAGGAAACGGCACGCGAGGCTATGCGCCTAGCGGGACACAAATTACCAGTAAAGACACGATTCGTTCGCAGGGAGGAGGCGTAATATGGCTACTGCAAAGACAACCAAAAAAGCGACCAAAACTCCAAAAGAGGCGGTTGAAGTAAAATCACTTGCTGATATGCAAGGTGCGCTCGTTACCAAGCGTGCCGAGATGATGGAAACTCGTCGTAGCCATCGTGCTGGCGAATTGGTAAACCCACGTGCAATTACGCACGGTCGCAAAGAGATTGCTAGGCTCAAAACCGCAATCCGAGCGCATGAATTGAAAGGAGATAAGTAATGACTAAGTTTTTAACAGGAATCGTTACATCAGACGTACGCGACAAGACAATCACCGTTACGGTGACAACTCGTGAAACGCATCCCCTTTACAAAAAGCAATACACAGTTAGCCGTAAATATACGGCGCACGATCCAGACAATGAAGCGCATGTTGGCGACAAGGTTCGTATTCGTGAAGTACGCCCAATCTCAAAGACAAAGAGCTTTACGCTCGACTTGATTGAGCTGAAGTCGAAAGGCGCTGTTGAGTTGAAGGAGGAGGAAGCTGTATGATTCAACAAGAATCTCGTCTCCGCGTAACCGACAACAGCGGTGCAAAGGAAATTCTCTGCATCCGTGTTCTTGGTGGTACGCGCCGACGCTACGCTCGTGTAGGTGATGTTATTGTTGCCACCGTCAAGGAAGCGAATCCGACAGGACAAGTAAAGAAAAAGTCAGTCGTTAAGGCAGTTGTTGTTCGAACTCGAGACACAATTCAGCGCAAAGACGGCAGCACTATTACTTTTGACGACAATGCCGCTGTTATTATCGACGATAATAAAGAACCACGCGCAACTCGTGTATTTGGTCCCGTACCGCGCGAGTTACGCGATAAAGGCTATAGCAAAATCATTAGCTTAGCACCGGAGGTACTCTAATATGGCACGTCGAATCGTAAAAAATGATATCGTCAAACTTATCACAGGTCCGGACAAGGGAACGACAGGTAAGGTTCTGGCAGTACTTCCAAAGAAAAACGCAGTTCTCATCGAAGGGCTTGGCGTAAAAAGCCGGAAAATGAAACCATCACGACTACACCCAACCGGTGGTAACAAGGATATGCATATCCCGACTCCACTACACAAGGTTGCGCTCGTCGTTGACGAAAAAACAGGCACGACTAGTCGTGTAGGCTATAAGAAATCAGCTGATGGCGCAAAATCACGTGTTGCGCGTCAAGCAAAAAATAAGGAGATCAAGTAATGGCAAAAGCAACTACCACTACTCCGGCTCCTCGCTTGAAAGCCTTGTATCGTAATACATACGTCAAGGAACTTCAGGCCGAATTGAAACTAGATAACGTACATCAGGTACCAAAGCTAGAGAAAATTGTGGTCAGCGTTGGAACCGGCAAGAGTAAGGATGACAAACGTCATCTGGAAACAGTCAAAAACACACTGACAAAGATCACTGGTCAAGCTCCAATTGAACGTCAGGCAAAGAAATCAATCGCGAGTTTCAAGATTCGTGCTGGCATGGGTGCGCCAATCGGTGTCATGGTGACACTACGTGGTGCCCGTATGTACGAATTCCTTGACCGACTCGTAAACATTGCACTTCCACGCGTACGTGACTTTCATGGTGTAAGTATCAAGTTCGACCAAAGTGGCAATTACAACCTTGGTATCTTAGAGCAATCAATCTTTGCTGAACTATCGTTCGAAGAAACACAAGTTGCACACGGAGTACAAGTGACAATGGTGATTGAGAATCAAGATCCTGCTCACAGCCGTGCGTTACTAGAGAAATTCGGACTACCATTTCAGAAAGAAGGAGGTCGACGTTAATGGCTAAGAAATCAAGTGTCGCACGCGATAAAAAGCGACAAAAAATGATTATGAAGTATGCTGAAAAGCGCGCTGAACTCAAAGAGCTCGGTGATCTAGATGGTCTACAAAAGCTCCCACGCAACAGTAGCCCATCACGATGGAAGAACCGTGATCTACTAGACGGTCGACCACGAGCATTTATGCGGAAGTTTGGCATGTCCAGGATCCGTTTCCGCGAAGAAGCATCAAGGGGAAATATCCCCGGTATAACTAAGAGTAGCTGGTAAGGAAGGAGAAACGATATATGTCATTACAATCTACAGACCCAATCGCGGACCTTCTGACCCGCATCCGAAACGCAGTAATGGTCGGCAAGACCGAAGTTCGCGTACCGGCAAGCAAAATCAAGAAGGTTGTCGCAGAACAGCTAAAAGCCAATAATTACTTGACTGATGTCAAGGTTGAACCTGGCAAACCTCGTGACACGTTGGTCATTACAATCAACAAGCCTGGTGAGAATAGCGTTATCACAGAGATGACGCGTCTATCAAAACCTGGTCGTCGTGTTTACGTAAAAGCAGACGAGATTCCAAAAGTGAAATCTGGTCGTGGCATGGTACTCGTGAGTACATCAAAAGGCGTCATTACTGGACGCGAAGCAGTGAAACAACGTCTCGGCGGTGAATTACTGTTCAAGATATATTAATCAAGGAGAAATAAGATGAGTCGAATCGGAAAACTACCAATTCAAATCCCATCAGGCGTGACAATCACGGTTGACTCAGATGTTATTACTGTCACAGGAGGCAAAGGCACCCTGACAGTTCCGCATCTGAGCGACGTGACAGTTGCCGTCAATGATGGAGTTGCAACAGTCACCCGCAAGGATGATGAACGCATCGCAAAGGCCCAACACGGTCTACAGCGTGCACTACTAAACAATGCCGTCGAAGGCATCACTAAAGGCTACGAAAAGAAGCTAGAGGTAAACGGAGTTGGTTTTCGTGTTAATACCAGCGGTAATACGCTAGAAATGCACCTAGGCTTTAGCCACCCCGTTAAGTACACCGCACCACAAGGCGTGACAGTACAAAACAACAAGATGGAAATTACCGTCAGTGGTATCGACAAACAACAAGTTGGTCAAGTTGCTGCTGAAATTCGAGCACTAAAGAAACCTGAGCCATATAAAGGCAAGGGTATTAAATATGCTGATGAGCACATTTTGCGCAAAGCAGGAAAGACAGGTAAGTAATCATGAGTAATCTAGCTAAAAAACTACTGAACAAAAGCCTGCGCAAGAATCGCGTACGTGCAAAAGTGAGTGGAACTGATAAACGACCACGTCTAACGGTCACCATTAGTAACAAGCACGTTAGTGCTCAGCTGATTAACGATACCGACGGAACAACGCTTGCAGCTAGCACTACTGTTGGTAGCAAGCAAACCGGTTCGCTCAAGGATCAATCTGCATTCATCGGTGTTGATATTGCTAAAAAGGCAAAAAAAGCTGGCATCAAAAAGGCCGTCTTCGATCGTAATGGTCGACAGTATGCGGCACGACTTTCAGCATTGGCTGATGCTGCTCGTAACGAAGGATTGGAGATTTAATCATGGCAGAACAACAAGCTACACAGGCCCAGGGTCATCGCCAGTCAAGGCCACCTCGCCGCGATAATCGTCGTGATGTTCCTCAGGAGCCAAAAGAATTTGATGAGATTGTTATCAATATCGATCGCGTCGCTCGTGTTGTAAAGGGCGGTCGTCGATTCCGATTTAAGGCACTCGTCGTCGTCGGTAATCACAAGGGTAAAGTTGGCGTTGGCGTTAGTAAGGGCGGTGACGTTCAAACGGCAATCGCAAAAGCAACCGATGTTGCAAAGAAAAACCTCATCACTGTACCTATCGCAAATGATACTATTCCGCATGATTCAGAAGTCAAGGTTTCTGGCGCACAAGTGCTTATCAAGCCAGCCGCACCGGGTACTGGTATTATTGCTGGTGGTGTTGTGCGACAAGTTATCGGTGTTACGGGTATCCGTAACATGCTTTCAAAGTCACTTGGTTCGACCAACAAGGTTAACATTGCGTATGCAACTATTGACGCCCTGAAGAGTCTCGTTCCTCGCGAAGAATGGTTGAATGCTGATAAAAAGCCAGCTAAAAAGGCGAAAAAGGAGTCTGAGTAATGAAATATCACGAACTCCAAGCAACTGCGAATAAAGACCGTAAACGTGTTGGTCGCGGCATTGCAGCTGGTGGTGGTAAAACTGCCGGTCGCGGTACCAAGGGTCAAGGCTCTCGAACTGGTAAAAAACTGAACGCAATGTTCATGGGCGGTCAACGCTCGCTCGTTCAAGCAATTCCAAAGGCTCGCGGTTTTAAGTCACTCCGCACGCCCGCACAAGTTGTCTACATGGATCATTTGAATGATTTCAAGGGTAAGACAGCTGATAATGCATCTTTATTCGAAGCAGGCTACGTTGCAACACCATACCATACCGTCAAGGTGATTGGGCGTGGTGAGTTGACAGCAAAGGTTACGCTGCGTGTTCAAGGCGCAAGTAAGTCTGTACAGGAGGCTATTAAAAAAGCCGGTGGTACATTTGAAAAGGTTCCAACACCTATTAAACCTTCTTCGAAGCAGAAAAAAGACAAAAAAGAAGACAAATAGTTACCTAAACCAAAAAAATCACCCCAATGCTAATGTATCGGGGTGATTTTTTTGTCATTAAAATCCACAAACGTCTGCTATAATAAATACAAATACAGTACAAAATTTCAGAGTAGGCTTATTACATATGAATTGGAAGACAATATTCAAATCGTTCAAGAATCGCAGTATGCAGAAGCGTCTTGCCGTTGTGTTTGGTATCGTTATCGCCTATCGATTCTTGGCGCATATTCCTGTCCCTCTTGCCGAGCCAACAAAGCTAAAGGAAGTTATCGAAAGTGTCGTTAGCTCGACTGATTTTGGCGGATTTTTGAATCTGTTATCTGGTGGAGCATTGGCAAGTTTTTCGATTGTCCTCGTTGGGCTTAGTCCGTTCATTACCGCTAGCATCATCTCGCAACTGCTTACAAAGGCAATTCCAAAGCTAGAAGAGCTTCACAAAGATGGTGAATCTGGTCGTCGCAAGATCAACCAGTGGACACGTATGATATCTGTACCGCTAGCTGTTGTTCAGTCGATTGCATTTATCTATATCCTTCGACAGACAGTACTGGCGGGCAATACGACCGCCCTGGACAGCGCAACTCCATTTGAGTGGGCTATAGCTGTAACGGCTATGACCGCTGGTGCGATACTGTTAATGTGGCTGGGCGAGTTGATTACAGAACAAGGAATTGGCAATGGTATCTCTATGTTGATTTTTGCAGGCATTATCAGCCAACTACCATCGACTCTTACTTCACTTGGCGTATCGTTGTTTGACACATCCAAGGGTAGCATGGACATCTTTGGTTGGTTCGTTGTACCGATTAATCCAACGGCATTCTGGGTGGCATTAATTGTGGCCTTCGCGTCATTAATGGTGTTGTATCTATTGGTAAAGATTAACGAGGCACAACGGGTTGTGACCGTTAACTACGCAAAGCGCGTACAGGGTAACAGCAGTTATGGCGGCGTAAAGAGCATTCTGCCGATCAAACTTATTGCTGCGGGTGTCATTCCAGTCATCTTTGCGGTCGCATTCCTCAGCCTACCTGCGTTTGTTGGACAAGTACTCAAGGCTACCGGTAACGTTGGGTATGCTGAACTAGCCAATAATTTAATCCTCTGGTTCCAGGCACCATCACCGGGCGCATTTACGGGCGATACATTTACAGCACTGATTTATCCAGCTAGCTACTTCTTCCTCGTCATCCTGTTTACATACTTCTACACGGGTATCATCTTTAATAGCAACGAGATAGCCGAGAATTTGCAAAAACAAGGTGGATTTATCGATGGGGTTCGACCTGGTATCCAGACCGAAAAGTATCTATCTAGAACAGTAAATCGTCTCATTTTGTTTGGATCAGTCACTCTAGGTTTGATCGCAGTCCTACCCTTCGTTGCTGAGTATGCTTTCGCTCAAGCTGGAATTACAGGCATCCAGAATCTTGCGATCGGTGGAACGGGTATTCTGATTGTTGTCTCTGTAGCGCTTGAAAGCTTACGACAGATTAACTCTCGTGCCCTTATGGTGACGTACGACGACTATAAATAGGACGCAGGGGTGGCGGGACTTCAATTAGAAACAAAAAGACGAGCGAGCGGTATTAGATACTGGCTACTGGGTATGGCAAGTGTTGCATTGCTAGGAGTGCTCGGCTGGATCGTTTTTGTCTGGTATATGACGGGCGTCCGACCGGACTTCCTACCTTTTCCATCCACAGTATTAGCTGATTCACGCGTGGACGAGACGAGGGTAACACTAGAGCAAATAGACGAGTATACAGTTGATAATAATTACCCGCGATACATTACCATCCCGGCACTATCCATAGAACGTGCGCGCATACAGCAGGTTGGCCTGGAGGGCGGTATGATTGGTAGATCGACGAGTTTGGATGATGTTGCATGGTATAAAGAAAGTGCAACGCCCGGACAAGGATACGGAACGGTAATCATTGACGGACATAGTAACGGCATTTCACGCAACGGTGCCTTTGCTGGCCTGGATGGTCTGAGTGAGGGTGACGATATAATTGTCGAAAGAGGTGATGGACGCGCATTCACCTATACCGTTACAGAAAACAAGACCGAATCGTTCATTAGCGCACGCAAAACGGGTATCAAGCGGCTGTTCACGCCTTACGACAAAACAAAAGAGGGGCTGGGCCTTTTGACGTATACGGGAAACTGGATTCCACGCGACCAAGTCTTTGATCAGAGCGTACTTGTGAGAGCCGTCGCTAAATAATGCCCCACATAATGCATAATTATTAGCACAAAAAAGGATAACTTTCGCCTACCTGGGGAGATATTTTGTAAGCAGTATGCAACAGGGGTTACTCCCCGTTAATTACTACTTGACGGTTACGTAATGTTTGATACAATAAGACTATCAATTTTAGGGTCGCGGTAAATACGCGGAACTTTATACTAGAAACCTCTTTACTTGACGTATTTTTTCGTGTATAATAGCACCTTGTTAACTATGACGAGTCAAAAAGAAGTTATTAAGCTAGTCGGTAAGGTTGTGGAGGCATTGCCGAACACCCAGTTTAATGTCGAACTTGAGAACGGTCATACGGTTCTGTGCCATATATCGGGCAAAATGCGAAAGCACTATATCCGATTGGTACCGGGCGACAAAGTGGAAGTTGAGTTAACCCCCTACGATCTAACAAAGGGCAGAATCAGCTTTCGCTTAAAAGATGAACCACGGTCAGTCGAAGCCGCTGGTAAAAAATAATAAGTAATTAGGAGCTTTTGTTTCCAACATGAAGGTTCGTGCGAGTGTAAAGAAGATCAGTCCAGATGATCAATTGGTCCGACGTAAGGGCCGTCTTCGTGTAATTAACAAAAAGAAGCCTAAGAACAAGCAAAGGCAGGGTTAAGCATGGCTCGAATTGCAGGGGTTGTAATCCCAGCAGAAAAACAGGTACATATTGCGTTGACGTATATTTACGGCATTGGACGCAAGTACTCTCGAGACATCCTTGCGGCGGCAAAGATAGAGCCGACCACTCGGGTAAAGGATCTCACCGAGGCTGAGGAAAAGCGTCTTCGTGAAATAATCGATGGCGAATATACAGTCGAAGGCGATAAGCAGCGCATGGTTTCGAACAATATCAAACGTCTAAAAGACATCGGTGCATACCGAGGCATACGTCACAAAGCAGGCTTGCCTGTAAACGGACAACGTACGCGTACAAACGCACGAACTCGCAAGGGTCGCGCTGTTGCAGTCGGTGGCGCACAACCAAAGTCAGCGTCAAAGACGTAGGAAATGAATGATATGACAGAAGAAGTAAAAACATCACCAGAAACGCCAGAGGCAGAAGCTACTGAGAAAGTAGCCGCTAAGCCAAAGGTATCTGCGCGCAAAAAGCAGAAGCGCTCTGTTGTGTCTGGTCAAATGCATGTCCAGGCAACATTTAACAATACGATAGTTAGTTTTTCAGATAAAAAAGGTAACGTCATCGCTGCAAGCAGCGCTGGCGCTTGCGGTTTCCGCGGTAGCAAAAAAGGCACAGCATACGCAGCGCAAGTCGCAGCGGAAAAAGCTGCCGAGATTGCTAGTTCTCAGTATGGACTCAAAAACGTTGACGTATTTGTCAAAGGCGTTGGCCTAGGACGTGACGCGGCGGTTCGTGCCGTTAACAATTACGGCATGCTTGTTGATGCTATTACCGATGTAACTGGTGTACCACACGGCGGCGTACGACCTAAGGGAGCGAGGAGAGCATAATGGCACGAGATACTTCACCAATTGTTAAACAATCGCGTCGAGAAGGTTATGCACTACATCCTAAGGCGCACAAAATCATGGCGAAAAAATCAGGCATTCCTGGTCAACACGCTCATGGCCGACAAGGCAAGCCGAGCCTCTACTTGACGCAACTTCGTGAAAAGCAAAAAGTTCGTCGCATATACGGCCTCTTGGAAAAGCAATTCGCAAAACTAATGGCCGAAGCGTCACGACGACCAGGTCTTGCTGGCGAAAACCTCTTGCAACTTCTCGAGCTACGCCTCGATAACGTTGTGTATCGATCGGGACTCTCTACGAGCCGCCGTGGTGCACGACAGTTGGTTAGCCATGGACACCTTATGTTAAACGGCCGACGAGTTGATATTCCGTCAATTCGCGTAAAAGCCGGAGACGAGATTACTGTCCGACCAAAATCTACAAAATCTGCATACTTTACCCACATTGATGACGTCGTTAATAACACATCCCAACCACCGCTGAGCTGGCTGAAGGCTGACGTCAAGAAACTCAAGATTGATATCACCGGACTTCCAACTCGCGAGGAATCCGAGCCGGATATAAACGAACAACTAATTGTCGAGTATTACTCGCGCTAATAAATAAGGAGCTGACGCAAATGTCAAAAGTCATTCACAACCCACTACTTGCTGCTATCAACGAGAACAGTGCAACAAGTGTTGAGTTCGCTATCGAACCTTTGCACGCCGGCTATGGCAACACATTAGGTAACAGCATGCGACGCGTACTGCTATCGAGTATTAGGGGTGGAGCAATCGTAGCATTTCGTGTTGAAGGCGCAACACATGAATTTACAACCGTTCCAGGTGTCAAAGAAGATGTCGTTGATATCATGTTGAACCTCAAGAACGTACGAGTAAAGGTACACACCGATGAGCCAATCGAGCTTCGCCTCGAAAAGAAAGGTGCTGGTGTCGTTACTGCTGCTGACATCAAGACTTCGGCTGACGTTGAAATCGTTAATCCAGAGCAAATCATTGCAACAATCGATGATGCAAAGAAATCAGTACTCATGGACTTGGTTGTTGAATCAGGTCGTGGCTACCGCACTATCGAAGAAAGCAGTCACGAACGCCTACATAGCGATATGATTGCACTTGATGCAGTGTTTAGCCCCGTCCTTCGCGTACGTTACAAAGTTGAAAATACACGTGTTGGTCAAGAGACTAACCTCGATAAGCTACTTCTTACGATTGACACTGATGGCACAATGAGCCCACGTGACGCATTCGAAGAAGCATCAGCTATCTTAGTGAACCAATACACAGCCCTTGCTGGTAGCACAACGGTCGAGGCTGCACCTGCCCTTGGTAGCGAAGAAGAAGAAGAATCAAGTGAATTGAATACACCAATCGAAGAATTGAATCTGACTGCCCGAACTGCGAATGCGCTTGTAAACAACGAGATCCGTACTGTTCACGATCTTGTCACTTTGAGTGAACAAGACCTCCGTGAGCTAAAAGGTTTCGGTAGCAAAGCGCTCGATGAAGTAAAAGATAAACTGGCTGAATTGGAGCTCTAGAGATGCATCGCCACGGATACCAAGGTCGCAAATTCGGCCGAGAACGAGATCAGCGAAAAGCCCTTATGAAGGGTCTCGCTACGAGTTTGGTTGAGCATGGCAAGATTGAAACAACTCTTCCAAAAGCAAAAGAACTAAAACCGTATATTGAAAAATTGATCACAAAGGCGAAAAAAGGCGATCTCGCTAATCGACGTCGCGTGATCGCAGGCCTCAGCACACAGGCAGCAGCTGTACGATTAGTTGATGTTATCGCACCTCAACTCGGTGGCCGCGTCAGTGGACACGTACGTGTTACACGAACCGATGTCCGCGTTGGCGACAATACACAAATGGCAACTATTTCATTTGTTGATGAAATCAAGGAAATTGCAAAACCAGCTGTAAAAAAGACCGTAGAAGCCGCACCGGTAAAGAAACCTGCTCCAAAGGCTAAAACAACCAAGAAACCAGCGGAGGCAAAGGTATGAAAAAGTTAAATATGACAAAGACGTTTTCGCAAAAAACTGCTGATGTTCAGCGACGTTGGATTGTAATCGATGCTTCTAGCGCACCACTTGGTCGTGTTTCGACAGTTGTCGCAAAGCACTTGATTGGTAAGTACAAACCTACTTATACGCCACATGTTGACGGTGGTGACTACGTTGTTGTTATCAACGCAGAAAAAACAGTTGTTACCGGTAACAAAGAGACAGACAAAATCTACTACCGACACTCTGGCTTTCCTGGCGGAATCAAAGATGCAACACTGGCAGAAGTTCGTGAAAAGTTCCCAGAACGAATTATTGAACATGCTGTTGCTGGTATGCTGCCAAAGAACAAGCTTTCTGATGGTCGTATGAAGCGCCTCAAGGTATATGCTGGACCAGAACACAATCATGCCGCTCAATCACCAGAGAAAGTAGAGGTAATGTAATATGGTAACAAAGAAATATTTCTACGGTCTAGGACGACGCAAAAGCTCTACGGCACGTGCACGTTTATACGCCGGTAAAGGAACAATTACGATTAATGACAAACCTGCCGGAGAATATCTAGACGGCAACAAGACACTTTTGGCTGAATTAACTGATCCACTTGCGCTGATTGGCAAGCAAAAAGATTACGACATCACTATTCTAGTATCTGGTGGTGGTAAATCTGGCCAAGTTGATGCTATGAAGCTTGCTATCAGCAAGGCAGTGACCGTTGATACTCCAGAACTACGTAGTACGTTGAAAAAGGCTGAATTCCTCCGACGCGATCCTCGTGAAAAGGAACGAAAGCATTACGGTTTGCGATCAGCTCGTAAGCGCGAACAATACTCAAAGCGTTAATATCACAAAACAGTCTCTCAGCGAGGCTGTTTTGCTATCTAATATGTGATACATTGGACTATACATATGACAAATTCGGAATTTCCACAACGTAACCCAGAGACTAGCCACAATGCATATGTTGCTCAAATGCGTGAATGGCTAGAGACTCTTACTCCCGAGCAGTCAGAGGAGTGGTGTCAGGGCTTTTACAAACATGCAACGCAACAATGGAGCAAGTGTAACAATAGTTTTCAGGCCCTGTTTGATAGGCTCAATCTTTATAACTCATCAGAGCTGGATTTATTTGATATCAATATCGATCAAGATAAAAATGCGTCGGCTACAAGGTATATTCGTATTTGGAGGAATACTACAGAAAACACCTACAATACCAGTAAGCTTTTGCGCTATAATAACGAAATTATTGATCGAGAGGAAGCAAATAGGTTCTCGGATACCTTTGAGTATCGATTCGGGCCGTCGGACAACCATGTTGCAACGATCAAGATACATGATGATATGGACGGGCAGGTAAAGCTAGCCAACAAAGAAGGCGAACGGTTTGACGCTAGAACACAACAAGAAACGGCGGTACTACTATGCGCACTCGAGGCCGAGGTAATACCTTCAATCGAGCATACGCGGCAAAGATTGGCTGAACTGTGGAATGCTGTTCAAAACATAGAGAACTCTTAAATTTAGATTTTTTTACTAAATCAATCAGGACATGATATAGTATAGGCGTAACCGTAAAAGGTGGATTCAGATGGATCGAAAGTCGATTGAGGATCATGCGAAGCACATCAGTAGTGTGCAGCGCATTAATGCTGAACTTGACGCTCTGACTTCCGAAGAACAATTAAATAGACTTGAATCACAAATAGAACTTGCATCAATCAAATGGCTTAGCTGTCGACGCGGGTTTGCCATGCTATTTATGATGTTGAATCGTGGTAATAGATTCCCAGTAGACAGCTTTAATGTCAAAATTGATAGCAAGGTACACGGTGATAAAACGTATGATACTTATGTGAGAGTATGGCGGAGCAAGGATCACTCAGCGTACCACGTAAAACCGTACGTCGACTGCGGTAGTAATATCATTGATCATAGTTTTGACGCTGAATCATTCACTAGTGAGTATGAGTATCGTTACGGGACGCATCATAGTCACTCTGCGAGCCTAAAATTTCAGAATGACGTTGATGTAGTTGATGTTCAATTCCAGAGGCTAGATGGCTATCCAATTGAGGATACGACCGAAAAAAATAACGCAATCTTTCTCAGTGCACTCGAAGATTACGTAAATCCTTCCCTAGAGATTACGGAAAATACCATTGCTCTAGTCGCGGGCTCTGCACTAAAAAATGATTTGAATCCGGAATATGCCAATAGAGTACGCCTACCTGATCATATTTTGCGAATGACCGCTCTACGCGCAAAAGATATCGAGTCGAATTCATAGTTTTATACGCTCTGACGGGCGACAAACGCTACGGGTATAAGGTATAATATAAACAATATGACAAAGCCAGTTATTCTCACGGGCCTGCGGGCTAATAACGACCTACACATCGGTAATTACTTCGGTGCAATGTTACCCATTGTTGAAATGGCGCAGAATCGATCGGATGAATACCAAGTTAACTTGTTTGTTCCTGATTTACATAGCTTTACGACGCCAATTGATCACGACAATTTGCAGTCGCAAATCATGCACAATGCGCGGCTATTTGCGGCCGCCGGTTTACCGCTAGATAACGACAATATTTTATTGTATCGCCAAAGTTACGTTCCAGCGCACAGCGAACTGACGTGGATATTGGATTGTTTTACTGGATTTGGCGAAATGGGTCGAATGACCCAATTTAAAGATAAGTCAAAAATCACGCATGCTACCGCCATTGACGCTATTGGTGAAACACGAGAAGAACTTGGCGAAAACTACTGGAGTGAGAATCCGGAGAATGCCATCAATGAGACGAGCAGTCGTAATCAAGTAACAGTAGGCCTATTCAACTATCCAGTCCTCATGGCCTGCGATATCCTGCTTTACGGCGCAAAGTATGTACCTGTTGGCGACGACCAGTCACAACACCTAGAATTTACTCGCGATATTGCCGAGCGCATGAACAAAAAGTTTAACGATATATTGACCGTTCCCGAGGCAGTTGATAAACAGCACGAATTCTTTGGCAAGGGACAGGGGCTTCGTATCATGGACCTCGCAGATCCGACCAAAAAGATGAGTAAATCGTCTGACAGTGACAAGGGCGTCATATTTCTGACCGACGACCCTGCAACGGCCGCAAAGAAAGTCATGTCTGCAACAACGGATGACAAAGCTAGCGTTAACTATAATCCTATTGAACAACCGGGTGTCAGCAACTTACTACAGATTTTGGCTCTGCTTCGCAATCATCCGGTCGACGATGTCGAATCAGCATATAAAGGTCAGACAAACTACGGTGAGTTCAAGCGTATGGTTGCGGACGAGCTGTCTGAATTTTTAACGGCATTCCAGGCAAAACTATCCGATGTCAGTGATGACGCAATTCACGGCGCATTTAAGCGGTCAGAGGTGATTGCTAATGAACAAGCTAACGCAACATTGTTACGGGTGCAGCAATCGGTTGGACTGCGACCAAGGGACTAACTATGCGACTGGATGCTTACTTGGCAGAATACTGGCCCGAGACATCACGTTCGACGTGGCAAAAACGTGTCAAGGCAGGGCAGGTCTTGGTCAATGGAACTATAGAAAAGAGCACAAAGCGAACGCTGAGCGAGGATGATGAGGTAACTCTCGACGTTCCCAAACCGGAATCGCATGATGAAAAAGATCTTCCTGTCATCTATCAGGATAAGAATGTAATTGTCATCAACAAACCCGTCGGAGTTCTATCACACAGCAAGGGCGCAATGAACGATGAGTTTACTGTTGCTGATTTTTTCAAGCGGTTTACGAAATATAATATGGATACCAATCGCCCCGGTATTGTACACCGTTTAGACCGAGATACTAGTGGAGTTATGATTGGTGCGCTAAATGACGAAACGGCAAAATTATTACAAAAACAATTCAGTAGTCGTAAGGTAAAAAAGCAATACGTTGCCGTTGTCGATGGTGTACCTGAGCATCTGGAGGCCATGGTGGATATGCCAATTGGACGCAATCCCAAAAAGCCAAGTCAATTCCGTGTCGACCCCAACGGTAAAAGCGCTCAAACTTTATACCGAATGATGGCAAACGGTAAAAAATATAATCTAGTAGAACTAGAGCCTATGACGGGCCGAACGCATCAATTACGTGTTCACATGGCGCATATAGGCACCCCCATCCATGGCGACAGGGTGTACGGTAAAGAGTCTGACAGGCTATACCTGCATGCTGCTGCGCTAGAGATTACTATCCCAAAAGGCGAACGCAAGATCTTTACTGCTGCCGTGCCTCCTGAATTTGCTGCCATGGAGAAAAAGTGAGTCTGCTAAACCAACTTGTCCTACACCCACGGACAGCAAAACAGCTGACGCATATCACACACAACCTCCCGCATGCTCTCATTATCAGCGGTTCGATAGGTATAGGTGTCACCCAGGTAGCAAAAGCAATTGCCCAGGCGGTTGGATCGCCCGAATTTGTTGTGTTACCCAAAAAGAAATCGAGCACAGAATTTGTTGTTGATATGGACGAAGGTAGTACTGTCATTGGCGATATTCGCTTGTTATATACTCAGACACGCACAAGGCAACCTGGCAAACAGGTCTACATCATCGACACTGGTCAAAAATCAATGACAGTGGGTGCACAAAATGCACTACTCAAACTCCTGGAAGAACCTCGTAGCAACGTACATTTTATTATTGCAACACATAATCTTGATCAATTACTTCCTGCGATAGTGTCGCGTAGCCAACAATTAACCTTGCTAGACATTACGAACGAACAAACCACTAAATACATAAGTGAGCTAGGAGTAACAGACGTGACAATGGCAAAACGCCTAGCATTCGTCGGGAGAGGCAGGCCGGCACTTATCAAACGCCTGGCGACAGACAAAGCACAGTACGATGCACGCGTCACTATAATGTCGGACGCAAAAACAATCCTTGCCGGTAATCGCTATGAAAAAATAACTGCACTACAAAAATATCGTGACAGTCGACCCGACAGCCTGACGCTACTAGGTGATATGATTTATCAATTACAAATTGTGTTAAAGTCGAATCCCGACCGACGACTAGTTGCGGATATAGAAGGTTATCTGAAGTCTAGCGATAGAATCAATGCCGGAGGCAATGTTCGTTTGCAACTGACAGCTGGTGTACTCTGAGTAAAATGCTATAATTAGTACAAATGCTAGGACTAGTCATTGTTGCAATATTCGGAGGCCTGACGGTATTTTATCGTCGCTCACTTGAAGACACTCGATCCGATTTACCATCAAAGCTAGCAGACAAGCTAGATAGGCTGTGGTCTATTGCTCAGGATGCTATCAAGGAAAAGAAGTACCTTCGTGCCGAAAAGGCTTTATTAACCATTTTGCGCGTCGATGAGCGCAATTCTACTGCATATAACCGATTGGGTATCCTGTATGCCAAGCAACAGGCCTACAAGGATGCTATAGAGTGTTTCGAAATCGCTCAGTCCCTAGAGCCAAATGCATCTAGCCTGCACAATGTCGGTTTGATATATTACGAGACCGGCGATTATACAAAAGCGGCGTTGGCCTTTGAGCAGGCGTTACATTTAGAAAACGAGTCATCAGCCCGACACATCGCCTATGCGAAAGTTCAGGAAAAGCTAGGTAACGAAAAGAAAATGATAGAATCACTTGAGCGCGCAATCGAAATCGATCCAATTCCTCAGACGTTAACGATACTTGCTGATGCATATGAACGAGTCGGACAGATTCAATTAGCTCAGCGTTTGCGATTACGGGCATCAAAGATGATCATCCCACAGGGACAGCCAAAACGCATCGTTCAACCTAGAAAAGTCATTTAATTCTCTCGATACAGCAACAGCTTTTACTGTATGATATATTCGGTAAGTTCATTTGATATCTTGAACAATTTTGGCCTCTGTTGTACACTTGTTGAGTACCGCAGTACAAGTGCCGCTTTAGCTCAGCTGGTTAGAGCAACTGTTTTGTAAACAGTAGGTCCTCGGTTCGAATCCGAGAAGCGGCTCCAGGGCAAGGTAGCGAAAATTCGTTGCTTTGCGTATGGAAGTTCGGTTGTTGCCTACCAAATTTGTAAACCAAGATTTATCTGTTTGCGAATTTGAGAGGAGAAACAACGATGAGACAAAGCCTTTACCTACTAATAGGTAAAACGAGGCCTCTATAGTGAGTTTCGACGAGCAGGGGTAGTGAAGCGGTCAAACACGACAGACTGTAAATCTGTTGGCTTATGCCTTCGCAGGTTCGAATCCTGCCCCCTGTACCAAAAAACAGACCATCATGGGTCTTTTTTTATTTCATGTGCTAATATGACCCTAATGGAAAGAGCCAATTCTGAAGCACCAGCAATACGGCCGTACGACTTTACTGAACCAAAAGTTCGGTTTCAGACGCCACCAGGTGTGTTTGAAAATATACGCGATATTTTACTAGACCCAAATAGCCCATCCAAGAGTAGTGATTTATTTTGGTATAGAAGTGGCTTGTCTAGCAATTCACCGCTCATAGGGGCCATGAAAGATGTCACAGAAACCGCATTAGAGTGTTTGCATGCATCCGGTAATATGAATGTCGTACGAATTCACTATACATTTGACGCAAATCCCGTTAGGCCAAAAGTGGTGCAGCGTATTGGTGAGTGGCATAGGGATGGTAGCGAATTTGCAGATGACGAGGAACCTGAAAAAATTTTGGATGTTATCGTGGCATCAGACAATCAACCTACGGTAACCGCAGTAGCACCGACTCCGCTGCGAATAACGGATCATTCACTTTTACACGAGTACATCAACCTAAATAGTGATAAAAACTTCCAGCAAAGCGCAAAAGCATCACTGCTCATCAGTCGAGGCATCACATCAGGCCTATTGAGCGCCTATCAGCCCAACTCGGGTCAAGCAGTATCCATAATGAACAATTTTCATCGATCCCCAAAGAATGAATCGAATGAGAGGATTCATAGAGTCTTTTGGCGCATCATTGCTGTAGGTACCACGTTATAATAACTTGTACATATTAGTTGATTTGGCTACAATTAACCGATAAGAGTACGTTGTGACAGCTCTTGCGCGACGCAAATAGCAGTAGAGCGCTGTGCGTCTCGTGGGGCGAGGTTAGTACTCTGTGACAGATTAACAAGTTTAAGTTACAATATGCCGCGATAGCTCAGTTGGTAGAGCGCATCCATGGTAAGGATGAGGTCCTGGGTTCAAATCCCAGTCGTGGCTCCAAAATTATATACAGAGAGGCAGGGTTACGGTATGGCAAAGGAACTTAGCGAAGCGGGAATACTACGCGAACTCGAACCTGAAATGGAACGACTACTCAATCAACACGAAAATATTTCAAAACCGTGGGTACCTGATGAATATATACCGTGGAGTCGCGGACAAGACTTTGCCCGTCTAGGAGGAAAAGATTGGGACAAATCTCAATCACCCTTTAGCCCAGAAGTGCAGTCTGCGTTAATTGTCGGTGCACTAACCGAAGATAATCTTCCATCATACCACCGAGAGATTTATACAGGATTTGGAGGCGATGGCCCATGGGGAGCTTGGGTAAATCGATGGACTGTCGAGGAAGATAGGCATGGTAGGGCTATACATAATCTACTAACGGTCTCTCGTGCGGTAGATCCAATCTCACTCGAGCAAGATCGTATGGCGCATGTTGGTATTGGGTTCTCGAGTGATAAGATCAGTGATCATCTGGACGACGAGGGACGAAGAAAACGAAAGACATCGCTAGAAGTCTTGCCCTATGTTGCATTTCAGGAGCTCGCGACCGTTGTTGCCCATAAAAATACCGGTGAACATTGTAAAACCGAGGGTGACTTGATTGCCTGGAACCTATTTCAGGAGATCAAAAAGGACGAAACGCGACACTGGATAGTCTATCGCGACCTCGTAAAGGCTGCATTTAATTTAAATCCAAACCACATGATGAAAGCCGTTACGAAAGAAGTTATGGATTTCAAAATGCCAGGAGCAACGACTATTCCGAAATTCGGTCGTCATGCGATCAATATTGCCGTCGCAGGCATATATGATTTGACCAAGCAAAACGAAAATGTCTTTATCCCCAACCTCGATAAGCATTGGAACGTATGGAATCGAAGTGATCTGACAGATGAAGGCGAAATGGCCCGAGATACTCTAGATACTACGTTAGTACGGCTACGCAAAGATGCGGGAAATTTCGATGAGTTTTTGCAGGTTGAACGAGAGCGAAGGGCAAAAGAAGCGGAAAGACAACAATAATATGCGTTTGACACTTGTCAAAATACATATTTATTGATATAATTTACCACTGATATGGCAAAGAAACATTCAAAGTCAAAACTGAAGTTAATCGGACTAGTGAGCGACCTCACTGGTCATCGTACGTATTACACAACAAAGAGTACGAGAGACAACGAAAAGAAAGAACTTCGTAAATACGATCCAATTGCCCGCAAGCATGCGCTTTATCGCGAAACCAAGAAAAGTCTTGGTCGGAACGAAGTAAAAGCACGCAAATCTTAGTTCAATTTTTTGTCGATTTCTTTGGCGAACCACAAACCATAATGCAGCAGCTTATTCAAAAGCTGCTGACTTGGTTTATGGGCCTCTGTCGACACGATAATACTATCATTTTCAATTTCTACAGCAAATGGATATAAATGCTCGCCCATTGCATTGACCATATCCTGGTCAAATAGCTCCGAGATGAGACGTGAGTTAGCTGGGGATGATAAAACTACGTAGTGTCCATGAAATGATGAGTGTTTTTCGGCATCTGTTTCCAGCATGAGGTGATGCAATTGACGTTTGGACGTCAGGAGTCCCGCATAATATGCCTTGGTCTGTTGCTTTGTGCCTACGAATATAAAAGGTAGGTTATGGGCACGCTTTAGGTCGATTTGCAGTACGTACCATCGGTGGAGGCTTGTTTCGTAGCCTTCAAAATGCGTCTCTGATATTCTATCTGCCAGCGTGATATCGTAATCTGCGTGTGTTCCAACGCAAATATTTGTGTCAATTTGTTTCGGAGATGAGGTCGACCCACGGATAACCGGTGTAGATTCCTTTCCATGATCGATGTTACGAAAATATACTAACTTGTGTTCTTTTGCGAATGATACAACGGCCCTACGCCACAACGGCGAACCCATATGACTCGTGATCCATCCTTTACGTAGTTTTAGCATTGTCGTTAGACTCCTTTTGGTTGATTGTATCGAGTAGGGTTGAAATGAATTCCGCATGACTCCACGCGAGAGGTGCTGGAGCGATCATTTCGCCGTTATCTGGATTTATCTGTTCCGACATAACACCCGTACTCATGCTACAGTCCTGTACCCATTTCAGAATCGAAGTTGCAGCCTTGGCATTACCGGTCTCCATATGATACTGCGCCATCCAGAGACTGGGAATAAACCACCAGTTTCCTTGTGAATGGGGATTTGCTTGGTGGTAATGATCGTTTTCATAACGAGGGTAGGCTTCAACATCTCTATTGCTACCAAAGATATCACGTAGTGTAGTTACCGCCTGGGATAATTCTGTCGAGTCAACGTCAAACAGCCCAAACATGTAGGCGCCAAATATACTGCTCGTATCAACAGTATCGTCATATTCAATATTTTCATCTACAACCAACAGTCCTTTGTAAAATGCACCTCTATCAGAGTTGTACAGGTACTTATGCGCGGCTTGTTTGATGTCGTCGGCAGCGGCTCGCCATGCGACGGCCCTCTCGCTGTCCTTTTTTTGTTCAGCCAAATATGCTGCTGCATTGAGTCCGGCATAAACACACGCCGTGGTATAGGTGGATGTCATGAAATGCTCTTCCCATAAATCGTATGAAGGGTGTGGCAGGCCAGTTGTTTCGTCTATATAGTCCACCATCCAATCAGCCATAGGCCTCACCATACTTTCATAAAAATCACTCAGTACGCGTGAATCATCAGTTGCTTTGTGTAATTCAGCAATGAGGTGTACGGTGATTGCGGTTTCGTCTTCTTGGACGGGAGGACCTGTAATTCCGCCCCTATGTACATATGAATGCCAACTAGCGCCCAATCCGCCATCGGCACGATATTTATGCATGAGATATCCACTAGGATGCATGACGCGTCGGCAAAATTCCAAAAAGCGTTGTGGTTCTTCGGTGTATCCCATTCGGATAAACGGCCATAGCACAAATGCGCCATCGCGCGGCCAACAATAGGCATACGCATCTCGGTCATAATTCAGCATCGAGCTATCCGTGCTAGCAATAACTGCGCCACGTTTGTCCATGTGTGATTTGAGAATCATAACACTCCGTAGAAACGAATCATGGTACTGTGGATCAATTTTTTCAGCTGACTTGATAGCTGGTTGCAACCAATTGCGCCACCATTCAATCGTGAGGTGTAATCGCTTGTCTAAGCCATCTTGACGAATTGTTTTATCAACGTAGAGCGCCTCTCTGATAGAAGATCCGGCCGTTATCCAATAGTGTACGCGTTTTGAGCTTTGCGCGGGAACGTCTAGCTTGAATCGCAAGACTGAATCCACACGACCATGTTCGACATTACCTCCTGCCAGCTCGCCATCTTCTGCATCACGATAAGTGCTATCGTGTCCTTCCATACCAAAAAGGCCAATACCGTGTTGGTCAAAAGGTACGCCGTCGCTAAGTCCGCCTACAACAAACGCTCGTCGGCCTCGATAATGGACGATCGCATCACTATCGGGTAGGTACTGAGCCGTGTCAGTCTTGCTTCGTGAATCATCGATGACGAATGCCTGATGTGTGAAGAGTCGAATTTCCCTGTCCTGATCGGCGAGGTTCACGACATGAATATTGCGCATAAAGGCGCTCAGATGCGCGTCTACGACACTATCAATCTCTAGTAATATCTGCATAGATTCATTTTTTGCGAGCATGTGACCCACCAGTGCGCGCCCAGGATAGCGAAAAGTAAAACTCCAATCGCCTTCATCATCAAGCCAACTGATGCGTCCGTCAATCCATACGCCTATACGATGACGTGTCATTGCGCCCTGGGAGTGATTCGTTAGTCCGACGTAAGGAAAGTAAAAATCGTGAACCAGGCCATAATTATTCAGCCCAACATGCATCTCGCCATTACTGAGTACAATTGGTCTAAGCATCAAAGCCTCCGAGACGGTGGTGCTGCATGACGCGCCAGCGGACATCTCGGATAGCATTCATATAGTACAAAAAGGCGTCGTATGGTGACGAATAAGGACTAAAGTAGCTGTGTATATCACCGTCATTCATCCACTTGGTACACATGTAATATAGATGGTCGGAACTTTGTAAGTATCGCCAATCGTTCATGAGTCCCTGGTCACCACTCCGGATGACATCGTTTTCGAGCGCATACAAGTGTCGCGCCGCCTCGTTTTGCATACTATTACCCAGCCATGCCGTCAGGTCACGCTCGGTGTCGGCCCAAGTGACAGTATCGGGCATACTGATAACATCTGCTGGTTCAAAGCCTTGGGCGGCGTCCGAAACAGTATAAAAGGTATTTCCTTGTCCTATCCACTCAGCAACAAAATGCTCGAAAAAGTTAAAGATACCCTTGTCTTCCCATTGATGTTCGCCAAATGTTTCGAAATCCATAAATAAATTAACTATGTCACCGTCACCCATTGACGCGCGTATCCAGTCTATGTACTTGTCAGAAGTTAAGGGCCATTCAGACCAGTGGGAGTCACCGAATCGAAATGCCATGTCGTCGCTTAGCTTATAATTCTTTAGTAGTAGTTTGATGTTTTTGGTATCAACTGGCTGATAAACATAGTTCGGACTACGCCAACCTAACACCTTATCCCATCCTTCGGCCAGCACGACACCATAGCCGGCTTCATCGGCCCATTTTGCGACCTCGTCATTGTAAGCAAGCTCGGTATTGCGAAATGCTTTGGGCGTTATACCAAACAATTGTTGAACTCGTTCACGATGCTTGTTTACCTGAGCCTCGAACTCTTGCCTGCTAAAAAAGAACGCCAAGCTGTGATAATACGTTTCGGCAACTAGTTCAACACGACCTGTCGCAAATAGGCGACGGAAGCCATCCAATAGGTCTGGCGTCCAGCGCTCAGCCTGATCTATGAAATCACCTGTAATACTGAGCGAAACGCTAAAATCCTCGTGTTTATCCAAGAGGGTCTGAAGTAATCCAATCATTGGCCGGTAGGATTTATCAGCGACCTTGCGAAGAATTTTTTCGTCATTAACATCGGCATTATTCTCGAGCGAACCGAAATAATCATGTGACTGACCAACGTCAAATACTGAATAAGGCCGTACGCGATACGGCTGGTGCACATGCAGATAGACTACCACCCCTTTTTTCATACGAGTACCTTGCTCCTGGCATGACGATACACACGCATACAACGATCAGCGATGTCGTTCCATGACAGACGTGCGTATTCGTTGCGAACGTTATTGCGTAGGTCACTAGCGAGGCCAGGGGATAGAGCAATACCAACCATTTGGTCGGCAAGTCGTTCAACGTCCCAGTAATCGTATTTCAAGCTACTGTGGAGCACTTCGCCGACGCCCGACTGACGACTGATGATGAGTGCACTATCGTGATGAGCCGCTTCTAAAGCGGTCAGGCCGAACGGTTCACTCACAGAGCTGAGTACAAACACGTCTGCCAATGAGTAGACGTCCCGCCACTGTTTGCCACGGACAAAACCCGTAAAGAATACTTTGTCGGATATTCCTAGGTCTGCAGACATTTCTATCAGCTCGTCACGTAACTCGCCATCACCGGCCAGCAAAAAGACAAATTTATCATATTTTTCGCACGCACGAGCGGCTGCTCGCAAAAAGTGGGTGAGTCCCTTTTGTACAGTAAAACGAGTCAGCGAAGCGACAACGGTATGACCCTCGTACTTTAGAGCCTCAAGGTATTTGTAATTACGCATATCGTAGGTGTATGGGCCGAAGTCATCCAAGTTAGCTGCATTGTGTACAACTTCGACTGACGCAGCTGGAATACCATATTGCTGTACGATGATGTCCTTGGTTAGCTGACTAACGGCAATGATCCTATCGGCCATAAGTAATGCTTCCTGCTCAATTTCATGAACAATAGGATTTCCATAGTTTTCACCTGAGCGATCATATTCTGTTGCATGTACGTGTACGACCAACGGTGCACCTGTTAATTCTTTTGCGCGTATACCAGCTTCCATCGTCAGCCAATCGTGCGCGTGTATAACGTCAGGACGAATTTCTGAGGTCATTTTCTCAACAAATTCAACATACTTCTTCTGTACTCCACGGAGGGAATTGGGGTTCATCGCGTCCTCTAGATTGCGCTCAAAGACGTAGCTACTGTCGTAACTACCCAAGTGTGCCTTTAGGTCGGGCGAGAGCTTG
Source organism: uncultured Candidatus Saccharibacteria bacterium (assembly GCA_946804195.1). GTDB lineage: Bacteria > Patescibacteriota > Saccharimonadia > Saccharimonadales > Saccharimonadaceae > UBA2112. The sequence goes on along the minus strand of CAMPEU010000003.1, from coordinate 3,078 downwards.
GTGGCGCTATGGATTCGCATGAAATCAGCTTTTGGATGCTTGGCACTGTAGGGCAGAACAAAATCGATGGATGCACCAGCAATAGCCAAGGCCTTTGACATGTGATAACACGCAACACCGAGTCCGCCGCTGTTGTGCGGTGGAAGTTCCCACCCAAGCATCAATATTTTCATTTTCCCCTCCGAGAGACCCCTAGGCCCTCGAGTACTCCTTTTTATAGTAAGAATCTGCTTACGATTATACCTAAAGTACTAGTGTTTTGGCAACAATATTTATGCTTAATTCGCATTCATTTTCAGAATGCTATAATGGTTATATGAAATCCAAAATTATTGTCTCAAGTATCGTAGTTGTTATCCTGGTGGGTGCTGCTCTGTTTTATGTATTAAATTCACCAAATTCCGTTGCTCCATCCGTAAAGCAGGATTCAGATTCATCTAGTAAATCGCAAGAAACCACAGACTCATCCGAACCACAAGCGAACGGCGATAGCGCACCGGTAATATCCGGTAAGTATGTCGATTACTCTGCCGACAAGGTTTCCTCTGCTTCCGGAGTAAAGATTCTATTCTTTCATGCACCATGGTGCCCACAATGTCGAGCACTAGAGAACGACATCAAAGCCAACACGATTCCCGAAGGCGTCACGATATTCAAAGTTGATTACGACAGCAATCAATCTCTTCGCCAAAAATACGGAATCACAATTCAGACTAGCTTGGTGACGATTGATAGCAAGGGTACATTGGTCAAAAAGTATGTTGCATATAACGATCCGACACTACAGTCCGTAATAGACAATTTACTGGAGTAAATTTATGGCGTTACTCATTCTCTCATTTCTTGCTGGCGTTCTGACGGTTACTGCACCGTGTGTGTTGATATTTTTGCCAGTTATCTTGGGCGGATCTGTTGTTGGTAAGCGCGACTGGCGTCGTCCACTCGTTATTACTGGTAGTTTGGTTATTTCTGTGGTTATCTTTACGCTGTTGCTTCGTGTTTCGACAATGCTTTTAGGCATAGACCAAATGGTTTGGCAGGTCATATCTGGCGGCGTCGTAGTCTTGCTTGGCTTGCATTATCTGGGTGTTCCTATCTGGGAAAAGTTTTCGGGATTGCTACGTTTGCCCGTGCTGGCCAATCGTGAGTTGGCATCTGCCAATAAGCATCAAGGTATGGGTGGCGCGATTCTCACCGGAGCAGCCCTCGGCCCCGTATTTGCCAGTTGTAGTCCGACATTTGCGTTCATTGTCGCAGCTGTGATTCCGGCAGACTTCACCCTGGGACTGATTTATCTGATAACATATGCTATCGGTATGGCAGTTACACTGCTAGCGGTCGCGTACATCGGTCAAGCGGTCATGGGCAAGCTACGCGCACTCAATAACCCAAAGGGATGGCTACCGAAAGCTATTGGCATCTTGTTTGTTATTGTCGGGCTAGCCATTATCACAGGCTTCGACAAGCAATTCCAAACGTTTGTGCTAGAACAAGGATGGTACGATCCGATCACTCGTCTAGAGAACGACTTGATGTAATTTTGTTGCCAATTTCAAGTAATTTTTTGCGTGCAACTGATGAACTGAGTTGTCGAACCACGTGTATAAAGTCAAATTCAGGGTAGTCTTCGCGCAGTTGTCGTGAACGCGCACTGCTGAGTTGAGCAAGGTGTTCTTCGCTCTCGATACCGTACCGACGAAAGAACTCTTCCTTGTTCGCCTCGGGTGCTATAGTGTGAATAACAGACGGCAATAGTTTATCGATTAAACAAACGAACCGTGCTTCTGGTTCGATCTGATCCTCATAGCGTTGCACGAGCTGGGCAGTATAGGGTGGAAGCTGTTCAATGAGCGCAGGTAGGGCCGCACGCTCCATTTCGTGCTTTTCCTCACGCTGCTTTTTGTTCAATGTATATGAAGGTATGTCACCAGTAATAACCTCGACCAAGTCGTGCACGATCGAATACTGAGACACTAATCCAATATCTAATGTTGGATAAAATTCTGCTGCTAACTCTACTGAAGTTAAAGCCAAGTGGTAGCTGTGTTCGGCGTCGTTTTCTTTTCTGTCTGGAAAGTAATGTGTCTGTCGGCCAATATCCGCCATTTCACAAGCCTTATGGCCCAATAGATCCAGGTACCTCTTGGCTAGTTTGACTTGCTCTTTGGATTCACTACTCCGCTCTGTCATAGTCGAATTAGTATGACACTACTGTTCAGAGGTTGCAAACATTAGCGTTTTGTGATATAATGAAGGTATGGAGTTTGATAAGTTGGAGCTTCCAAACGCAGATGATCTAACCTCGGATGATGAGGTAGATGAAGATATCCGCAATGCACTGCTTATTCATGGTGGCGTGGGCTCTAACATACCCGAATCAGACAATGAAACAGACAGACTAATCGACATACTTGATGCGGTTGAGGGCCAAGATTTTTATACGATGCGAGACGAAATGGGCGAGATTCTAGGTGTTGCTGGCGTTGAGCCAGACTATTCGCACGATGAATTCCGTATTCACGGTATTGTTGTTCATCCCGAATATCGCGGAAGTGGTTTGGGTATCGAATTAATGCATTTTTTGGAACGTCTCGCTAGTAACAAGAACAAGACATACATTGGCCTGATCGCATTGCGACAATCAATGAACTTTTATGAACGACTGGGCTACATCGAGCAAAAACAGGCACATGCAGCGTTAATGCACAAACATCTATCGTAATATGTTAAAATAACGGGGATGCGAAGGGGCATAGTACAACGGTTAGTATAAAGGTCTCCAAAACCTTAGATTATGGTTCGATTCCATATGCCCCTGCCAAGAAAAGATGACCAGCCATGCGTTGGTCTTCTTTTCTTGTTAGCCCGAACTCGAACTTCGATCGCGACAGCTTCAGCTGACTCCAAAATCAAAGTGCGATAACAAGACACAGAGGTTCTTCTAACAATTCCGGGTGATCATGCTTGGGAGCATAACTATATAATAAAATTGTCCCTTCTAGCGAATGCCCCTGGAATCAAGCAGCGAGACTACCCTCAACTTTTTTTAGAAGCCATATGTACGCATTATAACATTTT
>CAMPEU010000002.1 GCA_946804195.1 uncultured Candidatus Saccharibacteria bacterium | reverse complement strand
TTGATCAGGATGACTACAAAAAATAGACCGGCAACAGGGTCAAGCCACCAAATACCAAATAGGTAGTTTGCTGCAAGTCCAATAAATAGAGCCACTGACATCAGGACGCAGATAATAGTTTGCTTGCTATCGGCAACCAGGCTGTGACTCCCGATTTCTTTACCTGTTTTATTCTTGAGATATGCCAAACCAGGCATAACTACAAGAGACAGAATTGCTATTACAATTCCAAACAAACTTGGAGTGGCAGGTTCGCTTTCCAGAAGACTTTTAACCGCTTCATATAGAACATAAGCAGCGAGAATCAAGAACGTCATTCCAACCAAATTAGCCGCTTTTTCCTCGACGCGCTCTTCTTCTTCGTGACTAATTTTGCCATGTTTACTGAGCCGCCATACCATAACACTGCCAGAAAGGCTTTCTATAAAGCTATCAAGTCCGAACCCTACCAGCGCCACACTTCCCGTAGCTGTCCCAATGATTACAGAAATAATGCCTTCAATAACATTGTAGCCAACGGTAATATATGAGAGGAGCAGACCGAATCTGTATTTCTTTGCAATCTCATCACGCGATTTACTCATAGTAATATCTTACTACGGATTTGAGATTACCAGTTGTTAATCTAGAACAGAGATCCTACCAAGCTCGTCGTCGTGGAGTGTGCAATGATAATTGTAGATACCACCTTTACTGAAGGTAAAATTATATTTTTCACCCTTTTTCAATAGAGCACTAGAGAACTTGTCGCTTCTCACCTCGTTAGGCTCGGGAGCTTTATGACCTGCGCTGTCGCCATCCTTTTGCATAACACTGTGCTGAGTTGAGTCGGTGTTTGTCCAAACAACGACCGTGTCCTTTTTAATCCTAATGTTTTTGTGAGCGTATGAATTCTTGCTAATATCAATATCCACTTGAGACTGCGCCATGAAATTCTCTTGAGAGCCTAGATCTGCTTGGTTCTCGAGTAAATGATTACTGTTACTATCACTTACGGTATTATTATCATTCTTGGGGCTAACGATATTGACGAACATTATCACTAACACGACTACTAGTCCTGTGAGAGCAGCTGCACCGACTACGCCGCCAAAGATGAGTAAAACCTTTTTGTTCATATATACAAGTATAACCTTTCAGAATTAGTTTGTTGAATATTACTTTTCTCAAAAAAGTGACGTTAGAAGTAAATGAAAACACTATATGTACTTGCAGATACGCGCATCTTACTGTAGTTACCCCATCCTGATCCACCTGCATTATAGTAGTTGTACTGGCTAATAGTAAGTGTTCCGTCGGAATTCACGCTATCGATCCAGACTGTATGCCCGTACTGCCCAGCCATTATTACTCCGACTGAATTGGCACGAGGCGTCGTTCCTGTCTGATAGCCTGCGGCTCTCGCACTCGACGGCCACATATTCGCATTACCCCAGTAGCGAGGGTAGTTGCCAGTTCGCTGGCCAACCTTAAACGCCGTGTAACTGACGCACTGTCTACAACCGTACCCTAGGGGATCGGTGCCGTTGCCGTTCACTCCGCCATAAGACCATGCGTTTGCATCAAGCCAGCATCCGGCTTCCCAAGGATAGTCACCTTTGCTAGGGTCGCCGATGAGTACCGGTCCTATACCTCCACCAGCTCGTCGAATCGCAGCTTCAATTTCAGCTTGCTGTTGCCTGTGCAATTCGCCTTGCTTTTTCTCTCGGTCTGAAACGAGGTTATTATAGGCACCTTCTTGTCCTTGCGTTTGGTCGAGAAGATTTTGCCGTTCATGAGTCTTCTTTACCAGTTCGTTTTTTGCCAGCTGTTGCTCTCCGAGTATGCGTTTGACATCCTCTTGCTGTTCTTCAAGGTCTTTCTTGAGGGTCTTTATTGTCTCGCTCGTTTTTCGGAGCTCATCAGTGACTGCTGACTGATAAGAACTCCTGTCGACAAAATCACTGACGTTCTTGCTGCTCGCAAGCATCTCAATCGAACTTATATCACTGTCAACATAGATGTCAGCGATGATATTTCCGAGGGCTTCGCGCGTGTTCGCAAGTTTTTGTTTTGTTGCCTCGATTTCTGATTGCAGTTTATCGTATTTGAGCTGTGACAAATTAATTTGTCCCTCAATGATTTGCCGTTCGGAATCAAGCTGGGCGACTTCCCGCTCAAGGGTTCGAGCCTGATCTTTGAGCCTTCCGGCTTCGGCTTGATATTGGTCGATTTCTTGTTGCAATGCTTGTATCTGATTGTCGTATTTGTCCGCACTGACCTTAGGGGTAGGGTACTGAGTTAGTGACAGGACTCCGAATGCTAGTGCGATAGTTATTCGTGTATACTTTTTGTTCATGATGTGAATTCCTACGTTGTTCCTGTACCTGGTTCGAGGTCGGATGTTCTTTGAGCGTCATCCTTCACTTGCTGAAACTGGATCTCGGTTACAAGAAACCAGATGCCGACAGCAAGCACCACAACTACAAGGAATATCTTAAATATTGTGCTTACTTTCATATAATTCTCCAATTAACACTTGTCTGAGGTGTTGCTCGAAGATTAGTGACTAGTTGTGTATGCAGTGGACTGCAAAAGCAGGTCTGGCGGTATCCAACTTGCCAGCTTCCATATCTGTTTGTCGATGAGAAGATTATCCAATAATTTTATGAGATGAGAATCGTTCAGGCCAAAACTTGGAGGGATAGGATCACGCTCGTCTTTCTTTACACTGACGACCTTACTCCTACTCGCCACGGGAAAGCCGTAACAGATAGATTTACACTCGTTACTGTTCTGCGTATTTTGGACTGAGGCATAGCTATCAAGATAGCCGAAACCGCTGTCTGCTGTCGTACCGCTATTAACAATGCCTATCGTGAGAATGGCAAAAACAATGTAGACGATAGCTTTGTATGCATTAAGCATGTACATTTTATTTTACCATATGAGCGCTAGCGATATGTGCTTTATAATGCACTCATGTACAGGGGTTGAGGGATACCCTGTTATTCGTATCGACATTTTGATTGCCGCCTGTGAACTTCCTGGTCTTTCATTCCATAACTCGTCAAAGGTTATTGTGTGCACTTTTCTCTTTATATTAGGGGTTTATCTCAATATTGAAGTAGGTATTGTGCTAACGGCATTCTTGAGCTTTCCGCTAGTAAAAGGCATAAAACTTAGCTACAATCCCCTCCCTGTGAGGAAGCCTATATGAGTTCAAATAGGACAGCTAGGCCCAGCAAGATAAATACGGCTGGCACCAACCATTGCTCAAAGCTCTCGATAAATTCAACTAGCCGCTTGCGTTTGCCGAGCATGGCGGCAATGGCGCACCATAGAGCTACCATAATGGTAAATACTACCGCGACCGCGACTGCGCCACCTGCGTCTAAACCGTGGAAGAATGGCGTGTACACCGCGATATTGTCACCCCCGTTGGCTATCGTGATGCCAGCAACCGCAACTAAACCTTTTGCGGTCAGCGATGGGCTTTTTTCCTCGTCTCCATGTTCGCGGATCGCTTGCAAGAGGCCGCGAAGTCCAAGCCCTAGGGGAATAAGCCCGAAAAATCGTACCCACTCTTGCGGGATAAGCGTCAGCCCCACTGCCCCTAGTGCGGATATTATGACAAGCACGGTGATCCCGGCGTATTGACCAGTGACTATTTGCCATTTTTTTGGCTTGCCCGTAGCGTTTGATGCTAGAAATAGCAGCGTCAGAACGATAATGTCGTCAATGTTGGTACTAACAAATAAGACGACAGCGCTAAGTATAGGTGTAAAAATATCCATGACCTATCCACTTACCAGATCGCCGCGATCAAGCCAAACTCCATGACACCTCGAGCAGTAATCTATTTCGACGCCTTGGCGCTCGGTCATCTTTAATGGGTTATTGTCTATTGGACAGTTCATGGTTACCTTCTTTAGTAGTTGAGCTTAATATCTTGTGCAGTTGTAGATTTCTTCAGAGTGTTGTTTTAAGACGCCACGAGCTGCCTGTATAATGGTCGCCACTTCCTCCATCGAGATTTGATACATGACCTCGCGACCCTGCTTTTCTCGCCGAACGATACCGCATTCTAAAAGGCAGGTGAGGTGGGCGGAGGTATTAGGCTGGGACAACTCAGTCGCGGTTACTATTTCGGATACAGTCTTGGGGCCGGTAAGAAGTGCCTCTAAAATGGCCAGCCGCGATTTGTCGGCAAGTCCCTTAAAGAATTTGGCTTCGAGTTGTTGTTGGGTGTTTATATTCATATAAATATATAGTTATATGTGTATATTACATCCGTATAAACATCCTGTCAATAAAGATGCTGATTGCTTACTTATGTTGGAGCAAAAACGGCCCTAATACTATTAAACGGCAGCTTCCAGCCAAACCACATTCTGTTACCGCTTCTATATCCGGGATTATTTTTGATGATTCCATTGATAAGCGTACCCCCTTTATTTCTTATACAAGACAAAAAGCAAATAGTATTCAAGGTTAAAATCAGTACACCTTTGCGCAATCTAAACGAATCATCTTACTTATCTCTTTTTCCATAAAAGGGATAAGTCACATCATGCTTGCATGATGGCTTAGCATATTCCGGCTATATCGGTTCACCGAGTTCAGCTGGGTCAGGTATTTTTACTGCTTGTCTGAGTGGTTTGCGTTTAGAGGCCGACTTTTGAGCTGTTGCTTGTTGCGCCCGCCCTTGGGTTGAGTCTTTACTCATTGCGGAAGCAACTTCTTCATTGAGATACATTTTCGCGTAACGTTTGCGAGATAACTGTATTACTTTTTTAGCCATTACCTCATTGCCGCTGTCTTCAATAAGTAGTGTCTCTCCTGAAAAGGGTTTTTGTGTCGTGACTGCTGATATACGAATGTAGAAATTGCGTGACGGCAGATTAGCGATGTCTCCCTCTTGAATATAGGGGCGAAATAGCGGTAGGAGTAGTTTCTCGTCTGTGGGGTTGCCTGATCGAAAGCTGATCACTGTTCCAACATTTGCCAAGATCACATCGACCATGCTTTTATCACGCTGTTGTGAGGTGCTCTGTTCAGCCATAATCATGTATAACTTATATTTACGACCCTCGGATAGCATTTGAATAAATGAAGGTGTGGCAAAATTCTGAAACTCATCCACATAGAGATAGAACGGCTTGCGAGCTTCTTCAGGTAATCGAGCACGGTGCAACGCTGCCAACTGGAGCTTTGCCAGCGTCGCGATACCAAAGAGCTCTGAACTATCTTCACCAATAAGTCCTTTCGAGAAATTGCAAATAAGAATCTTACCATCAAGTATTTCATCAAAGTTGATCGTTGATTTCGGTTGTTCGAATATGCGCTTTGCGGAAGCGGAAAACAAAAAACGTCCGATTTTGGCTGTGATACCGGCAATCATTTTGATCTGCTGCATCCCACCAGCTTTGCCGAGCTCATTCCTCCAGAAGTTTTTTAGGTCTTCATTCTCAAGATTTTTTACAACTTGTCTGCGGTACTTTGGATCGTTCAGTAAGTTGTAAATGGTAAATAAAGTAGCATCTTCAACGGTCAATGCTGTGTGAATTGTATTGCGTAGAACATACTCGATGCGATGGCCACCGCTATCATCTTCCGAGAATATCTTCCGAAATATCGATATAACAGACTCTGCGACAAGCTCTTTTTCACGAAGACTCTCTTCCTCGTCGAGCCCTGGAGTAAGTTCCAGTAGATTGAGTCCGATAGGGTACGCGAGATCATCTGGATTAAAGTAGATCACGTCAGCTGCACGATTTTCAGGAATATGACGTAGGAGTGATTCGGCCATGTCACCATGCGGGTCGATCACGGCCACGCCTTTACCTTTCTGGATGTCCTGTACGATTGCATATTTAAGCATCGTTGTCTTGCCATTGCCCGTACCGCCGGTGATGAAGACGTGTCGCTCGCGTTCAGCGACATTGAGGCCTATTGGAGTTGATAAGCCTCTGTGAATATTCATGCCAAGTTCACTATCGTAGCCAGTAGCGTTAATAATCGACAACGGTGGCGCAAGCATTGGACTGACTGTCACTTCAAGGTTGTCAGCGGAGTGTTGTAGTGTTGGAAAGTGGTAAAAATTAGTCAGCTCCAAAGAAGAAAAAATACTTGAGTTGCGAGGGATCAATGAAGGTATACGACGAGTAAACGCCCATTCTCGAAACCTCCCACGTAGTTTTTGCGGGAAATTATAACGAGCTTTGAGTGCCTGTACTTTTGGAATACTCAATGCGGTGATGGCAGACTCGATGTTCGTCAGGCGGTCTTTCAGCCTTGCTTCATCCTCTGCTACAACCCGTATGCGCAGATCAGCCCGGTGAAGGTGGCTGTAGGCTTTGTTGTGGGTCGATTCAGACACTTTGTAATATTCGTGGTAGCGCTGCACGATGCCCGCCATATTGCGCACCCTGGCTGGTGAAATAACCAGTTGTAGCGTTACCTGTTCGTTGGCGGCGAGTTTGTCCATTGCGTTATGGATATAAGCGATGGGATCCTGATAATCGAATACATCGACAGTACGGATGGAAAGCGCGAAGTGCTTGGTTTGCCTGAATTCTTTCACCTTGGTGTGTTGATTTGATGGTAAAAGGGGATCATTAATTCTCTTGATTTTCGCCCCCTTCATAAAGGCGGCAATATTTCTCTCTATAGTCTCGGTATCACGCTCGTTAGCCATAACAATATAGCGTATGCCGTCCCGCTTGGTTGAGCTGACTTCGAGTGAGAACCGCTTGCTACGGCCGAGTACTTTATGTTTGAAACGCTTTGTCGCCCCTAGGTTATGAAAAATGTGGAAAAACTGTTCTGTTGCTTGTGGTGAAGTAGCGCTATCACGCGGGGGTGTAACTTCAATGAATACCTTCTTTTGCGTATACATCTGCACCAGGTCGCTGATTCGTCGCCATACAATATATATAAACAAGCCGGCAACTGCAAAAGCCCCTATGGTCATGTAGGTGACGAAAGTCACGTTACTACCGATTGCTAAAAGATAATCCATTGTCATCTCGCCAAAGGGTTACCTATCATAAACGTTAGCGGATTAACGGGGATTCCCATGACTTGAATCTCAAAGTGTAAGTGCGCCCCATTTGCCCATCCTTCTTCACCTTCAAGTCCAATAACATCCCCTGGTTTCACAGGTTGACCGACTTTTACTTTATACGCAGACATGTGAGCGTATACAGAAGTAATACCAAAACCATGGTCAATGATGACACAATAGTCGCCGCAGCCTGCCAGAACATTACCAACTTTCAGCACCTTTCCAGCCATAAACACCGTCACCGGCGAACCAAACCCGCCGTCAATATCTATGCCACTGTGTGCAATTTGATATGGAGGATTGGGCGTACCGAAGCCTTGGGTAATCGTGCCCTTGATCGGCCAGGTAGTTGTTGCATCAAGCGTTGTCACCAGTTCGCCTTTGGCATTGCGAACTTCTACTTTGTGATCGACAGCGTTAACACTGACTAAGACGTCTGACACACCTTGCACACCATTGCTCAGTAGGCCAATAGTCACAAAGGTCGGCAATATAATCAGTGCCGCCATCACGCCAATAATAACGCCGACTTCATGGCGGAAGGAATACAGGGCGCTGGCGATTCTGATATATTGCATGGCTAGTTGGTTTTGTCGGGCGTTTCCAGAGGGTTGGTAGTAATAAGCGGATGTTCTTCGGCGGAAGCGGTGACATGTAGTGCAACGTGCTGTTGGTCGGCAATGATCAAAGCGTCACCGCGATCACTTGTCAGCAAATAGGACTTTTCGTAGTCACTTAACCTGAACTCTTTGGTGACTTGTTCTATCGTGGTTGTATCTTGGCGCATTAGAATACGCAGAGAGCTTTGCGAGGCAATGGCACGACCGTATTTATTTGACAAGAAGTCATTGGCTTGTTGAGTGATGATTGAGACTCCTAAACCATACTTTCGGGCACGTCTGACCAAACCGGCAACAAAACGAGCAGTCTCATCATGCTCCATAAGCATCCAGCCCTCGTCGATGACCAGCATCCGTTTTTCAGGGCGTAGTTTTACTGTATTCTGAACAAAGTTGGCCACAATCATCATCATGATCTGGCGCATCGATTCTGGCAGGTCTTTAATATCAAAAACGACCAGACGGTTGGAGAGATTAATATTAGTCTGATGATTAAATACATGCGCCAGTGAGCCAGTGATGTATTTTTCGAGCCGTTTGCACAGCTCAGGTTCTTTCATTTTCTCGAGTTGAGCATAGAGGTCTTCCAGGATAGGCGCTACCTTTTGTTTTTTAGCATAGACAGCAAGGATGGCCTTGTCGAGCGACGCTTTTTCGGGCGCGTTGAGGCCATCAACCATCAATGCAATTACATCAGTTAGGTCTTGGGCATGGGCTGATAACTGCTCCTTGCTACGCGAGGTTGTCGCCATGTCAAACGGGTTAAGTTTTTGATCTGACTGAGCGGACAGTTTAATATACGATCCACCGACAGACTCAGTCAGGTTTTGGTATTCGCGCTCTGGATCGATGACAATGACTTTTGTACCTTGCATCAATTGGCGTAGAATCTCTACTTTGGTGGTGTAGCTCTTGCCGCTGCCTGATTGGGCGAAAGTAATGCTGTTGGCATTATGCAAACTGAAACGGTCAATAATCACCAGCGAATTATTGGAATGATTGATGCCATAGAGAATCCCACCTGGCTGCACCAACTCAGCTGATACAAATGGAAATGTCAACGCGGCCGTATCACTATCCAAATTACGACGCTGTGCTAGTACATTTTCTGCACGAGGCAAAGTTGACTGCAAACCTTCCGGCTGCTGATACTGAGCGGTTTTGATATAGAACAGTCGGGCGCTGAGTGAGGCTTTAAGACTGTTAGTAATATCATTCAATTCTTCGAGAGAATCAGCGATCAGCGTGGCGTAAATCGAGACATGGAACAGCTTCTGCTGGCCGCGACGAATCGCATCACGTAGTGTTAATGCCGAGTCGAGCGGGTCGGTAATTTCCGGCCCGATAATGTCATTATCCCGGATTTTCGCGCGGCGCATTGACTCAAGCTGAGTGATTTTCTTTTCAAGTTTATGCAGTGCGTCGTTTGAATCTGCCTGTTCAATATGGTGCGACACATCAATGTCATGGTTCAGGTACGTAAGTGAGTCAAGCCATCCAACTTCGGCGGTAAACGGATAGCCTGAAATGAAAATTGTCCGACGGAACTGCCCATCGATCACCAGATGGTCAGGCTGTTCTTCCATCCCCGCATAAGAGATAATATCCATCGGATCCTGTTCGCCAAAATTCAGTACATGTTGGCGCGGGCGAGCTTCGCGTACTCGTCGAATTTCTTTCAATTTATCAACCGGATTTATTAACTTCATAAGTGATTCCTCCTCAGTAGGTCAATTGTTTGCTGGGTCAGCGGCTGCTGCTTTGCGTCTGCTTCGTTATACGAGCCGTAGAACAGGTCGAGCATTTCCAGGCTATTGAGTGAGCGCGTCTTGATACCCACATTGCCGAGTCCTTTTTCGACAATCGCCAGGCGGTTTTCAAGCTGTTCGCGTGCTATCTCGATGCTTTCTTTGCCCTTCGTACGATAGGGGATAACAATATAAAATTGACGTGATAAGATCTTATTCGTTTTGACAAGCGACTGCACATACTTGGTGTAGCCGTCGATTTGCTTCTTATAAATAGCCACGTTTTCATCCTTCCTTTTAGCCTCGAAGGTTTGCAGGTAGTCATCAATATCAAGTGCACGGACTTTTTGCAGAATTTGAATCGGGAATGAGAGCGAGTTCAGGAAAGCCTTGTATATATCCACGACAGCGTCCTGCTCATTCTCACTCATGAGGTGAAAATTAATAGAGGATGTTTCGATGATAACGCGGTATTCATTATCTGGTAGTAGCAGTACGCCGTCTTCAATTCCCTTGATAGCAATCTGATGACGTGCTGATCCCGTCCTATTCAACTTCGGTAATGCGAACATTTAGCTCTCCTTTCTTTCCTACCTCAAATTTCATGCTTGCCCGTGCATCAAGCGCAAGTTGCTCTAATCTTGCAAACTCATGCGCTGCAATGTTCTTTGCTTGTAGTTTAGGCTTCTTGATAATTGAGGTCGTTTCTACTGTTTCCGTTGCAGTAAGGCTGTCCTGTTGATCATCCCGCAGGTACGAAGTATTCTTGTCGTAGATGTAGTATCTTGGCCGTGCGCTGTATATGGCAAATAGCTTGATCCACTTGGCGACAATTCTTCCTTTGATCCGAATAGCGAGTGAGCCGCAAATCGCAAATAGAATGGCGACAATCGTTATCTTGTACGCAACGAACTGGCCAGAAGGTGGAAATACTAGCGCGACGACAAAACCAAATAAAATCGGGATGCCGAGTAGTGCTGCCTGCTGAATTGAAATATTGCCAGCAATTTTATCTTCCACCGTTGTAATCTGCGCGGGAACGATTGAGATTCTCATTTTTTGCCTCCTTGTGTCTTTGTTACTTGCGTTGCTTTCTTGGTTGGTCTTTTGGACACAACAACCTCATGCGGCGTGTCCTGTTTTTTCGTTAGTGCTTCAGCCGCAGCCCGACGCGATGCTTGTCTTGTTTCACCGGTTGCTAGTGGCGTGCTGGTAATCGGTGTGACCGAGCGCGCTCCCATTGTTGATGTACTGCTACTACTCCGCGATACGCCAACTCCAGCTGTGGCAAGTGCGGGAGTTTGTTTCATCGCGCCCGCCATATAACTGACGCCACTGACAAAAGTATTGCCGAGCCGCCGCATACTTTGACCACCAGCACCGAGCATAGCTAGCTGGTTCATCGTCCTACTTGTTTTGAGCAGGACAAGTAGTGTAGCGATACCAAGCAGGGCTGTCATAAAGGCATTATCCTTGCCTTGAATCATGCTAGAAAATAGTGCTACCGCCAGCATTAAAATTGAGACATGGACAAAGAGGACGAAGATAGTAGTGATATACATTCTGACTGCGTGTACGGCAAAATCCCGGAAGCTTGGCAGTAGCCATAGCAAAACAACCAGTGGCGAGAGTACCGCCCCGACGTAGAGAACAATCATACGTTGGAGGTAGTAGACTAGCAGCATAACCGCCAAAATGATAGTGATCGCTATCAGTAAGATAATGCCGATATTGACTGTCGATATGGTAGCGATCAGCGTTCCGAGCGCAACCCAGATAATATCGTTCGACATGCCTATGAGTAGCGCTTGAATCATCGCGTTTGATACAGAAATAATTGCATCAATTGCGAATATGGAAAGGTTGGCAATAATGAATGCCAGTATGACTTGTGGCACAAGTGAGCGTATATCTACGTCTCCAAGCCCAACGATGGATGCTCCCATGATCCGAAAACCTATCAGAGCAACGACTAATAAAAGTAGCACATCCGCAATGGCCACCATCACCACCCAGACATTAAAGACGGCACCGTTTTGAGCGACTAAAGGTGTAGCGGAAGTGAATTGTTTGAGCATATCAACGACAGGTTGGCCTATTGATTTGACTGCTCCCTGTATAAAGTTCTTGATTGCTTCATTGATCACATCACCAAGATTAGAAGGTTCAGAAGACTTTAGCTGTTCGGTGGAGATTTCAACAGGTTTCACCGGCTTTGCGGTATAGGCGTTTTGCATTATCGCCACTAATGAACCAGCCGCTAGTACAACGATAAAACCGACAAAGGCATTGCGCAGTGTCTTTTTGGCACGCATTAACCTCTCAGGATTGCCTGCGCTCGTCATATAGTAATAGCCACCAAAAACTATGACCAACACACAAACAACCGCCGCTATAGCAATCATCGTTGAAAAAAGCGGTGAAATACTTGATCTCAACGCAGTAGAAGCGGCCTGAGCGTCCGCAAATAATCCGAGGGATTCAACCACCGGCTAACTTCCGAACGATGATTTGGCAATGCCAGCAACAAAATCGACGATTGAATAGGCAGCGAGCACGATTACCAGACCGATACCTGAATAAAGCAACGTTTTCTTGGCTTTATCCAGTTTTTCTGGATGTCCAGAGCTAGTGATATAGTGAAAGCCACCTACTACCATAAAGACAACCGCTACTGCACCGGCGATGCCGACAAGAGCCTTGACTATGTTTTTGATAAAGCTTTCTGTCTGTGCTGCACCATCAATCGCCAGCGCTACATCTGTATGTAGCAATACAGTTGAAATACCAATCACGCCAACAATTATGGCTAGGTTCCTTATACTCCTCATTGCTCCTCCTTTTTTGTAGACTCTACCACTATATATGGTAATAGAGTATACATCAAGAGAAATATGTGTCATAATATGCTTATGGTTTATATCAGATATTTCTATCTAAAATCTAAAAATCTTTACAGTTTTTAGCGACATAATCTGTGCGTCGATTTTCAGCTCCTGATATTCCTAATCCGGCGCTGATTGTGTTTGAGGGATTTTGGACGATTGATTCGTAGCCTTTTCTGATCGTCGTAATGTCCGAGCGGATATCGTCTGGTGAGACAGCTCCGAGCTTTTTATACGCTTCAAGTCTTTTCTCGTAATTCACATCACTGGTCAGTATGGACTTTTGCTCTTTTGCTACGGTACAAAAACTCGCAATTGAACGTTTTGGCCCTGTCAGCAGAAATATTGCGATGACTACAAAGACTATCGCGATCACAGCTGTGATAAGTATAGTGACGCTTCGCTTTGTTAGACGTTGTCTTTGTTCTGGCATAAAGTGAGTTACTTCTTTTTTGATTTCTCAAACTCTTCAAGAAGCTTATTCAATGCTTCGGGGTCGGTCATTGCTAGTCGATGATAGCTCGCTTTCATATATTCAAGTATCTCCTTAGCATCCTCGCGGTTGGCTCGCTCAGGGTGAAAGATCTTAAGATATTGCAGCATACCCTCGATGTCTTTTTCCGTGATGTGATATTCCTCGGTCATATTCACCCCCGATTATATCATCTTAAGAATTTGTCTATTTTTACAAATTTAATCATTTGCTGTGCAAGTTCGGGTGACTGAATCCGGCGCATAATTTCACAACTGTTGTTTTGTGACAGGATGTTCAGGCTACCTTCCCACAAAATTTGTCGGTCAAAGATCGCCAGTTTTCGGTGATGACTCCCAGTAAACAAGACGTCTACGCCAATACGTTGAAGTTCGGCAATTGCGTTAGTAGCTTGAACGCTGAGGGATGGTTTATGTTCAATAGGATCGCGAGTATTTATGACAATTTTCACTCCTCGACTAATGGTCTTTTGTAAAGTTGGCAGTAGGTTGGCAATCCGTCTGCTGGTAATAAAAGGACTTTCGATAATCGATTCACTCTTACATTTGTTAAGATCACGGACGAAGTCTTTGTAAAAAGTATCATTGTCATATAATTGTGAGGTTAATAGGCCAGTTGAATTGGTGTTTCTTTTTGTCAAGAGACTAAACATTGCTTATCTCCTCATCACCAATCCCTAATTCCTCCAGACGATCAGCTAAACGAACTAGGCTAGGCCATAGGGTGTGCCACATTTGTCCCGTCTGGCTCACCAAAGAAATAAACCCATCCCAGCGATGGGTTTATTTCTTTGGCTACTTAGTCGAGACCGAACTCGGATTGAAAGCCACAAAACTGCACAATCTGGGTTCGACTCCTGTCACAATCTATTGATTTGACAGTAGTTAGTTGATGATTGAGTTAGAAGCAAAGCGAATAACTATATCATCTTGCGTCGGACCGGTGAGATCACCATTAATTAACATTTTCTTGAGCGAGTGAACGGAAGAGCGGAGATTTCAATAAGAAATCGAAGTGATGTCCCGGTAGGGTGGTGTTCGGGCCGCTGAGGTCGCGTTGACTATT
>CAMPEU010000001.1 GCA_946804195.1 uncultured Candidatus Saccharibacteria bacterium | reverse complement strand
CCGTGCTGGTATTATCGAAAGCTACGTCCACTCTGGTCGTATTGGTGTTGTTATTGAGGTGAATTGTGAAACTGACTTTGTCGCGCGTCTTCCTGAATTCAAGGAATTTGCACATCAAATGGCTATGCAGGTTGCAGCGATGTCTCCACAGTATTCAGCGATGGAAGATATTCCGGCTGAAGTTTTGGAAGCTAAAAAGAAAGAACTACTGGAAAGTGACTCGTTAAAGAGCAAGCCAGCTGAAATGGCTGAAAAAATTGTCGAAGGTCAGTTGAAGAAGCATTTTGCTGAACAAGTCTTGGCCGAACAGGCATTCGTGTTGGATGACAGCAAGACTGTCGATCAGAGAATCAAAGAACAAATTGCCCAAAACGGTGAGAACGTTCGTATATCTCAATTCAAACGTATCGAACTTGGCGTTACCGAATAAAACGATCGGTGCAAATTATTTATAAAGAGCCTCAAGCGAGGCTCTTTTTGTATGTTTACTCGTAATTCTTAAAATGTGCCAGTAGGGAGTTATTGACAAATAAGCATTAGCATGATAGAATAACGATATAAAAAAAGAAAACAAATATATGAATCACAATAACTTGCCAACAAACAACCCAGAACAACAAAAAGGAACGGAAGATCTAGTACTCGTTCCTGTTGAAAGAGCTATTATCGGTATTGCTACGAATCCTCGAGAAGAGAATACCTATAATAAGGGTGCGAAGGAATTCAATATTAATAATGGTATTGTGCAGATCAGTGACGGCGAGCCCGGAAGAGGGAGCGTTGCGTTAGCTGAAGATGATTTCATTAAAACTTTAAAGGAACAGGGATATCATCGGAATGAAAACGGGTTAGTCGCAGTCGGAAACGGTATGCATCCAACTGAGATGAGCGATATTATGCCACGACTCGCTATCGATCGGGCCGCTAGACAAAGTGGTGCTCAGATGCGGGAGAGTACGTATATTGATAGTGATGGTATTGAACAGACCTTTGTCACAGCAAACCCATTTGATGATGGTGACTTTGTTGGTATTAACAGGGAGACTGATGAGATAAATGCTAACGGTGAGTCAGTGTTGCACAAAGATTTGCCAAGAGACCTCATAGATGATGATCCATATTTCACTGATACCATTGGAAAATATAATGTCAATGAAGGTGTTATAAGCTGGGTGACCCCACAGGGCAAGGTGCAGATTAGTAAAGCGACAAATGAACGAATTCAGCGACTTGAAGCGATGGGCTATGGCCAAAAATCAGATATGAACGTTCCTCATTCAAACGGCGAACAATGGAGTACGGACGGTTACCAGGCACGGGTAATGAATAAGGTTACGGGTAAGCCGCTAGGAACGATATCAGAAATTTGGGACAGAATTCCATCATCCGAGTAAGTTAGTAGTTGATTCGTTTATTCGAGGAGAGCGACCTATTTGGGTCGTTTTTCTTGTGCCCTCAGGGGTGTTGTCATTCATGTAAGAATCTATGCTTATTCTCAGGTAAATTTAATCCACGTTGACTAACATTAGTAATGATATTAGTTGTCATTGAATAGTTATGAGGAGGAAAAAATTATGAAAAGTATAGAACAACGAACGCAAGTTTTTAATCCGTTTTTTGATGCTCTGACCGACGCAAGGGACGAACTTAGGGCTGGATCTGTTTTGGATGGTGTTGATCGTAGTTATCAGCGTGCCAAGACAAATAATCAAATAGCGACGCTAGAGCAAATTGGTAATATTGAGGCCTTGGATGATGACGTTCCAGAGCTGGATAAATTTATTGCTCGCCTGGTAATGACTGATACTAGGGTAACTGATGGATCTGTGTTGAGGCAAAAAGAAGTATTAAAGGATGGGATTACCTTGCTTGATAGAATTCATACCAGTTTTCAGGATGATGCTAAGGTGATAGCGAAAATCGAAAAAGACGCGGTAACGCTTTATCCGGCTCGGGGTACATCTGATTTAGTTCTCGATGAGGATGGACGAAGATCTGTCCTTGAGAGAGGGCGATATGCCTTAGCCGTGGCGCTTGACGGGGGCGTGAAGGTTAATGGTCGAGATAATTTTTATAACATCATAAAACCTGATCGTAGTGAATCGAGGGTTATCTTGGATGATTTGTATACCTTGAATTATGACCCATTTCATAAAACTCGACGGTGGGATCCCAAACATGATGATTTTAATTCTGAATTAGTTCGCATTGGCGAGAAGAACAGTGACGTTGCGCTGGACAACGATGAACAGCGCTTTGCACTACGTACGGCGGCCAAGTTGTTAGACCAGACGGATTGGCTAAAGATAGAACGACCGACTGATGCCTATCGTGACCACTTAGTGAGATCATTTGCGCACATGTATTGGGGCTTGCTCGCTTATGGAAAACCGGCTGATGCTAAAGTAGCTGCAAGTCTGCGCAATTCACGAGTCACGGGCTATAGTTCGATGGAAGAGCGTCGAATGCGCAAAAGGTCGCTGACGGATTACCGTGATAAAGAATTGGCTGCTATCTATCATGGTGGGGATATTAGCGCGGACGATGTTGAAGCTGCGACGGTTGATATCATCGAGGAACGGGAAAGGGAAGTAAGAACAGTTATGGCAAAATATGCCGTGATGAAAGCACGACGTGATGCGGCAGAATTTTTCGACTTTTTGCGTCAGTAATTCCACCGAATTGATCAACATTCCATGCTACTATATATGAAGATATGTTTGATACGGATACTTATGAATTAAAGATGGAAGCCACACTTGAGCATTTCGAGAGTGAGCTTCGTAAGGTCCAAACGGGCCGTGCGCAACCTAGCATGCTGGATGACGTGAAGGTTGAGGCATACGGTTCGATCATGCCACTTAATCAAGTCGCTAATGTTACATGCCCCGAACCTCAACTACTACAGATTACACCGTTTGATCCAGCGAATATTGATGCTATTTCGACTTCTATTCGTAATGATCAATCACTAGGATTTAATCCATCTGATGATGGCCGTATTGTTCGCATACCTGTGCCAGCGCTGACCGAAGAACGTCGTCGCCAATTAGTGAAACAACTAGGTGAAAAAGTAGAAGAAGCTCGTATAGGTTTGCGTGGAGCACGGCAAGATGCGTTGCACGAAGCAAAGCGCAAAAAAGAGAGCAAGGAACTCACCGAAGATGATGTGAAGGCGGTTGAGAAAGCAATCGATAAGCTCGTTTCTGATTACCAGGAAAAGATTGATGCAGCGTTTAAAACCAAAGAACAGGACGTGTTGAAGGTTTAGTATGGAAATAGTGTTTGGCGTGATCGTAGGACTGCTTGCGCTAACGTTTTTGGTCGTTGTCCACGAGCTAGGTCATGCAATCTCTGCCAGACGTAATGATGTTGTTGTCGAAGAATTTGGTATTGGTTTTCCTCCGCGAGCTTGGAGCAAAAAATTAAAAAATAAGATTCTCTTGAGTATTAACTGGCTACCGCTGGGCGGATTCGTCAAACTACAAGGAGAATACGACGAAGCTGATAAAAAAGGTGATTACGGTGCGGCTAATTATTGGGTCAAAACCAAGATATTGCTTGCCGGTGTGTTTATTAACTGGCTAACGGCGGCCGTGCTTTTGACTGTTTTGGCTGTTACGGGTTTACCTCAAATGATTTCGAATCAGTTTTCAGTAGAAGGCGATACAAAGACCTACTATCAGCCCGTACAACTTGGTGCACTTAGTGCGGATTTTCCAGCTGCTCAGGCGGGATTGCAATCACGCGATACAATACTGCGATTTGCTGGACAAGAGGTGAAGACGACTCAGGCATTTATCGACCTTACGCGTGAGTACAAGGGCCAAGAAGTCGAGGTCGTATATAAGCGTGATGGTAGTGAGGCTACGACGGACGTAAAGCTAAAGGATGAGGGCAAGACCTTATTTGGTGCAAGTATCGTGCAACCTACGCAGACTCGTTCAACATGGTCGGCACCGATCGTCGGCGTTGGTACTGCAGGTCAGCTGACCTGGGAAACGCTCAAGGGTATTGGTGGCTTGGTCGGTAATCTAGTGAATGGTGTTGCATTACAGCTCGTAGGCAATGATGAACAGCGCAAAGCGGGTAGTGATGAAGTTGCCGCAGCAGGTGACAGTGTCGCCGGTCCGGTTGGCATATTGGGAGTTATTTTCCCCGCAGCACAACAAGCGGGTCTCACGACGCTTGTAATGCTTATTTCTGTTATATCCATCGCCCTTGCCGTTATGAATGTATTGCCTATACCCGCATTGGATGGTGGCCGTTGGTTTACGATGACTATCTTTAGAGTTTTCAAGAAAAAGTTAACCAAGGAACGTGAAGAAAAGATTCAGGCAACAGGATTCTTGATATTAATGGCACTAGTAGTGCTTGTGACGGTGGCGGATGTTGGAAAAATTATTAGATAGGTCGCCTTTCATCAAGAAACTGCGCGGGAAACAACGTCATTCTAAAGATAGCAAAAAACGCCCAGCACAATGGTCGTATTTAGCGTATCTTCCTGCGTGGGTGTTGTTCGCATTCCTCGTGAGTATTCTTGCAACATCTGCAATTTCATCGTTACTCGAATGGATGCATATATCACCCGAACAGTATTTGAGTCCTACGGCTTATCAGCTTGTTGTAACGGCCATGGTATATATCTTTTCGCTTATCATCGCTGCTGGCGTACCTTATTTGTTTAAACACAAAGTAACAAGCCTACAGGATGTTGGCCTAGCGCGATTAATGTCGTGGACTGATATTGGCCTTGCGCCCGTAGCGTTTATTGCCTATATAGTGACGGTCACGATCGTCACGGCTTTGATTGCTGCGTGGTTCCCAGGTTTTTCTGCAAATGAGACACAGGATGTCGGCTTTAGCCTGTTTGGTTCGCAGTTTGATAATGTTTTGACGTTTTTGGCGCTTGTTGTTATTGCTCCGCTCGCCGAAGAGATACTTTTTCGGGGATATCTATATGGTAAACTGAAGGCATACGTACCGGCACTATGGGCCGCTGTCGCAACGAGTTTATTATTTGGACTTGTTCATCTGCAGTGGAATGTCGCGATCGATGTGTTTGTTTTGAGTATGTTTTTGTGTGGCTTACGTAGCATCACTGGGAATATATGGGCAGGCATACTGGTACACAGCATGAAGAATGCCGTTGCGTATTTTATACTAATTAGTCCATTTATCATTGGAGGTTAAGACGATATGCGACTCAGTCATTTATTTACAAAGACGACAAAAAACGTCCCCGCTGATGAGACGGCCAGGAACGCTCAACTTTTGATTCAAGCGGGTTTTATTCACAAGGAGATGGCT
This sequence comes from uncultured Candidatus Saccharibacteria bacterium, assembly GCA_946804195.1. Lineage (GTDB taxonomy): Bacteria > Patescibacteriota > Saccharimonadia > Saccharimonadales > Saccharimonadaceae > UBA2112. The sequence continues at coordinate 98,881 of CAMPEU010000001.1, read as the reverse complement.
GGTGTTTATGCGTACATGCCACTCGGTTTGCGCGTTCTGGAAAAAATCAAAAATATTGTCCGCGAAGAGATGAATACGGTCGGCGGGCAAGAAGTATTAATGACGACATTGCAACCACGAGACATTTGGGAAAAGACGGATCGCTGGGATGATGCAAAGGTTGATAACTGGTTCAAGACAAAGCTTGCGAGTGGGGCCGAGCTAGGTGTTGGCTTGACTCATGAAGAGCCAATCGTTGATGCCTCTGGGAATTACGTTCATTCGTACAAGGATTTGCCGTTTTTTACCTATCAAATCGCTAACAAGTTTCGCAATGAACTACGCGCAAAAAGTGGGTTGTTACGTGGTCGCGAGTTTTTGATGAAAGACATGTATAGCTTTGCTCGTTCACAAGAAGAGCATGAGCAAATGTACGAACGTGCGGTTGAGGCATATCACAAGGTATATGAGCGTCTAGGCATAGGCGATCGAACGTATCGCACATATGCGGATGGCGGTATTTTTACCCCAAGGTTCAGCGACGAGTTTCAAACATTGAGTGATGTTGGCGAGGATAAGATTTTTGTTGATGAGACAAAAAAAATCGCCATTAACGAAGAGATCATGACTGATGATAATCTAGCAAAACTTGGTTTAAACAGGGGTGAATTAGTTGAAAAACGTGGTGTCGAGGTTGGTAATACTTTTCATTTAGAATCAAAATATACTGATGCACTCGATGTTTATTACGTAAACGAACAGGGCGAGCGTCGTTCGATTATCATGGGCTGCTACGGCATAGGGGTGAGTCGCCTCATGGGAGTGGTTGCTGAGTTATTTAGTGATGACAAGGGCTTAGTGTGGCCAGAGGCTGTCGCACCAGCACGCGTATATCTGGTACGCATAGGTGGAGATGATGCAATTCGTCACGCCGATGAGCTTTATGAGGATTTAAAGGCGAGCGGAATCGAAGTGCTTTATGATGATCGTGATGAGCGACCTGGTGCAAAATTCGCAGATAGCGAACTAATGGGGATACCATATCGCATCACAGTCAGTGATCGTTTGATTGAGGCAGAAAAATATGAATTTACCCCTAGGAATAGCGGTGAAACAACTGAATTGACACGTTCTGAGCTGTTTGCTAAACTGGGGTAATTAAATAAGGGAGGGACTGTGCTGAAAACAACCAGCACTTTTTGAAATCAAGGATAAGGATAAATATGAAGAAATTATTTCAAATCACGGACACCGGTAAAAAAGAGCTCGAAAATGAGCTTGGTGAATTAAAGGGTCGTCGAGGTGCTATTGCTGATAAAATTGCTGATGCTCGTGGATATGGTGACCTGAGCGAGAATGCCGAATATGATTCTGCGCGTGAAGAGCAGGGGCTTGTTGAGAGCCGAATTGCCGAAATTGAGGACATCCATCTGAATGCAACAATTATTTCTGCGACCAAGAGTAGTAAGGTAAAGCTGGGCAGTAAAATTGAATTAAAGACAGGCAGCAAGACAGTAGAGTACCATTTGGTTGGTCCTGTCGAGGCTGATCCTATGGCGGGTAAGATTAGTGATAAGTCGCCAATGGGCGTAGCGGTAATGGGTAAAAAGGTTGGTGACAGTGTTGTTATCAGCACTCCAAAGGGTGATATTAAGTACGAAGTTGTCAAAGTCGGTTAACGAGAAGTATTTTTTCTGTTCACTGCATTGATGGCGCTTTGTCCAGCCTTCTTTTTGTTGAAGTAGAACTCGACACGAGGCTCGTCGTGTGTGCCATATTCACCGTCAAAACTTGTTGGGACCGGAGTAACTAAACGCTCCAGCTTTTCATCGTTAATGTCTAGCTTGTTATAATCTGTATCTTCGTCGATAGTACCGTCATCGACGAAACGCTTTGCATGGCTTGCCATAACTTCACGGCCCTCAGTATCATTACCATGGTCCATGAGCTCAACCTCGGCGTATGCATGAAAGAATGAGTCGCTTCGGCCAGAACTAATGAGTCCGAGCGCGCGTTCACTGCGACGCTTAACAATACTCAGGTGATTCGGTAATTCTTGTATTGCGGCTTCATATGCTTTTTTCAGTGAGTCGCTATGTAACATTTCGGCAGCGGCTGATAGGCGAAAAACATCTTCTCGGATAGGGGGGTGATTAAAGCTTTGATTATCCAAGATTTTCGCTTGTATGTTGAGTTCTTCGCAAGATTTTTTTGATAGGACGTGACTCGCAAGTTCTGTTGCGGAGTCGAGTAGTTGCTTTTTGTGAAATTCTCGTTGGTCCTCGTCGGTGTTGTTGGGGTTATGTAAGTAGAGAAGGGATGCATCAACGAGGTGATTAACATCGTGTAGGTCCATTACTTCTATTGGTGTCGGTAGCGCTAGATCGTCATCGTCTTCGAAGGGGTTAAATACAGCTGCGGCAGTTGATTCTAGTGGAGATTCTTGTGGTGCTTTTTCGGTTTTCATTTTTTTGTTTTAAATTCCGTTTATGGCAAAATTATAGCACGTTATATAAAAAATTGCAATACCCTTATGCTTTTCAGCATACATAAAATACCTCTGATAGTGTATAATTTTTGTATATGGCAACACTTCAGGACTATCGTGATGAACGGTTACGGAAACTAGACGAGTTAAAAGAGCTTGGTATCAATCCGTATCCGGCTGAGTCACACCGTACGCATAATGCGAACGATGTCACGCAGAGATTTGACGACTTGCAAGGACAGACAGTAACGATTACTGGACGGATTATGGGACTTCGCAAGTTCGGTAAGTTAGCTTTTATCGTTGTTCGCGATCAGAGCGGGCAGGTGCAGTTATTTTTGCATGCACCCGATGTTGCACCTATGGACGCCAAGAACAGTGTTGTCGGCATGGAACAATTACCTCTATTGGATACTGGTGATTTTGTCGAAGCAACGGGTGAGGTACTCAAAACAAAGACTGGCGAAATATCGGTTGGCGTCCGAACACTTCGTTTACTCACAAAGAGTTTGCGACCAATACCGACGGAACTAAGCGATAAAGAGCAACGGCTTCGCCGTCGTTATGTTGACATGAATGTGAATATCGAGGTACGAGAGCGTTTCGTTCGACGTAGCGCTTTCTGGCAGGCGACGCGTGACTTTTTGAACGAACGTGACTTTTTAGAAGTGAATATACCTGTTCTCGAGACAACCGCTGGGGGCGCCGATGCGACACCTTTTATGACGCATATGAATGCGCTTGATCAAGATTTTTACTTGCGAATCAGTCACGAGCTACCGCTCAAACGTTTGTTGGTCGCTGGATATGAAAAGGTTTATGATATTGGTCCACGTTTTCGAAATGAAAATTACAGCGAGGAACATTTACCCGAGCACGTTGCTATGGAATGGTATTGGGCATATTCCGATTGGGAGAAGGGTATGGCTTTGACCGAGGAAATGATTCGCCACATCGTTGACAAGACGTGGGGTAAGCGCCAATTCACACTGGCTGATGGCAAAACGGTTGATTTTGGTTCTGATGGTGAGCATTTTTCTCGTATTAGTTTTGTAGAGGTTTTGAAAAATGAATTTGGCATTGATGTGTTTGACTCCACGATAGACGATATCGCTGGCAAGCTCAAAGAACATGGCCTCGAGGTAGAAAAACAAGATAATCGTCAGAGGAGTCTGGACAAGCTATGGAAAAAGCATCGCAAGACGATTGCAGGTCCGGTCTTTTTGGTTGATATCCCGACATTCATGCAGCCTCTTGCCAAAGTACAACCAGAGAATCCACAACTAACGGAACAGTTTAATTTGGTATTTGGTGGTAGCGAGATGTGTAAGGCATTTTCTGAACTGAATGATCCTGTCGATCAGTACAATCGCTTTTTGGAACAACAAAAATTGCGTGACGAGGGTGATGATGAGGCACAGATGATGGACATAGATTATGTTGAAGCGCTCGAATACGCAATGCCGCCAGCATGTGGTTTGGGCTTTTCGGAACGAGTTTTTTGGTCACTTGAGAGGCTAAGCGCACGAGAGGGTGTACCATTTCCGGCACTTCGGCACGAGCTTGATGAAACAACGAAGTCAATTTATCCAGATATCAATCTAACTTGAGGGAATAAAAATGGCCAAGATATACAAACACGCATACCTAAACGGTACGGTGGTACCGTTTGAGTCCGCGAATTTATCAATTGCGAGCTCGGCAGTATTGTATGGTTTGAGTGTCTATACTGTGTTCTATGTAGTGCCTGATGACAAAGATTATCGGGTATTTCGCTTAGAAGAGCATTATAAGCGCCTACGTTCATCGGCAAAGATTATAGGATTAGAGTGGCCAGATCATCTGACGTATGATGCATTTAGTGTTATCGTCAAGGGTTTGATTCACGCAAACGGCCCCAAAGAACCTTCATTTGTCCGAGCAACTTTGCATGCGGATGCCTTGGTGCCTGGCACGCGCACGAGGGATGTTCATACTCAACTGAGCGCATTTATGTACAAGGCGGTATCGATACACAAATCAAGTGATGTACGTTTGAAAACCAGCCAATGGCGACGTGTTCCGGATAACAGTATTCCTTCACGCGCTAAGGTAAATGGTGCGTATGTTAATTCAGTTTTAGCGCATCAAGATGCATTGGACGCTGGCTATGATGATTGCATATTCTTAGATCAAGCGGGTCACGTTTGTGAGTTGGCTGCTGCAAATATCTTTATGGTTCGTGATGGTGTGTTGATTACACCTGACACCAGTAGTGATCTACTGGAAGGCATTAATCGACGTGCTATTTTGGAATTCGCAGAGAAAGAGGGTATACCTGTTCAGGAGCGAATGGTGGATCTATCGGAGTTATATATTGCTGATGAGGTATTTATTTGTGGCACCTCGGCATTTTTGGCTAGTGTTTGCGAAATTGACGGTCGCAAAATTACTGGCGCGAATCCAATTACCAAAAAACTTGCCGCTCATCACGCAGAGATACTAAAAAATAGCGCTGTTCTATAGCTTAACCCTTTAGAATACTTTACTTTTTACAACGCTTATGCTATAATAAAGGTATGACAGAACGAAATCATACGAGCGAATCAGAATCAAAAATCAAGATGCCTGGTAGTCTGGCTAATCAGACAATGTTTAGTGATCGTGAAATCCAGCAAATTACAGAAGCCGTCGAGAGTGGCAGGATGTCTATCGATGAAGTAGCACAGTGGGAAAAAACACGCCAACGACTCATAAAGAGTACAGGAACGACCGCTGTTGATCGAGTGATGGGTGGTATAAAAGAAGGGAAACGTTATTTTTCTGCACCATCACCACGCGATAATACTACCGAGCACTTTCGGATTCCAAAAATAGTTGGGCCTAGCCGGGAATCATCGTCTGTTGATATATATCGAACAGAGCGCGATGCGCAGTTAGAAGCGTTGGGTAAAGATGATCGTACCGAGCCAATTCCAATTTTTGTTGATGTAGAGCTCGGTCAAGGTAACGGTTACGTTAATGTACTCGACAAAATTAATGGGATCGCAGAGGATATGCCGGTGAATAATCAACGACATCCTGATTACGAATATATACGTCGCGTTCAAGCGGGACTACGAGAAGCTTTGGTTCTATTGCCAACAAACGAGAACGTAGAAGCCGTATACGGCATGATCGATGAGTTATGTGATACTGTACGGACACAGGACGGATCTGTCTTTCATCGTAAACTAGGTAATGTCGTACGTGAACTCGAACGACTTATAAACGCATAATATTCATCTGAGTAACTTTTCGCTTGTACAAAATAATAGCCCGCATCGCGGGCTATTATTGATTCAATGGGTGACTTACTCGTCTTTGACAGATTCGTTGATGTTGTCGGCTTTATCGACCATTTCGCCCAGGGCGATATCGATATTGTCTTGAACGATTTCCTGGTAGTCGGGTACATGCTTGGCAATCCATTCACCAATTTCGTCATCACTACCATCATCTTGTAGTTTTATGAGTTCTTCTAGTTGTGTGTCATCAAGAGCATCTGTAATTTCTGTACCAATCATCTCTTCAATCTTTTCATTGAGGTGGGTGAGTAGTGATTCGGCATCTTCATTGGGGACATTGATACCTAGGTCGGTGAGCATTTGTTTTGTGACGTAATCTTGCATGTTTATTTTCCTTTTTATACACTCTATTAATATTTTTAACGGTTCATTTCGGCACGGGCACCAGCGCGGGCGCCATTCATTGCACCGACCGCTGCGCCCTTGGTACTTCGTGCGTATCGGCTAACAATTCTACCGATTTGTTTGACTCGGCTGGTATCCCAGTAAACTTGCATCATTTCAATTCGCGCTTGTCGAATATCGCGGTTGATTGAGCGACGATGTTCTTTGCGTTCGTTTGCTTTCTGGCGTCGCTCTTGTCTTTTTTCCTTTGAGCTTTTCTCGGTAGGTGAGTCGGATTCATTTTTTGTTTTTTGTGAATTAACATAATCCATGACATTTTTTTCGCGGCGTTCTTGTGCACGTTTTGCGCGTCGCTCAAGTGCTTCGCGTTTATTCTTTTTTCGATTTTCAATAGAGTCGGTGATTGAACTCTCGACTCTATCGCTAAAGTCATTAATCCTATCGGCTGCGAGTCGTGTTTTGTTTACGCCGGCTTCGAGACCTGATCGTTTATATGCGGCTTTACCCATGCGACGTAGTAGTTTTTTTGCGTAGCCTTTTACGCCACCGGTTGCTTCATACTTTTCAGCTTTGTTACCGAGCCATTGAGAGATGCGGTCAGTAGCATTACCGATACGAGTAGTGTAATCGATTGATTCTGGTGTTGTGGCGTGCTCTTGTGTGCTATCTATACCTTCTGAGTCAAATCGTTCATTCTCTGCGTATGCTTCATCAAGTTTAACGTCTTCATGCGCCTGTGCGTCACGCTTATCATTTTCAGCGTAGGCCTGGTCGAGGGTGATGCCGCTTTCACGTGATTCTGCATCCATTAAGGCCGCACGAAGTTCATCGACAGAGTACTCGCTTAGAGGCTTGCTAGTTTCTTTTGTTTCGAGTTGTAGTTCACCGGTAATATTGCCCTCGGTATCAAAGAGGGTACCTTGTGCATCAGGAGCTTCGGGTGCCAGTTCCTTACTTATGTGTCCGTCGGTATCAATCATCGAAAGCTGTTTATCGGAATCATCTGTGCCTAGACTGTTATAGTTCAAGATGTCGCTAAATTGCTTGTCGACCGCATCTCGTGACAATTCATTGTTGTTTTCAGGTTGTGGTAGTTTTTCTGACATTTTTGTTTTCCGTTTCTACAGATTTATACTTAAATATTAGCATAAGCTTGATGAAAAGTCAATACCCGTATACTATAGGGTTAGTGGGTCGGCGGGTTGTATGCTATACTAAATATAGTAAAAAGTAGAGGAAGAAAATATGATAAAAATTGCAGTATTTGTGGGAAGTTTGCGAAAAGATTCGTTGAATAAAAAACTAGCACACAACCTGGAGTCACTCTTACCGGATGGTGTCGTATTTGAATATGTGGATTTAAATTTGCCTTTACTGAATCAAGACATGGAACATAATCTGCCCGAATCAGTCAAAGCTATGAAGGCTATTGTTGAATCGGCCGACGGCGTTTTGTTTGTCATGCCTGAGTATAACCGGGGCATACCTGGTGTATTAAAGAATGCAATTGACTGGGCGACGCGTCCAGGCAATTCATTCAGCGGTAAACCTGTTGGCGTCGGCGGAGCTACGGATGGGGCAATAGGTACCGCCGTGGCACAGTCTACACTGCGTCACATTGTTGGCTATCTGGGTATGCATTTGATGGGACAACCCGAACTATATTTCAATTTCGCCAGCAAAAAGTTGGGTGAAAATGGCGAAGTGACAGGTGAAGACAAAGAGAGATTGCAAAAATACGTTGATAGTTTTGTAGGGCATATCAAGAAGTTCTAACTACATATTCAAAACGCTTATCTTGCGTTATTATAGGGGTATGAAATATAAGGATATTCGGTCTCGTTATTATTTATCGGTGCGTATTATTATTTTGGTCGCGCTTATTGGACTGGCAGTTTTGGTGTTTGCGAATATCGGAGAAGATCCATCGCATCTAACGTTTAGTTTGATCGCATTTGGGATAGGTGTTGCGGCACTACTGGTGACGATTTTGCAGAGTATTACGATTTCGCGACAGATGCAGATTACCGAAAAGGCTGCTCGTGAGGTGCGTGAGACGGGCGAACAGCTAAAGGATCTCGTAAGAAATAATATGCGTCTGGAGCGCGAAGTAGAGGAAGATATTCAATTAGATCACAAGATCATTAGCGTCCTTGAAGAGCATGGTGTCGGGGATAGCGCAGAGGTGCGCGGCAAGGTTGCTCGACATATCGCACAGAAAATTAAAAAGCCGTAGTGCTATACTAAGATATGTAAACTTGGAGGAAATTTGATAGAAGTTAATGGTGTCACAAAGACATATGGTAAGAAACATACAGTGTTTACGGCGCTGGATGATGTTAATTTTTCGATTCCTGACGGAGCAAGCGTTGCTATCATTGGCAAGAGCGGATCGGGTAAGAGCACATTAATGCACGTTATGAGCGGGCTAGATAGACCGCAAACAGGTGAGATAATTATAGATGGACAAGATATTTTAAAGCTTAAATCAAGAGAAGTAGATCAATTTCGTTCACGTCAAATGAGTTTTATTTTTCAGAGCTTTTTTGTTGAAGCAAATGAGAGCTGTTATAACAACGTTGGAATGGTGTGCGAGATTGCGGACGTGCCTGCGTCGCAGCATCAAGAAAAAATAGAACGCGCACTAGAAGCGGTTGAGTTGTTGGAAAAAAAGAAATCGCGCGCACGTGATTTGTCCGGTGGACAAAAGCAGCGCTTGGCGATCGCGAGGGCAATTGTTAATGATCCTAAAATTTTATTTGCTGATGAGCCGACAGGAAATCTCGATAGTGCGACAGGTGAAATAATTGAAGATCTACTCTTTCGATATAACAGGGAAAAAGGCGTAACATTGATTATTGTGACGCATGATCACGACCTAGCGAAACGATGTGACATTATGATCCAGATTCGAGACGGCAAGATTACATCAATTGACAAAAAGAAACCCGTACAAAAGACGAAGCACAAAAAGGTGGTTCAATCATGAAAGCACGATATATAGTACGACGCGCAGGGCGTAGTTTGCGCCAGGCAAAAGCACGAACCCTGTTGACGAGTCTTGCGATTGCAGTTGGTGCCTTTACGCTAACACTTGCGATTGCCGCAGGTGAGGGTTCGCGTCAGTATGCGGACAAGTTGATTAGTTCAAACATAAATCCGCAGGCCATTATGGTATTCAAAGATAAGGTTCTCGCTGGTGAAGGTGGTTTTGGCGGCGGAGGCTTGAAGGAATATTCAGAAACGGCGACAGAGTTTTCTGGCTTGAATATTGAGACTCTTTCGCCTAAGGATCTGGATGTTGTACGTAATGATAAAGATATCAAACAGGTCATTCCAACTTATTTAGTTGAGGCTGAATATATTACCTTTGAGGGTGTAAGTAAGAAGTACGCGAGTGATGTGTCTGTCTATGACGCCAGCGTGTTGGCCGAGTCGGCTGCGGGTAAGTTGCCTCCATTGGGTGAGCAAATTATGGATAATGAAGTCGTTATTCCAGAGGGATTTTTATCGACGCTCAAGATAAAGAAGCCCGCCGATTTCATTGGTAAAAAGATGACACTGCATTTGGTTCGTCAGGTACAGCCGACCGAAGAACAAATCAAAAACGTATTGTTGACGCAGGGGGCTGATGGCTTGGCAAAACTTGTCGAGGGAGAAGTACGGGACGTAAGCTTTACGGTGCGTGTCGTTGCGAAAGCGTCCGTGACATCGCTGAGCGCCAGTAATGCATTATTTATTTCCGAGAATACCGCCCGGGAGTTATCTGATTTTCTGACAAAAGGCACGCCGAGGTATCAGAATTATATCGCAGCAACGGCAATCGTCAAGGATGGTGCTGATCCGGAGCTGGTAAAACAGCGATTGAAGGATGAGGGTTTGAATGCACGAACGGCGGAAGATTTGCAGGGCCTATTATTTACAATAGTGAATTTGCTTCAGGGGATCGTGGCTGGATTTGGTGCGTTGGCATTGATTGCTAGCGTGTTCGGCATAATCAATACACAGTACATTAGTGTACTAGAACGAACACAGCAGATCGGATTGATGAAAGCCCTTGGCACGCATAGCAAGGATGTTGCGAAACTTTTCCGATATGAAGCGGCATGGATAGGATTTTTGGGCGGAGTAATCGGTTCGAGCGTTGCATGGGCGGGCGGATCATGGCTCAATCCATGGATTACAGATACATTAAGCCTCGGTGATGGCAATTCACTATTAATCTTTCAACCGCTGCCAATTGCTAGTTTGATTGTTGGTCTGATGATCATTGCGGTGATTGCGGGCTATTTCCCGGCTCGAAAAGCTGCAAAACTTGATCCGATTGAAGCATTACGAACGGAATAGTTTGATACAATAAACCTATGATTGATATTCGATTAATTCGAGAGCAGCCTGACGCTGTCGCGCAAAACGCAAAGAATAAAGGCTATGACGTTGATATTGCCAAGCTCGTTGAGCTGGATGCTGAGCGGCGAACATTGCAACAGCAAGTGGATGAATTGCGCGAACGTCGCAACCACAATGCTGCAAAAATGAGTGGCGGCAGGCCCAATCAAGCGATAATTGACGAAGGTAAGCAGATAAAAGTTGAGCTGTCGGAACGAGAGGGCTACCTAGAGAATACTGAAGTTGTATTTTGGAAATTGCTCAAAGCCGTACCGAATATGGCGCTATCAGATGTGCCGGTTGGTTCGACCGAGGATGAAAATGTTGTTATTAAGGAAGTTGGCGACAAACCACATTTTGACTTTCAGCCAAAAAATCATGCAGAAATTGCTGAAGCGAAAGGATGGTTAGACACCGAGCGTGCGGTCAAGATTGCCGGTTCGCGCTTTGTGTATGTCAAAGGTGATATGGCGCGATTAGAATTTGCGTTATGGCAATTTGGTATCGAGACGTTAACCAATCGGGAAACACTTCGTAAGATTGCTACCGACAATAATCTGAGTGTCAGTGATAAGCCTTTTACGTTAGTTTTACCTCCGGCCGTTGCAAAGACAGAGGTGTTCGAGGCCACCGGTCGTTTGAATAAACAAGAACAAACCTACAAAATTGAAGATGAAGATTTGTGGTTGAACGCTAGTGCAGAACACACCCTGGCACCGATGTATATGAACGAAATTTTGCCAGAATCGGATATGCCGGTACGAATGGTCGGCTATACAACGGCATTTCGCCGTGAAGCGGGTACATACGGTAAGGATACAGAGGGAATTTTTCGCTTACATCAGTTCAACAAGCTAGAGATGGAGAGTTTCACGACGGCGGATGTGTCGTTGGATGAACATCGCTTTATGGTGGCAATTCAGGAATATTTGATGCAACAACTAGGTTTGCCATATCGCGTGCTGGAAAAGTGTACGGCTGATATTGGTCGACCAAACGCCAAGGGCGTTGATTTGGATGTGTGGCTACCATCGCAGCAGCAATACCGTGAGACACACACGGCTGATTACATCACTGATTTTCAGACTCGAGCAATGAAGACGCGTGTACGACGGACTTCTGGTGATGTCGAATTTGCACATACAAATGACGCAACTGCATTTTCACAGCGACCGATTATTGGTATTATCGAAAACTTCCAGACTGCCGAAGGCAATGTACGCGTACCCGAGGTACTAAAGCCGTATCTTGGTGGTAAAGAAGTAATATAGATGTGTGCACTATGATTGACCTTGTCACTATTACAGGAATCAAGCTGGACATTGATGAGTCAACTAAGAAATATGTTGCTCGTAAAATTAGCCGGTTAGATAGGTATATGCCACGTCATGCTCGTGATTCGGTGAGCGCTGAGGTAATCCTCAAAGAGGTTAATCGAGCGCATGGTAACAAGTATGAGGCCGAGGTTATTGTGAAGTTACCAGGAAAGACATTAGTTGCCAAGGATTCTACAATGAATATTCTCGCGGCCATCGATATTGTCGAAGCAAAGCTTGTTTCGCAGTTGCATCGCTATAAAGTTGCCGTGAGTAGGCGCAAAAAACAAGGACGAATATTATCACGCATGACAGGTAGTCTCTCTCGTTCGACGAAGAAGTCCTAGATTGTGGTCAAAAACACCTGTCTTTTTAGTTAAAATACGCTATAATTAGTGATAGTTATTTTCAGGCTATTACGGCAGGAGTAGGGTTATTTATGGTTAGTCGACAAGCAGTCTTGATGAAGGTCTTCGGTGACCCGCAAAAGCGGATTCTCAAAGGTTTGGAGAAAAAAGTTGGCGCTATTAATGCGTTGGCTGAGAAATATCACAAAATGAGCAAGCCGGAACTGAAAAAGCAGACGGCAGTATTAAAGAAGCGGCTCGACAAAAAAAAGACGACCTTGGACGATGTCTTACCAGATGCATTTGCATTAGTACGTGAAGCAAGCGATCGAGTACTCGGCATGAGGCATTTTGACGTGCAGTTGATCGGCGGTATGGCGCTTCATGAAGGTAATGTTGCCGAGATGAAGACGGGTGAGGGTAAAACGCTGGTGGCAACCCTGCCGGTGTATTTGAATGCGCTGACGGGCAAGGGTGTACATGTCGTCACGGTTAACGATTATTTGGCACAACGTGATGCTGGATGGATGGCGGAAGTTTATCATTTCCTTGGTATGTCGACCGGTGTCATTATTAATGATGCATCATATGTTTATGACCCTGATTTTAATAATGAAAAGCACGACGATGAACGTATGCGCAAGTTGCGCCCCGTTACGCGTAAAGAAGCATATGCCGCTGATGTGACATACGGTACCAATAACGAATTTGGTTTTGACTATCTACGAGACAACATGGTTAACGATGTCGATGAACTTCGCCAGCGTGATCTCAATTTTGCTATCGTTGACGAGGTAGACAGCATTTTGATCGATGAAGCTCGTACTCCATTAATCATTAGCGCTCCCGCTGCCGAAAATCCCGATAGTTATTATCAGTTTGCAAAGATTGCGGCAAAGTTGGTTCCTGATGATTATGTTCTCGACGAAAAGCGTCGTACCGTTTCGTTGAGCGATCAGGGTGTTGAAAAAATTCAACGTATGTTAGGTGTAAAAAATCTGTACACACCCGGATACGTACAATCCGTTTATCATGTTGATCAGGCTATCAAGGCTCAGGCGTTATTCCGTCGTGACAAAGATTATGTCGTAACCAAGGAAGGTGAAGTAATCATTGTCGACGAGCACACGGGGCGTTTGATGCAAGGTCGTCGCTATAATGAAGGTCTTCATCAGGCGATAGAAGCTAAAGAGGGCGTCGCTGTTTTGCAAGAGAGTATGACGTTGGCAACAGTCTCATTCCAGAATTTCTTTCGTTTGTATGACAAGCTCTCTGGCATGACAGGTACGGCATTTACGGAGGCAGAAGAGTTCCAGCAGATCTATAGTTTGGACGTTGTGCAGATTCCATCGAATAAACCAATTGTTCGTGATGACAAGGATGATCTAATCTTTAAGAGTGAAAAGGGCAAACTAAAAGCCGTTGCTGATGCAATCAAGGTATATCACGAAGCTGGACGACCGGTCTTGGTAGGTAGCGCGTCGATTACAAAGAACGAGATGATTGCCAATTATTTACGCAAAGAAGGTATTAAGTACGAGATTCTCAACGCAAAGAATAACGAGCGTGAAGCGGCTATTATCGAAAAGGCGGGTGAAAAAGGCGCGATTACATTGGCGACCAACATTGCCGGACGTGGTACCGACATCAAATTAGGTGATGGAGTTCGTGAACTCGGTGGCTTAGTCGTGATTGGTAGTGAGCGTCATGAGGCGCGACGAATCGATAATCAGCTACGTGGACGCGGCGGACGTCAAGGTGATCCGGGAGAAACGCAGTTTTATGTATCGACCGAAGATGATTTGATGCGTATCTTTCAGGGTGAACGTATCGCCAAGTTGATGACACGATTAGGCGTTACCGAAGATACACCAATTCAGAACAAGGCCGTGACAAAGACGCTCGAAGCTGCGCAAAAACGAGTCGAAGGCTACAACTACGATATTCGAAAGAATGTCGTTCAGTACGATAACGTTATTAATAAGCATCGAAAAGTTGTATACGTAATGCGTCGTAGAATTTTGGAGGGTGCGACAATCAAGCCAGAAATTGAGCGATTGCTCAACGACAAGGTGGATAATTTAGTAGATCTACCCGCGAAGAATAATCCGAAGTTTGCAGATGAATTTAATGTTACGTTCCCAGTCGGTGATAAGATTATCGAAGGTATCGGTGCTGAAAAACGGGATAAAAGACGTCGTGAAATGGCAAAAGAGGCTGTTGCAAAATTATATGCGTCTAAAGAAAAAGAATTAACACCAGAAACATTACGCAAGGTTGAACGTGATGTGTATTTGCAGGTACTTGATACATTGTGGATGCAACATTTAGAAAACATGCAACATTTGCGAGAGGGAATTCATTGGCGTTCAGTTGGTCAACGTGATCCATTGGTTGAATATAGATCCGAAAGTGCAAAATTGTTCGATAGCTTACAAGCGACTCTTCGGGACGAGGTGTTGGGAGCTATCATGCGTGTTCGGTCGAGTGATGTCAGAGCTATGTCTACGGAGGAGCACGAAACTGAATTGACTAAATTGGCCGAGCATTCAGTTGAACGTGGTGTTAACGAGATTACGGACGGTGAGAAAAATCGTGACAATGATTTTAGTATTGCACCAGCTGAGAAGGGTGAGGCAAAAATAAGGAACGATGCTCGTAAGAAGAAAAAGAAACAACGACAGAACCGAAAGAAAAACCGTCGATGAAACATACGGTCGAAGAGGTAAGGCTTAAAAACGGCGCCCGTGGTTTGTTTATCGACGTGCCCGGTGCAACCGTAATGAGCTTTCAGTTTCAATTTCGTGCCGGTAATCGTTACGTAAAAAACAAAAATGTTTATGAAACGGCGCATATTATGGAACATATGGCATTTGGAGCAAATGCACGTTTTCGTGATGAACATGAATTTGAGGCTGAGTTTACGAAAAATGGCGCCTACCACAATGCGTACACCAGTGACATGAGCATGGTATATATTGCTGACTGTGCCGACTTTGAGTGGGAACGAATTCTGGATTTGCAACAGGTATCGATTTGTCAGCCGCGATTCAATAACGAGGAGCTAGAAGCTGAAAAGGGTAATGTTCGTAGTGAGCTGACGGGTTACCTGAATAGTCATAATCGATTATTATGGCCCAAGGTTCAGCAGTTATTGGGCGAGGATGTGCTGACTTTTAACCAACGCTTACGTACTATCCCTCGTGTTAAACTTCGTCACATCAAAGAACATCACGCACGGACTCATACGTCAAATAATATGCGCTTTGTGGTCGCAGGGAAATTGCATGGACGCAAGGCAGAGATTCGTCGACAGTTGGAAAGTTGGGAGTTACCAGAGGGTGAACGTTTCGAAGCACCTCAGGATGAGTTTCATGCCGGCAGGCCAACATTAATTCGGCGGAAGGAAGCTTCTAACTTAACTTTCGCATGGTCCCTGATTGTTCCTCGCGAATTGACGGATGAAGAATCTGATGCGATGGATTGCTTGGATCACATCCTTACTGGCACTAATCATTCACGAATTTATGGAGCGGCACGTAAACGTGGTTTGGCATATGGTATGTTTAGCGACACATCAGTTGGTTTCCATGACTCATCATGGGATTTTGGTGGACAGGTTAACTTGGAAACAGCCGATGCGTTGTTTGACATCATTGTTCGTGAATTACGCGCCATTATGGACGGCAAGATTAGTGAGGCGGAAATTGATGCAGCGAAGTCATACGCACTTGGTCGACATCAGATGGGCGCTCAGACGGTAGCTCAAATTAGTAATTTTTACACAAATCGCTACTTTGCTGATGGAGTTGTCAAAAACTACGAAAAAGTCCCTGATTCAATCAACGGAACGACGAGAGAATGTATTATAACGACTGCGCAAGAATTTATCGATCATAATATCAGTGTACTTGCTGGAGTCAGTTCAGGGGAGCGCAAGGAATTTATTTCACTCGACGATAAACTATCCGCGCTATTTGAATCTGCATAAATTGATATAATAGGCTTATGAATATTGCTATTTTAGGTTACGGTGTCGAAGGCGAAAGTGTCTATAAGTATTATAGTGCGGCGCATCCCGGATCGACGTTTACCGTTTATGATAATAATCCTCAGCCCACAAAAGCATTGCCCGAGGGGGTAGGGTTCGTTGGGAGCGTCAAAGATTTCAAAGGTATTACGGCCGATTTGGCTGTCAAATCTCCATCGATTCCACCATGGCAAGTTGAGACGACCGGAGAGTTAACGACTGTCACTCGAGAGTTTTTGAAGCGCTGCCCAGCGCCTGTTATTGGCGTGACCGGTTCTAAGGGTAAGGGTACAACATGCAGTTTGATTAAGGCGATGTTTGATGCGACCGGAAAGAAGACATGGTTGGTGGGTAACATTGGTGTTGCCGCACTTGATGTACTAGATCAGATAGCTCCTAATGATTTTGTTATTTATGAATTGAGCAGTTTTCAGTTATGGGATTGTGATGTCAGTCCTCATGTTGCTGTTGTTTTGGGAATTGAGTCTGAGCATTTGGATGTACACAAGGATTTCAACGACTATTTGATGGCAAAAGCGAACATAGCAAAGTATCAAAAGTCTGACGACATCATTATCTACAGAGACAAAAATCAGTACTCGGAATATATTAGCAAAGTATCACCAGCAAAAACAAAGATTACATATCCTAGTGAATCTGCGGCGCACGTCAAAGACGGTATGTTTTATTATGGAGAGAGTGAGTTGTTCTCTGTTGCTGCCTTGAGGCTAGCCGGTGATCACAATCGTGATAATACATGTGCGGCGATTTCTGCAGTATGGCCGTCGTTAAAGGACGCTTTTGATATGGAACGTGGTCTAGAAACTTTTGAAGGTTTGCCGCATCGATTAAAGCTGGCCGGTACCGTAAATGACGTGCGCTATTTTGATGATAGTATTGCAACAACACCGGGTAGTGCGATTGCCGCGATTGCCGCATTTGACGTGCCTAAAGTCCTGATATTGGGCGGATCTAGCAAAGGCGCTTCGTATGATGAGTTGGCGCAAAAAATTAAAGCGAATGAGCAGATTCGCAGGGTCTTGTTGATTGGAGCTGAGGCACCAAAGTTAGAGACTGCCTTAAAAAATGTTCACTTTGCTCGATTTACGAATCTAGGTCCTTCGGTTTCGATGGCAGATATTGTACAATCGGCATCCAATGCGTCAGAGCCTGGAGATATTGTTATCCTTAGCCCCGCATGCGCGAGTTTTGATATGTTCACGAGCTACTCTGATCGAGGCGATCAGTTTATTCAAGCGGTGCAAAATCTGTAGGTAGTAGTTCATCGAGACGTGCTCCAATTGCGTCTGATGGCTCGAGGACATGAACATTACGTCCGGCTGCTCGTTCTATGCGATCTTTGATGTGATGATAATGAGTACAACCCAGGACGATAACATCAATGTTCCAACGCTTAACTTCTGATATAACAGAGTTGATATCAATACGTTCAGATTCATTATCTTCTACCAGTTTTGCCCATCTACTGCAATCTGGTTCGAGAACAGTGAGTCTAGCTGCCCATTGATGTTTGAGCTGGTGATAGCGACGACTTTTCAGAGTACCGGGCGTTGCAAATACGGCGATGGCACCTGTTTGGGTTAGTTTTGCGGCGGGTTTTATCATGGGTTCGATCCCGACGAAATGAACATCGGGATGATTTTGACGTAAATCATTAATGGCATTGGTTGTCGCGGTATTGCAGGCAATAACTATTGCATCGCATTTTTTATTGATGAGTGGTTGGATTGCCTTTTCGGTCAATTCTATGATGTCAGCGCGACTTCTGCCTCCATACGGCACATTCTTGCTATCATTTACAGATATGATTTTTGCTGATGGAAATAATTTCTCTAACTTATCTGCAATAGCTTTTCCGCCGATGCCTGAATCAAATACTCCAATTTTCGTCATATCTTCAGTTTAGCATGGGTGGGTACTGTATAATCTAAACTATGCAACCACTGGAAAAGAGAGTCCAGTCACTCAAGGATGACGTCGCGACCGCATATGAACAACTGTCAATTGATGCTAAGGCTAAGCAATTATCGGTACTTGATGATGAGCTGGCTGTTCCGGAAGTATGGAATAATCCTAGCGATGCACAGGCTAAGAGTAAGCAACAATCAGCACTCGGTGCGATAGTCCAGCCATGGCAAACATTGCGCGCGCAGGTGGACGATATTGTTGAGCTCATGAGTTTTGGTGATGATTCTTTGCGGACTGAGTTTGAGGGTCAGATTGAGGCGCTTGAACGTGAGCTAACGAGCCGAAAAAAGGACCTCTTGTTTAGCGGAAAGTATGATGATCACAATGCTATTATTCGTATTAGTGCGGGTGTTGGCGGTACTGACGCGCAGGACTTTGCTGAAATGCTTGAGCGTATGTACCTAAGGTGGGCGGAAAATAGCGGTATGAGTGTGACGCAGGACGAGCGTTCCACTGGAGAAGAAGCGGGGATTAAGACAAGTGTCTTTGAAGTGAGTGGTCCATATGCCTATGGAAGATTACGGAGCGAGAATGGTGTGCATCGCTTGGTGCGCTTGAGCCCGTTTAACAGTGATAATTTACGTCAAACGAGTTTTGCGTTGATTGAAGTTTTACCGCAAATTGATGCGCCAGAAGAGGTGGAAATTGATGACAAAGATTTAAAGATTGATGTGTATCGCGCTGGCGGTCACGGAGGTCAATCGGTTAATACAACGGACAGTGCCGTGCGAGTTACTCACGAACCAACGGGAATCGTTGTTGCTATTCAAAATGAGCGTTCACAATTACAAAACAAAGAAACGGCAATGAAAATATTACGCTCTAAACTCGCACATCTACAAATTGAACAGCATGCGGAATCTATCGCAGATTTGCGCGCAGGTGAATCGGCAAATTGGGGAAGCCAGATTCGTAATTACGTCCTCCATCCGTATACGCTCGTCAAGGACACGCGTACGAAATACGAAGAAAAGGACCCAACGAGTGTTTTGGGTGGCAAGATTGATGGTTTTATGAATGCATACCTAGAGGCGCACATGACAGAGAAGGACAAGTAGTTAAAAAGTAGCAGAAATTACACCTGTATTCCTATGATTTTTACATGAGCGTCATGGTATAATATATAGTAGATGATTCTGTTAGATAGGGTAACCAAGTCATATGGACGCGATGACAAACCGGCGCTCAACCGGATTAGTTTACATGTCGAGCCAAAAGAGTTCGTTATTATTGTTGGCACCAGTGGTGCGGGTAAATCAACATTATTAAAATTATTAACTCGCGAGGAAAAACCAACAAGCGGTAAAATTGTTATTGGTGGTATTGATTATGATCAGCTCAAAGACAAACATATTCCACTTTTGCGACGCAAGATTGGTGTCGTATTTCAGGATTTCAAATTATTGCCGCAGCGTACAGTATACGAGAACATCGCCTTTGCGCTAGAGATTGCAGGTATGACTGGCCGTGAGATCAAAAATACAGTGCCAAAGGTTATCGAGTTAGTCGGACTCACCGGTAAAGAAAAGCAATTTCCACATCAGCTGTCTGGCGGTGAACGTCAACGTGTCGCGATTGCTCGTGCCGTTGTACGACAACCAAAAATCCTGATCGCAGATGAGCCTACCGGAAACCTGGATCCGAAACACAGTTGGGATATCGTACGACTTTTGGAAAAGATTAACAAATACGGAACGACTGTGTTGCTCACGACACATAATGTCGAGATTGTGAACAAATTAAAGCGTCGGGTTATTACGCTGGATCACGGCAAGGTCACGAGCGACCAAGCGCAGGGGAGCTATAGGCAGTAGCATGGCAAAGAATAATGCACCCCGAGCACTGACGCAAGGCAAGAAAACACGACGTAAATGGCTGACATTTGTACGCATGTGCCGTTATGGCATCAACAATTTTAGTCGAAATATGTGGCTTACTGTTGCTGCGACAGCTGTAATGACCATTACACTTCTCATTATGTTTTTTACTCTCGTTGCTCGTCAGGTTTTAGTGGACACAGTTGATGCCATCAAAGACAAAGTCGATATGTCGATTTATGTAGATACCGAGACGACAGAAGAGCAGGCGCAGAATATCAAGCAAGCTATCAAACGGCTATCGTCAGTAGAAAGTGTTCAATACATCAGTCCCGAAGCGGGTCGCGCGGACTTTGCCCAGCAGAATAAGGGTGACATTCAGACGCTTGATGCCCTTAATGAAGCAACAAATAAACTGCCTGGAATATTTCGAGTAAAAATTGCGGACATTAATGATCCATCAGAACTCAATAAATTCGTGAGTACAAATGAATTGTATAAAATGCACGCAGACCCAGATAGGGAACCGTCATTCCAGGGTGATCGACGAACAGCAATCGAGACGATTGGTCGCTGGGTGGAGGTTGCCGAGCGTGGGGGAATTATTGCAAGCCTCGTATTTTTGGTCATTTCGGCATTGATAGTCTTTAACACAATTCGAATGGCGATCTTTAATCGTAAAGAAGAAATTCAAATGATGAAATTGATTGGTGCCGATCGGAATTTCATTCGAGGGCCCTTTATTGTCGAGGCAGTTGTTTATGGATTTATTGCGGCAGTCTTTGCAACAATACTGGGCGTAGGTGCGTTATTTGCGGTACGAGACAAGCTGAATGAATGGGTGAATGTTGGTGATACGGTCGAGTTAGTCTCTGCGTATCTAGGTTTTGTAATCTTGGCAATGATTTTAACGGGTGCGGCTATCGGGGTAATTTCGTCGCTACTGGCAACGCGGAAATATTTAAAAATTTAACCATAAGCGTATTGACGAGAATAGGGGAATTATATTAAGCTATATACAGCAATGAAGCTACGGTCCACCACACCAGTTTTGCGACGTTTAACGACCAAAATAATTTTGGTCGTGTTTGCGATTGTGATGACGATTACATTGCCGATGTCTACTATTGAAAAGGCGTTTGCCGATCAATGGGATGATCAGATCAGTAATCTACAGGCGAAAGCAGATGCATATCAGGCGGAGGCGAATAAATTACGCGCGAAAGCGGATACGTTGCAGAATAAATTAAATCTGATCAATGCACAAAAGGCGGCTTTAGAAGCGAAAATTGCGACAAATCAGACAAAGATGAAGAAACTCAAGGCGGATATTGCATTGAATGAAACAAAGCTGAAGGAATCTCAGGATGTGCTGGGCGAGATATTGGCGAATTTGTATATAGATGATGAAATATCACCATTCGAACAGTTAGCTAGTAGCGATAGTATCGGTGATTATATTGATAAACAAGAGTATCGATCATCGGTGCGCGATCAGTTAAATACGACGATTGTCGAGATCAAGGACATCAAGATAAAGCTAGAGGGTGACAAAAAATCAGTTGAAAAAGTGCTGGCGAATTTGAAGCAACAAAATGATCAACTAGCTGCAGTGCAGTCCGAACAGCAATATTTAGTTAATAAAACCCGTGGCGAGGAAGCATCGTATCAAAAGTTGGTACAGAATGCCAAGAGTCAGTTACAGTCCGTGCACGCTCAACAGCAGGCATATTACGCGAGTCTTGTCTCGAGTGGCGGCGGCAATTCTGGAGTTGTTGGGTCGTTCCAGTATTCGGGCTGGAGTGGAAATAAGGGTTGTTCAGGTGGGTATCCATATTGTATGGCACAAGATACTTGGGTTGATCCATGGAATCTGTATAATCGCGAATGCGTGAGTTATGTTGCATGGGCACTCAAGAATCGATTTGGCAAGAGCGTCCAGGCATGGCACGGTGACGGTAACGCCTACGAATGGCCATCGAGTGCAGCTCGGTGGAGCGGGGCGTGGCGAGTGTACTCTCCGCAGCCTGGTGATGTTGTTGTGCTACCACAGTCTGGTTGGTTTGCGCCTATCGGTCATGTCATGATTGTCGAGAGTGTAACGGGTGATGGTATGTTTGTGAGTCAATATAATTTCTACGGAACCGGTCAGTACAGTACTATGTTCGTAAAAAATTCTGGCGTCATACTCCTTCGTTTCCCTAACGCATAACGCTGAAGGGCATCTAGACAAATTAACATGCTTATGCTATAATGAGCGTGTAAATGAACAAACTGTCCACCATACCAGTTGTAAACACAAAAAAAACCGCAAAAAGAATCATAACTGCCACGGTTGCTATGGCAATGGTCATAACTTTGTCGTTTCAGCTCGTAGGCGTTACGCATGCAGATGATTTTGATGATCAAATTGCAAAGATTGAAAAACAGATCGAAGGACTGCAAAACGAAGCAAAGAAGCTAAATGATAAAGCTGATTCGTTACAAAAAGAAATAGATTCAATCAATACGCAAAAAAAAGTTATCCAAAAGCGTATAAATCTAAAAGAAGCGGAACATAAACGTCTGGTTGCGCGCATAGCGGAGAACGAGCAAAAAATCGTTGTTAATAAAGGCGTACTGGGTGATACGATAGCAAGTATATATTTATCCGGTAATATCACGCCGCTGGAAATGCTGGCGAGTAGCAGTAGCATTGCTGAATATGTCGATAAAGAAACATATCAAAATAGCATTCGCGACAGCCTCGTGTTGACTATTAATACGATTAAACGCATAAAGGTTGAATTAGAACAGCAACAAGTAGATATAGAACGTGTGATTTCCGAGCAAAAGCTTGCCCGTGATGCGCTGGTGGCGAAGGAGAACGAGAGGCTTGCGCTCATCAATGAAACTCGAGGACAGCAGGCCGCATATAACCGTCTGGTTAGCGATCGTGAGGATCAAAAACTAAAGATACAAAAGGAACAGCAAAATGCTATTGAGGCGGCCCTGTTGGCTGCTGGCGGTGTTGTAAATACTTTGCCTGGTGACCCAAACAAGGGTGGTTATCCATGGGAAACTGATTGCTGGGTTGATGGTAACGCATGGTCGCACGGTGGCGCAAACGGTAACGGCAATGATCCATTAGGATACGGATGTCGGCAATGTGTGAGTTATACGGCCTGGAAAGTTGGTCAAAAAACCGGCAACTTCCCGTACTACTGGGGTAATGCAAATATGTGGCCTGCAAGTGCAGAATCGTCAGGCTATACGACGGGCAGTACTCCCCGGGCAAATTCTGTAGGTATCATCTCTGCCGGTGAATACGGTCACGCTGTTTGGATAGAAGCTGTGCATAACGACGGAACTGTTGACGTCAGCCAGTATAACTATTTCAATGCTGGTGGATCGGGCTGGGGTCACTATAGCGAGATGCGAGTCTACGCGTCTACATACGATACATACATTTACTTTTAGTACCGTTTGATACGAAGTTATTCATTGCATAGTTTAGGTTCATGCTTTTGGTTAATTCGGGTATAATGAGTTGAAGTGATCGAAGAAAAAAAACCTAAAAAAATAAATTTCACACCGAGTACTTTGATACTTGTTTTGGCATGCGCTGTCATAATTGGATATCTGGGAGGCATGCGAAATGAACAAATCGTGAATGCCGTTGCCCCTGTTTTGGGAATTAAAGTTCAGACTGGAACGCTCGATTTTACGGACGTACAGACAACATTTCGACAATTGAAGGCGAATTTTGATGGTGATTTGAACGAGCAAGCGCTCATTGATGGTGCTAGCCGTGGTTTGGTTATGGCAGCAGGTGACGTATATACGGTTTACTTCGACAAAAAAGAGGCTGAGGAATTCAACAAGGATTTAACGGGTAATATTGGTGGCGGAATCGGTGCCGAAATAGGCAGTAGAGATCTAAAACCAACAATTATACGGACACTAAAAGGTACGCCCGCAGGTGAGTCTGGTCTGCAACCAGGTGACATTATCATTGCTGTTAATGATGAGTTTATGGCCGGAAGGACGTTGAACGAAGTCGTTAATAGTATTAGGGGAAAAATTGGAACTACCGTAAAGTTAACGGTATTGCGGGGTTTGGATAGTAAAAACTTTTCGATAACGCGTGCCGAAATTACTTCACCAAGTGTTGAGGGTGAGGTAGTTGATGGTATAGGCGTTTTGACAATGCGACGTTTTGACGAAACGACAACGAACATGGCACGTACAACCGCCAAGGAGTTCAAAGAGAAGGGCGTGAAAGGCGTGATCTTGGATTTGCGTGGTAATGGCGGCGGGTTGCTGTCGGCCGCACAAGATATTGCGGGTATTTGGCTAGATAATAAAGTCGTTGTGAGTGAGAGGTCGGGTGGTAAGGTGACCGAAGAATTAAAATCGGGCAACTCATCAATCCTCAAGGGTGTACTAACGATTGTTTTGATAAATGGGTCGAGTGCTAGTGCGAGCGAAATCGTTGCGGGAGCACTTCAGGATCACGGAGCCGCAAAACTTGTTGGTGAACAGACTTTTGGGAAAGGGAGCGTGCAAAAACTCATCAATTTATCTAACGGCACCGTACTGAAGGTGACGATAGCAAAATGGTTTACGCCCGACGGCAAAAACATCAACGAAAAGGGTATAAGTCCCGATACAAAGGTTGAACTGACATTCGAAGATGCTAACGCTGATCGGGATCCTCAGATGGCGAGCGCTCTTGCAATCTTGAAAAAGTAGACGAATAATCGATGGTATAGTAGTATAAGCATATGCAAGACGAACCAGACAACCTAGACAAACCAGAAATGTCAGATGACCAAGGGCATTCTGAGCCTCCAGCTCCAGTTGCAGATACATCCAGTGAATCAGAAGCTACTACCACGCCAGCCACTCCTGCGCCAACACCAGAAGGAGGCGATGGAGCGGGACGCAAGATTTTACTCGTGGAAGATGATGTAGCATTGGCTGCTGTCTATCGATCCCGTTTAGAATTAGAAGGATTCGAACTCTATGAGGTCAATGATGGCGAACAGGCGTTACAGGCTGCAAAAGAATTTAAGCCTAACCTGATATTGTTGGACGCGATGATGCCAAAGATCAGCGGATTTGATGTGTTGGATATTTTGCGGAATACTCCCGAGACAACCAACATAAAAGTTATTATGTTAACAGCATTAAGCCAACCAAAAGACAAAGAACGAGCTGAATCGCTTGGCGTCGATGATTATTTGGTTAAATCGCAAGTCGTTATTGGTGATGTCGTCGAACGAGTTAAGCATCATTTAGGTATGAGCTAGAGCGAGTTAAAAATAAAAAGTCGCCTTCAACACCGAAGGCGATTTTTATTTGGAACAATTATTTATTGGACAACAACTTGTGTGCGAGGAACGGTTTTGCCTGTGAAGCGCCCTTTCTTTACTTTTACGAAGCTCACGACACCATCAACGGCTGCGTGAATAGTGAAGTTACGGCTCATGTATGTGCCAGGACCTGCAATTTTGGTTGATCCAGTTTGTCGTACCAAGACTTCGCCATTGCGAACTGTCTGGCCACCAAATCGTTTGGTACCTAGGCGTTGACCGGCGTTATTTCGGTTGTTTTTACTGGAACCGCCAGCTTTGACATGTGACACGTGGTAACTCCTTAATTAACATCAAAAATCTAAACCATTGTAACTAAAAAATGACGATTCGTCAACCCCTGTTGTCGAAATCCATAACTCATCAAGATGCTCTTTTGTTGGCCTAGATTCTCTCGATGACCAATAAGTCACGCGCAACAACTTGTCCTGGGCGATAATACAACAAATCTTTCGCCGCAATATTCTTGAATTCAACAGGTCTGTAGCCTAGTGAATCAAGTTTTTTGACGAGATTAAGGCGAGTAAAGGTGGTACCGTCACGATTACTCCAAGCGGGGACTGCGATACATAACGGTGTGCCGCTTTGTATCTGATGACTCATGTTTTTGAGGAACTTACTAATAATTGTGTCGCACGTTTGTTTTACTTCTGCTAGCTTGCTCGGTGATGGAGGAGCGCTGAATGGTTGCCCCAAGTATGCTTCTGTGGCAACGGCATCAATTGGTTGTCGCCAGATTGTTTCTACGGCATCGCCTTCATGGAGATACCAGCCGGCTCGGATTTTGTATTTTTCTTCGAGCCATTGGATGTTATCGCGAGAGTAGCGAATCATTTTTTCGGACACATCGGTGCCATAGACAGAGTACATTAGTAGCGCCGCTTCCTGTAATATGACTCCCGTGCCACAAAATGGATCGAGAATAGTTAGGTGTGATTCATCACCTTTGGGCTGTAGTTTACCGACGGCAAGATTTGTCATGATGAGCGCAAGTTTTGGTGGTAGCATACCGACAAATGCATCACGTGCTGGTCGCGCTTGATCACGGTTGGCGAGTGCGGTAATGTTTTGAGCACCGGTACTCTCGGCAATAATTACTTTGCCACCATGACCACGGACGACCATTAGCTCTACTTTATTATTTGATAGACCGAGTTTGTTGTGATGAGATGACGCACTACTGAGTGCCGGTTGTTCATTCGGCACCATACGCACGCTGACGCCACTGTCTTTGAGCTTTGACTTGAGGATATGTGCGGTGCGTCCAACATCTTTTGCCGTGATCGTGAATCCATGTGCGCTGATGCCTAGTGTAATTTTACCCGGAGCATCCGACCATTTTCGGTGATATATTTTTACGAGTTCCATACTTGTCTTGCGCCAGTCAGTGCCGGTGAGCTCTCGCACAACGACTCCCGCCTTGATAGTTCCACCCAAGCGTTGTACATCGAACGTATCGCTGTCGACGAGGGCTGAATCATGCGCAAACCACCGAACATCACCGTAAACTCTTTCGAGTTCGGCAATGCCTAATTCTGGTTGTCGTCCGAGCATCGCAATGTACATATCTAATAGTATATACTTGTTAGTATGTCTTTTCGAGCCTGGTTAAGCTTAGCCACTGTTTTTTTACTGATTATTATCCTATTTGCATCCCGTCACGAGCTGTTACGGGCATGGGAATTGCTTAGTCAGGTTAATCTTTGGGTACTTTTGTTAATGATACCGTTGCAGATTCTCGTGTACTATGCGGGAGGCGAAATGATCTTCTCGTATTTACGAGGTAAAGGCCAGATACTCAAAACAAATAGACGAGAACTTGTACGTATAGCGCTGGAGGGGAATTTCGTTAATCATGTATTACCAAGCGGTGGTGTCAGCGGCGTGTCATATCTGACATGGAGGCTTGGTTCACTAGGGGTGCTTCCAGGGCGTGCAACTATGGCGCAGGTTGTTCGTCATGCATCTGGTTTTTTCGCTTTTGGTGCTCTTTTACTACTATCGCTCTTTTTAGTCACTCTCGACGGTACGTTGAATCGTTGGATTATTTTGGCGAGCGCAACGCTGTTTGGACTGATGACAGTCACAATTTTGACAGGTATCTATTTATTGAGTAGTAAGGCGCGCATTGATCGTTTTGCATCGCAAATATATCGAATTTTAAATGTAATTACACGTCGAGTCACTTTTGGGCGTAGGCGTAAATTACTAAAAGAGTCAACAGTTGAGAACTTTTTAGAAGATATGCATCGCGATTTTCTGGAGTTAAAAAGTGACAAAAAATTATTGAAGAAGCCGTTACTCTGGGGTGTTGTCCATACACTAGGCGATGCTGGATTGTTTATGGTTGCATTTTGGGCACTTGGTGAAGTATTTAATCCCGCGCCTGTATTGATTGCATATGGAGTTGCGACATTGGTTGGATTCTTTGTGTTGACTCCTGGTGGTGCCGGCGCATATGAGGCTGTTATGGTAACGTTCTTGGCCTTTGCGGGCATTGCCGGTGGTGTTGCTATCGCGGGTATTGTTTTGGCGCGCGTCATCATACTTATTGGAACTATTGCACTTGGTTATATCTTTTACCAACATGCACTCGCAACGTATGGAGACAAGGGTAATGTCCCCAAAATTTCGAGTTAGCGACTTTGTCGCTACCGTTAACCAAACCTTTGAATATGCGTATCCGCTCGTTGAGGTAGAAGGCGAAGTCGCCAGTTTTAAGGTGAACCAAGGCAAGTTTGTTTTTTTCGACTTAAAAGACGAGGATGCTAGTGTTAATTGTTTTATGATGGTTTTTCAACTGCGCGTACCTATAGAGGATGGCATGAAGGTTGTTGTTACGGCTACTCCAAAACTGACAAAATGGGGCAAGTTTAGCCTGACCGTTAAAGCAATTCGTCCGAGCGGTGAGGGTAGTATAAAAAAGAGTTTTGAAATGTTGCGTAAAAAACTTGACCAGGAGGGGTTGTTCGCTCTTGAGCGAAAAAGGGCGTTGCCAAAAATACCACGTCACATTGCCATTATCAGTAGTACGCAAGCGGCTGGGTATGCAGATTTCATCAAGATACTCAATGACCGGTGGGGTGGATTGCGTGTCGATGTTGCGCATGTGACGGTGCAAGGAGCGGAGGCTCCTGATCAGATTATTCGAGCCTTGAACTATTTTAATACTCAGGAGACACTACCTGACGTTGTAATAATTATCAGAGGTGGTGGTAGTGCGGACGATTTGAGTGCGTTTAATGATGAGCAATTAGTTCGAGCGGTCGCCGGTAGTCGTATTCCTACCTTGACGGGGATTGGACATGAGGTTGATACGTCGTTATGTGATCTGGTAGCTGATGTCCGCGCGGCGACGCCGAGTAATGCTGCCCAAATTGTAGTGCCGAACCGACACGATATTGTTGGCTATACACGCATGCAAGTACAGTCACTGATACCACACGTTCTGGGTACGGTTGATAGGTTGCGTCAGCATGTTGCGGGCAGAGTGGAGGATTCTGCTGATATTGCGATGCGTCACGTCGAGAAGCACCAGCAGTATCTGCTACAAACTCAACGATTACTGGCGGAATTTGATCCAGCGCGAGCATTGGAGCGTGGGTACGCACTTGTTCGTGGAGCGATGAAAGTAGGACAAACTGTCGAAATTGAACTGGCGCAAGCTATAATAAAAGCAAAGGTAGAATCGTATGACAAAAAATGACACGACAACAGTTCAGGAAAAAATCGATCAGTTGGATCAGTTGGTGAGTTGGTTTGATGGTGATGATTTTCAGGTTGAACAAGCGAGCGCAAAGTTAAAAGAAGCGGCAAAGTTGGCTGCTGACATCGAGAAGGATCTGAGTGCGGTATCTAACGACATCCGGGAGCTAAAGCGCTCTTTTGCGAGCGATAACGAGAAATGATCTGGTTCTGGGTTGCGAGTGGAATTGTAGTATTGTTTGGATTTGTTGTAGTACGAGGCGCGCCATACGTGCCTACGCGACGAAAATTATTGGACAAAGCATTCACCACGCTGTATCCACTGGGCAAGCGGGACGTACTTGTCGATATCGGGAGCGGTGATGGTGTCGTATTGCGTGCGGCGGCGCGTTGTGGCGCTCGTTCAATCGGATACGAACTGAATCCGGCGCTGGTTGTCGTTGCAAAAATACTCTCGCGCAGTCGGCTGATATCCGTACGCTTGGCTGATTTTTGGTTCGTAACTCTACCTAGTGAAACGACAATCGTCTATACGTTTGGCGATTCGCGGGACATCAAAAAAATGTATAAAAAGGTCCAGCAAACGGCGTCATTACATAGAAAAGACGTATACTTTATGAGCTTTGGCTTTAAGGTTCCCAATGTTCAGCATGAAAAACATGACAAAAGTTTTTACTTGTATAAAGTTAAGCCTTTACAGAGTGGAAAAGCACAAGTATAATGAGCCATATGAAATCTTTGCACCACAATGAACGCGGCGTTATATCAGGTATGTTATTTGCTGTTATCGGTTTGAGCGTTTTAGTGCTCGGATTGGGTATTTTTAGCATTTGGGCGTTTGTTGCCTATGGCGAAGCAAATAGCGATCTTGATGGCAAGCTGCGCATTGCAGAAGTCGAAGCAAAACGAGTACAGGCTGAAGCTGATGAAGAGAAGTTTGCTGAGCGAGAAAAGCAACCAGCAAAAAATTTCAAGGCACCAGACGATTATTGTGGCTTACGATTTGATTATCCAAAAACATGGAGTGAACATTGGGCGGAGCAGATTACTAACGGGGGTGATTTTGAAGCATATTTCAATCCAGGCTATGTTCCACCGATTAGTAATTCCGAGCAATTTGCCTTGCGCGTAACCATCGAGCAACGTGATTTTGATTCTGTATTGAAGCGATATCAAAACTTGGTACAAAAGGGTGATTTGAAACAGAGTACCTCATCGTCACAAGGACATCAGGGTGTTCGATTGACTGGTAACTTTAGTAAAAATATTCGTGGTGATGCGGTTGTTTATCGCTGTCGATCATTAACGATTACCGTGCGAACAGATGCGGATGTTTTCAAGAATGATTTTCAGTCAATCGTATCTTCACTAGACTTTAACGACTAAGCACAAACACTACAGGGGTATTGCTAATTTTTACAGCATTTTTGCGTGTGCGTGCGTGATAAACTAGATATAACGATGAATGCGGAGGGTAATCGGAATATTAGGGGTAGTGTTGGTCATTTATTTGATGGCTCGGTTTTGTCTGTTGCGGCGGCTGGTGAGTTAACCTCACCGCTAGTTTTGATGAGACAGTTAGGGTTAGCCGTTGGGGCTGATAATATCAGCGATGAAGAGCGTAAGTTGTTGAGTGAACAGGTAACTCTGACGAGTGAACGAGCGTTGCGTTTGGCATCGAGTTTGAACATGACAGCCGTTACTCAGCAAGCGTTACCGCTGGAGCCTGTCAATCCTTTGAGTGTATGTCGGGATGTTATTCATGAACTCACCCCGATGTTTTCGGCCTACGGTCGCGAGATTACATTGCAGTCGCGAGCTCGGGTACCTTTGACGGTCGCAAATCGCAACGTTTTGCAACGTATCTTGTTGGCATTTGGCGACAATGCTTTGTTTTATGGATCTAAAAAACATCCAATTCAGATGGCGATTACTGGACGGGGTGATCGAGTTCGTATTGGCGTTCGAGATTATGGACCGGCGGTGCCAATTGATATGTGGAGCCAACTCGAGGGTCGCGTGTCGCGCCGTGCATTGGCACCACTGAGCAGTCGTCCGCAGGCTAGCGGAGTAGGCCTGATAACTGCACAACGATTGGCCGAAAAGATGGACAGTATTGTGGGGATTGTTCGTCATCGTGATGGCGCAACTTTTTATGTGGATTTGAATGTATCTGGACAGATGAGCTTGCTATGAGCGACAGTAAAAGTGTGATGGTAATTGAGAGTGAGCCGTGGCTAGGTGATCATTATCAGCGCCAGTTGGAATCGCAGGGTTTTTCGGTTGTACGTGCATCGCATGCATATGCAGCGATTGATCTGGTTGACGAAAACCCGCCCTCTGCGATTGTCATGAGCTTACTACTGGATGGACCAGGCGCATTGAATTTACTCCATGAATTACAGAGCTATACGGATACAGCGGATATCCCGGTAATCGTGTGTAGTAGCATGGCTGATTTGGATATCGATGAATTACGGCCGTACGGTGTCCGACGAATTATAAATAGTACGATGATGCATCCGAGCGATATCGTAGCGACAGTTCGGAGCGTACTACTGTGAACAGCAGAGCTCATACTATTGCTAGAATTAAATTTTCGATAGTGAAAAAGGTACTAGCATGAACTCTCATCGGACGCGTGCAATCGTATTGCGTCGGACAAATTATGGAGAAGCAGATCGAGTGTTGGACTTTTTGACGCCAGCAGGCCGGGTGAGTGTAATGGCACGTGGTGTACGTCGCGAAAAGTCAAAATTAGCTGGTGGTATTGAACTATTTGCGGTGTGCGATGTTGTCATCGGACGAGGAAAGGGTGACTTGGGAATTTTGACGTCGGCACGTTTGGTACAGTTCTATCGTCATATTTTAGAGGATTATGATCGGATGCAGTTTGCTTACGAGGTATTAACTCAGGTTGCACGGGCTAGTGCCAGCCTAGACGAGGCAGAATGGTATGATATTGTCGCAGAAATATTGGCAGGGTTAGATACGGTATCGGTCCCCTTGGCGTTAGTGCAGACCTGGTTCTACGTGCGTGTTGCTGAATTATTGGGTGATGGATTGAATATGTCACGCGATTATCAAGGCAAAAAATTAGAAGGCGATAAAAAATATCGTTATGACAGCACGGAGAAGGGATTTGTTGAAGACACGAATGGTCTGATAACGTCAGAGCATATAAAGATTCTGCGATTGGTGCTGGCAAAGGATTTGAACGTGATTTTGCAAGTTGGCGGCATGAGTGAGTATTTGGCTGATTGCTTGTATGTTGCTCGCCAACACGCAGCATTATAAAGAGATACACCCCGCGTCCGAGGACGCGTTTTTACAGGCGTATCTACTCGGTTGACGGGGTGGTTCACATCGGGTGGCCAAAGAACTGCTTGATCTCGAATTTTGACGGCTTGCGGATCTTACGCATGCGTCGCGAAGCGTTTATCACTGTTGATGCAATACGCATTAGCTCGGATTCATTTGGCGTTAGATCGGCTATTCTGAATAGCCAGTCAACGGTAGTGTGATCCTGCTCCCATTCGCGAAGCTCACGACGCATCTGAATCTTTGCCGGTACCTCTCGCACTAAGGCGACAGTTCGCACAATGCTGCGTTCCGCTATCGAAAATGGTACGTTGATGGTGACGAAAGGTATCATCTTTCCCTCCTATGCATGCGGGATTCTGCTGTCGGAATGACACTGAGCGATGTGTAGGGGAATAGTATCTTATCCCATCAGGATTATCAAGTATTTGTGATTTTCGAAATTGAAAAGACCCACGCTTCCGGGATTTATAATCAACCGGAAGCGTGGGTGCTTGTGTGATTTCTTGGACGATCTGGGGCTATGTGTTAGGTTGACGACATTTGGCCGAACGAGCATCGATGATTTTTCTACCGATGTAACGCCAGTAGCTGTCGCTAACGACAATCCAGACATACAGCAGTCCGGGGTGCGTTTCGACGAATTTCTCGCGTTGGCAAACCAGTATGGCTCGTGGGTTTAGCATTCCCGTGGGATACTCCTTTTTTGTCAGCGTCCGACGTGCATCGAACGAATGAACTGTTGTCCTGTCAGTTTTGACGTTTCACACATCTGAAAGATGAGCTCTGGTAGCAATGTTCGCTTTATTGGCCGTCCACCGAGTGCCATCATACGTCGGCGTCGTGCGTATCGTAACATGTTCCTCGCTAGCGATCGTTTATCGAGATATCTGAGTAATCTTATTACAAAATACATCTGTTAGCAATCGTTATGGTACAATTAACAGTAGTTATGAACGAAAAAAATCAAGAATTAGAAAATATTGTTAGCTTGGCAAAACGCCGAGGGTTTATCTATAACGGATCTGATGTTTACGGCGGCTTGTCTGGTACGTGGGATTACGGTCCACTAGGAGTTGCATTAAAACGAAACATCATGAATCTATGGTGGAAGATGTTTGTTGAAGATCGTGAAGATATGTATCCTGTGGATGCGGCGATATTGATGAATCAAAAGGTGTGGCAGGCTAGCGGACATACTGCAACATTTACCGACCCTCTGGTTGAATGTAGTAATTGTCATGGACGATTTCGTGCTGATAAATTAGATAATCCAAATAAATGTCCGACATGCGGCAGTGAGGGTACTTTCGGCGAGGCTCGTCAGTTCAATATGATGTTCAAGACGCATGTTGGTTCAACCGAAGACGATACATCGGTTAGCTATTTACGACCCGAAACGGCGCAAGGAATATTCACGAATTACAAAAATGTTGTCGATAGCTTCTATCCTGATTTACCGTTTGGTATGGCACAGCAGGGCAAAGCGTTTCGAAACGAGATCAGTCCGCGTGACTTCATATTCCGTAGTCGTGAATTTGAACAAATGGAGATCGAATACTTTGTGGAACCGGATAAATGGCAAGTATCGTTTGATGCGCTACTGGCAAACATTCATGAATATTTGAATGCACTTGGGTTGCCGAGCGATAAAATCCATGAACTTGAAGTACCTGAAGGTGATCGTGCGCATTATAGTAAACGGACTATCGATATAGAATATGATTTTCCAATTGGTCGCGAGGAATTACTGGGTCTAGCATATCGTACGGACTTCGATCTGATGAATATTCAGAATCATGCTGGTAAGAGTATGGAATATACAATCAAGGGAATGAATACAAAGTTTGTTCCGCATGTGATCGAACCATCATTTGGCGTAGAGCGGTCGGTTATGGCAGTGCTAAGCGCGGCGTATACTGAAGATGAAGTCAATGATGAAAAACGAATTGTCATGAAGTTTCCAGAGCACCTAGCTCCCGTAAAATACTGTGTTTCACCACTAGTACGGAACAAGCCTGAACTGGTGGAAAAGGCGCGCACGGTGTATCAAATGCTAAAGAAAAAACACGGAAACGTCATGTGGGACGATAACGGAAATATCGGTAAACGTTATCGACGGCAGGATGAAATCGGTACGCCGTACTGTGTAGTAATTGATTTTGAAACTTTGGAAGACAATGCCGTTACTGTTCGCGATAGGGATACGACTGAACAAAAGCGGGTTAGTATTAGTGAGTTAGGCTAAGATCTTTCGGCTCTATACCAACAGGGTATCCTGGATTCTATAATGTGCCGTCGTTACTGAGACTAAAAAGTAGCGTGCTACCAGCACTACCGCCCCAACGCATTCGCCCGCATGTTAAATCGCCATCATCCAAGATATTGTCCACTTGCTGTGCCAGTGCCGTGTCGGGAAAGCTACTGACATAAATACTTGTTCCAGCAAGGCTAGCGGAGCACCCATTATACGTATCGCCATCATTATCGTACCTCCACAGCGCGGAGCTGATACCTGCTACGTTTGGCGGGGATTGCATATAGTTACTAAAACCGGGTGCGCTCGCAATTAAACTTGCAATGTTAGGATTGCCGCCACCGGTTATCGTACTGTCAGTTGGCCAGCTTGTGTAGCCCTGAGATGTTGCAAATAGTCTCATGGCTTTTTCAAATTTTTTGAAGCCATCGGCGACTGCACTTGCATTTGCACTTTGTGTCACGCCGGTGTAGGCTACGGTAACTATCGCCGCTAGAATTCCGATGACGACTACAACAATCAATAATTCGACGATGGTAAAGCCTAATCGTTCAGCTTTGCGTCGCATTCGATCTGGTGAACCAGCTATCATATACTTAATTGTAACATAAGCATTATTGCTGCTGTTTGCGTATCGGTCGTTTACATGAGGTGACGAGTATGTTTGTTACAAGCGAGAAATACTTTATAATCATCTGCAATGAATATGAGTAGAATAATCGTATCATGAGTGAAAAGTATCTTGTAACATCACATGGTTTTGCGACCGATCCCGATTCCGGTAAGTTGTTTTCATCATCGGCAGAATATTTATTGAACGATAGGACGATGATCAACTTTGATCATTTCAAGAAATATCAAGACGGTAACGATGGCGATATTTATATTCCATCACTGGATGAGCAAACGGAAAAACTGAGTAGGTTTATCAGTAGTTTAGATGGTGAGGTATTGTTAATGGCGCATTCACGTGGAACGACAGCAGCATGCGGAGCGGCTATTCTAGAGAATGTGACGAATGTCGTTTTGATGGCTCCACCACATGAAGCAGGTTCGGATACTATAGTGCAAATGATTCGTGATCGTGGTGGTGGGCGGGACGAAAATGGAGACTTAATTTTGCATCGAACGAATAGCACATCAAAGATTTATATATCATCAAACTATTTTCCGAACATGGAAGCGTTTGAACACATGGAAACATATCAGCGTGTTGCAGATACGAAACCGACAATATTCGTGACGGGAGCTCGTGACACGGTCGTTGACGAGAATATTATTAGGGAGATTCGTGGAGCAACTCACATGAGCGTTGATGCGGGACATAACCTATATAATCGTGAAAAAGATGTACGTGAACAACTAGCAATTGATTTGGCGGTTGCGCTAGGTGCGCGCGCAATAAATCATGACGAATAACCTCGAAGAAAAACAAAATAAAAAATAGTATGTTCAAGACGATATACGGGTGATATTATGAGCATGTAACTCGCACATTTGCGGGACAATTCGGAGAAGCGAGGGTATAGAATGCTTGTTGGTCAATTGTTTGGACTGGTAGGTATTTTTTTAATGGTTGCGGTTTTTCAGGTCAATGATCGCCGTACGTTATTAAGATTACAAATTGCATCATGTTTGATGTGGTCTGTTTATTATTTGTTCATGGGAGCGACGACAGCTTCGGGTTTAATACTGTTGGGCGCAGTGCGTAGTTTTGTCTTTGATAGGTATCGACAGCATGAATGGGTTTATGGTGCCGTCATTGTGACGTATGCCATCACCACATTAATCATATGGGAAAACTGGACGAGCATCATGGCGTTAATTGGTATGTGTTTGGCCACCACTGCTTTGTGGCAAAAGTCTCCAAAGAATATTAGATTGATATCGTTGACTATTGCACCATTTTGGCTGACCTATAATTTGCTCAATAATTCATACTTAGGTGCCGCAGCGGACTTGATAACGTTCGCATCAGTGGCAATCGGCATTGTAAGATTTGATATTCCTAGATCATTGCTGACTCGATTCCGTCGAGCGAGACAGATAGAAGTAATCGAAGTACAGAATCTGATAAAATAATTGCATGAAGAGTCCCGAGGTGTCTTTTGGTGTTGTAGCGGATTGTCAGGCGGCTGATGTTGATGATTTCTCGGGCGTAATACTAGGCACAACGGATTTACACTTCCAGAATTGCTATAGAATGTCTGCACAAAAGTTACAACAAGCGGCAGATACGTTTACTGCATACAATAATGAAAGAGGCTTGGATTATATTGTGCATCTGGGCGATTTTTATGATCGTGATATGAATGACGCACATGCGTTGAATCGTATTTTGGGCGGAGTTGGCGTCCGGGTGGCGCATTTGATTGGTAATCATGAATTTATGGATAAACGAGCAACGCTCAAAAAAGTGCTGCAACTACTAGATATGCCACATAATTATTATTCTTTGCAAAAGGGCAAGAGTAGGCTGGTTATGCTGGATACGAATGAACTGGGCCCACTCGAGCACCCAGAGGGCAGCCCGGAATGGATAGCGGGATATGAATTGATAGAACGGATGCGGCATAAAGGTGCGACTAACGCGTACATGTGGAATGGTGGAATGAGCGATGAGCAGTTGGAATGGTTTGATAACGAACTAACCGATGCCGAAAAACATGATCAGGTAGCGATACCGATGTCGCATCATCAGCTGTTTCCTCATAATGCACTAACTGCGCTAAATAGTAATGAAATTATGGATGTTATAAACAGACATGACAATGTTCGGGTATTTATGAATGGGCATAATCACGGCGGGGCGTATGGTCTAACGCGTGAAGGGGTGATATACATTACGCTACCCGGTATGTTGAGTGGTGAAACAAATGCCTATGGTCTGGTTGATGTGTATGAAGATCGTTTTGAGTTAAAGGGATTTGGTACTCGCGTTCTGGACACGGTTGTTGAATTTCCAAAAGTATAGCAATAACACGTTTTTACGATATAATAAATGCGTGAACGAACGATTAGATTATAATGTGATTGAAAATTTTGCAAATGGCATAAAAGACCCTGCCGATGTCTTGCGCCATGATATTGCAAATTTAGAGCAGTTAATTGAAAACATGCAAGCAGCGCAAACTGTTGCTTTTGAAAAGGCGCAAGCGGATGAGAGAAGCATAGTGATGGATATCACATTTGTTTTTGAGTGTGGCGTAGAGAACGACTGGGAATACGAATTTGAAGCGGGTGAAATTGATAAGGCCTGGGCCTTGTTGGCTGATTTGCGGTCGAAATTATTTGAAGTAAATAAAGAGTTGTAAAAAAGTTCATTTAGCTTGAATCCCATTTGGTACGGGAGCATAATGAGGTTGTGAAACAGTGTCTTGAAAACTGGCAGCCAACATACATTGCTAGTAGCGTGGAGTTGATAACTCCGGCTGTTTTTCGAGAGGGTTTGGCGCTAGAAGATTTTGATACGGTGCTATTTGATTCCAGGACAGCACTCGTTCCTGGATGTAGTGAAATTGATCATGATAAGGTTTGCGACAATATGCGCCGGATGTCACTGATAGGTCTGGATTTATATCTATTGAATGAAGAAGGTGATAGGCGGCAGGATGAACTTGAGGGAGTCGTGCGGGACGAAGCGTTAGATATTGACGTGATCTGTCCTGATATTTTGGAAGTAGAGTCTGCCTTAGTGCGTCCAGAGGTTCAATCACTGCCTGCTATGATCGATTTTGTTATCAAGAAAAAACGCTTACCGACAGAGCGAGTTTTGATGGTGGGTGACAGTATATTGACCGATGTGGTAGCTGCGAATCGTGCGGGCATCTATAGCTTATTACTACCAGAGCATCATGGTCCTCGTCGGCTTGCTGATGGCGTACGACGTGTTGCTGAAGCGATGATCAGAAAGTATTTGTTGGGTGATAATGTTCCTGCATGCACTGATGATTTCCCCGATACAGTAACCGCGGCATCTCCTTTGCATTCCGTGACTCAGAATCCTCACGCAAAGTCGATTCGACGATATTTGAGACGTATGCAAAAAGAGTCTGAAGGAGACCTCGAATAATTATTTGAGTCGCGTAACGCCGTAGAGCTTTTTTGATTGAGGGTATTTGTTGAACTCTGGTAATGACCAGACGCTGTTTGTGCCGGTGACATATGTTGCGTGCAGCAGTAGTGGGTTACCATCGTGTGCGTGCTCTCCTGTGAATAACGCCATATGTTTAACAGGATATTCATCCCAATTTGTTAGTTCGCCTTTATTGAATAGAGGCTGAAAATCAACAGGTCTCATATTGCGATTTTGACCAAACCAAAATAAGTCACCTTCCTGAAGTGTTTCGGATGTTTCAATCTTGCGAAAGTATTCGGTGTCATTATACATCTCGTAGCAACGGAGGTCTGACGGTAATGCAACATTGGTTAGGTCACG
This sequence comes from uncultured Candidatus Saccharibacteria bacterium, assembly GCA_946804195.1. Classification (GTDB taxonomy): domain Bacteria; phylum Patescibacteriota; class Saccharimonadia; order Saccharimonadales; family Saccharimonadaceae; genus UBA2112. The sequence goes on along the minus strand of CAMPEU010000001.1, from coordinate 59,777 downwards.
CAGTGCAAGATGCGCGAGTGCTTCACAGTTGAGACCTTCGCGCAATGCCTGCTCGCGCGATTTAATGACGTTGGGTCCATGATTAAATCGGTAGACAAAATCCGGATTGATGTAGTGTGATAAAACTTCATTCTTTATCATGGGCGCCACCTTTTTGCCACTCGAGCGCACTTAGGAATGGCGAGAATAAATCTTCATCAAACGGAATGTTCCACTCGAATTTTTCATCATCAGTTGGGCTTTTTGCAGAGAAGATTACATGCGATTCACATTCCGTGATAATGGCAATCGGAGTACTTTCGGCGCCTTCTCCCATGACAACAACTGCGGATGCCGATAGACCTTCTGCGATATTTGCATTTGTGACATGGAATGGACGTCCGAATAAATCGGGTTTACCGATGTAATTTTTTAGTCCAATGAATCCACTATATCCGAGCGCAATTCCTGTTGTGCCACGACGCAGAACGCCGCAAGTACTATCCGTAATAAGTACGCCAATATCGTTTAGCTCAAATTTCTTACATAGGTAATCTCGAATTTCGCGTGCTGTTTTCCATGAATCACGCGGCCACAAAATATACTGGCCATCACCATTTGACTGGTCGATACCAGCAGTGGCGATGAGTGTATTATTTTTGATTGTAAAATGATGACCCTGTACGCTGTATCGAGGTGGCAAATATAGATCCGATTGCTGCGCAATGAGTTCATCGCGATCAATATCATCAACTGGCAGTACGGAACCTTCGCAGAGTGAAACAATTTTTGAGGTGATGACGACAATGGATTTTTCTGACAGTGAAGTAACTACTCGATCGAGAAGTTCGGTGAGGGAGAGCGCGCTTGGTTCGATACGCTGTGTTTTGACTGGTGTTATCTTCATATGAACTAACCGTAGATTATACTCGGTTTTATGCTGTTAGTACAGGGGTGGATATAGATAAGTTAAAACAGGCGGTTGATTATTGTTTGAGTTTGTTGGCTATGCCGGGTAGAATAGGTCCATGTTAATAGAGGTACATTGGAGTGACTGAGCGTGATTCATTTCGACAGATTTTTGGTACTGAAATGGAATGGCCAATTTCAGTACGTAGAAGTACTAATCCCACTGATTTTGAATCATTGTCAATTTCTAACTATCTTGATCAGTTTCTTGTTGATGCGTTACCCGAAGGTGTCGTAGGCACACTCAGCTGGCTATCGGCTAGCTACGAGAATTACTTGAGTAACGGAGCTCGATACTATAACGATTGTGGCCGGTTTGAATATGCGACACCAGAAGATGTATCGATCGAGAGCGTCGTGCTCTCCGAGTTGGCCGGTGAAAGAATAGTCATAGAAGGCTTGCGCAAGCATATCGCTTCGACGCATGATGTGCGCGAGGGCTTTTTGTGTAAACGTGTTGATGGCGCACATCACACGACGTGGGGGTATCACTCGAATATCGGGGAAGATCGAACATGGCTTCGTGACACCGCGGATATCAAGATAAGGACAAGACCACTGCTGACGCATCTAGCAACGAGCCTGCCAATGCTGGGCGGGGGAGCCGTGTCCATGAATGGGTATGGTGAGTATGTTTATAGTTGGGGCCAAAAAGTGCTAACACCGATTAACGAGGATTATGGTACGGGAACAACGTCGGATATCGGCAAGCCCATCGTGAATTTGAGAGATAAGCCTTATGCGAGTGCGGAAAAATATTGGCGCTTGCATTTGGTTGGCGGTGATCCGCATGTGTCTCCGTGGGCATCAAAAATGTTTATGGGCACTGCTTCGTTGGTTTTGTTAGCTGCGCGGGAAGGTCGTATGGATGGCATGGTGTTTGAAAGCGATGGTCCAGATGTAGCGGCAAGGGCAATGCAACGTGCGACATTCGATATGAAGTTCAAAGAAAAATATTATCTAGAGGGTATGAAAGGTGCAAGTAAAGCTCAGGACATTCAAGAAGAGATTATTAATAGGGTAGATCAGACGACAGGTAGAACGTCCGAACAGGACAAAATATTGCAGGAATGGAAGATTGCGCATGCGGTGATGAAGCGTAATCCTGACGAGTTAGAGAAAAGCGATGCGATATTGAAACGACGACTTTTGTATGAGGACAGAGATAAAAGAAAAAAGAAATCATTGGATGCCGTGAGTAGACTGCGGGATTTGCGATATACATCATCTTTGTGGATTACAAAGGAACAAGCGCAAAGTGATGCTACGACCGATGAATTAATTGCGAATAGCCCTGCGGGTAGGATACGACGTAAATATTTCGCTGATGATATGAATCAGCTGGGTAGTGTGGAAGACAGAATAGTTAATCCTCCTAAAACAACACGAGCGTATAGGCGCGGTAGGGAGATTTTAAGTCATTCAGCATACTGGAAGTCTTGGTATACCTATGAGGATTTAGACAACAAGCATAATAGAATAACTGTATTGGATCCGTTTGATGGCGCAATTGAAACCGAGTACATCAAAGTGAATGATATAATCAAAGAATGATTGTTTACTATACAGACGGTAGCGCAAGTCCAAATCCTGGTCCGGGTGGTTTTTCGGTAATTCGTGATAATAAGCCATATATTGTCGGTGGAGAAGATGTACCTGAAACGACTAATATTCGCATGGAAGGCTTGGCGATCAAAGCGGCGCTTGAAGATGCAGATGGTGAGGCGTGTGAAATTTATACAGACAGTGAATTTTGGATCAATGTGATCACCAAGTGGGCGGTTGGCTGGGAGGCAAAAGGCTGGAAAAAGAAAGGTGGCGAGATAAAAAACCTCGACATCGTACAGTCCGTGTACCCGTTATATGGCCGCTCGAATGCAGTACTCAACTGGGTTCGTGGGCACGAGGGTGACGAAGGTAATGAAATGGCCGACGAATGGGCAAACAAGGCGCGTGAGATGCATCTGAAGGCGCCACAGAAGGTTTCTTAACCTTATACTTGCTTGTCTGACCGTGCCATAAGCGTTAGAATTTCTTAGAGAACATGAAATGGTCAAAGAAAGCTGTCTTAAAGGAATACCACGAGTTATCTAGACGCTTGAAAAGCTACCATCGTGGCTTGCTAATAGTCTTGGTACTGTGGGGAGGTTATTTTACCTGGCTCTGGGTAAATGTATTTCGCTACAATTTTAAAGGGGACATCGTCACGGGCTATCCGTTGATTTGGGCTGATTGGGCAAGTCATTTGACCTATGCTTCAGTTTTTGCGTATCGGGCTCCGCAGGATTGGTTTATGGCACACCCGCTGTTTGCTGGCGCAAAGTTTACGTACCCTTTTTTGCCTGATGCAATTTCTGGTTTACTTATGCGTGTTGGGGTGGGGGTGGTGCCGGCATTTGTTGTGCCAAGTATTTTGATGACGCTGGTATTTTTATACACGCTCTATCGATTTATGTATTACTTTACCGGTCGAGTGAAGAGTGCGGTGATTGCTCTAAGTTTATTTTTTGTCAGTGGCGGTCTGGGGTTTTGGTACTTTTTGAGCGAGCGCAATGTGGTGCACGAATGGTATACGCACATACCTGAGCGAGGAATTTATTTCATCAATTTTGTTGTTGGTGAAATGTTGCCACAGCGCAATTTTATGTTCGGTTTACCGATTGCACTTGTGATCATATTGATTTTGGAGCGCATAGTTGCAAAACGAGCGTCGGTGCTCCATGCAATACTAGCTGGGTTACTAGCTGGTATTTTAACAGTCGTTCATCCGCATTCGCTCATAATTGTTGTTGTCGTGTCGGCAGTCTATTTGCTTCGATACCCCCGGCAATATGGACTTTTTTTGTGGTATGCGATTATCGCGGGGTTGGGGATAGGGGCGTACTGGTTTTGGCTATTGCTGAACAGTGGTAGCAGTAGCCTCCCGCATTGGCAGTTGGGCTGGATGTCAGAAGGGTATAATGTACTTGGTTTTATGCTTTTTAATTTCGGCGTTTTACTGCCTCTTGGTGTTTACTCTGCCTGGCGCCAAAAATGGCTCATGCACCCACTATTTCTAAGTGCTATCGGTGTGTTTATCGTATGCCACCTGGTGTCCTTTCAAGTGTGGGAATGGGACAATACTAAATTATTCACCTATAGTTATTTGTTCTTACTCATACCTATAGCCGTGCAATTGCTTGCGTGGTGGGAGCAACGTCATGGGTATATGAAAAGGTTGCTGGCTGTCGTATTTATTGTGCTGCTTGGTGGTTCGGGGTTGCGTGATATCGTACACATGTCCCAGTTCGATAATCATATCAATACGCTTGTAAGCAAAGCCGACCAGCAGGCAGTGATGCGTTTTAGGCAGATTGCTCCCTCCGGTGCGATTATCATAGATAGTCAAATCAGCAACCAGCCGTATACTATGCTGGGCAACACTCAAGCATTGATGGCCTATGATGGCTGGTTATGGTCGTACGGCATAGATTATGCTCAGGTGCAGCGGGACATAGGTGAAATGGTTTCTGGCTCTAGTCGTGCCGAGCAACTGCTGGATTACTACAGGGTATCTTACATAGTCGTTGACGACGAATTGCGTCATACGTATGATGTTAACGATGCATTTCTTGCGCAGTTCCCGATTATCCAGTCAGGGAAAAATACTGACGTATATCAGGTTACAAGATTAAAATAAAACTTCGTTAAGATAGCGATTCGAGAATGAGAATTATTCGACGAAGTAAATTTTTCAGGTGGTGAAATAGTTAAAGTAGAGCTGTAGACTGAGCAATAAAAAAAGTCAGAACCATATTGATAATGCTAGTGTATACTAAACGTATATGAATAATGACGAGAAACAGTCAGAGCACGGCCCGGATTTGAAACAGAGTCAGGAACTTGAGCCAAAACTAGACATCAAACAAGAACCTAAGTCTGAGTTGGAGCTAGATAAATCTGCCAAGTCAAACAGCCTAAATAAATATTTTCTCTATACCATAGTTGCTGGCGTGGTCGTATGCGCACTTGTATCAGTATTTGCTGTATTGTTTGACGGCTTTAGTGCTGCTGTATGGAAGGCATTGGGCACAACGTTTTCGATGGTTATTCATACTCTAATAATGCTCTGGCTGGTATCTGAGTACAGCAATAAGAATACGAACCAAATGATACTAAACACCTTGTTACTAATTGTTGTGGCAAGTTTTATAACTAGCATTTTGAGTACGTGGGACGTTATGACTGGTAGTATTGTGTGGAAGCTATATAATTTCTATATTATTACATTCTTAGCTGTGCTGTGGGTGCAATTAATGCTAAAAGCTGGAAGTAATTTGTTAGATAAAGTTACGAGGTCTGCAAGCCAAGTATCTATCGGCCTAACCGTTATCGGGTGGCTACTCTACATGCCATATATATTTTTGGAGGATTTGCCACCAGAAGCTCTAGGACGGGCGCTGGCTGCGTCGGTAATTCTGCTTGCAACATCGTCGGTGCTGACAGCGGTATTTCATCGTGTATATACGGCCAAGCACCCCTTATCAAAAGAAGAAAAAACTGTTTCGCACGGCTCAGGCGTTCTTAAGAATTTCGGCATAGCTGTAATTGTGCTGTTTGTAATAATACCTGGGTTTTTATGGATGTCGTTTAATATCGCGAGCAACAGTAGTCGACAATCTTCCAGCATTGATGATTCCAACAAGTCATTAGGGGAAGAAATAAATGCTGAGACTGAGGAAGAAATAAATGTTGAGACTGAGGAAGAGATAAATGCTGAGACTGAGGAAGAAATAAAAGAAATAAAGAATAGTCAAAACAGTCCCGGTAGTATCGAAGCTTCTCAAACGTTTGTTGATTGCACGGAATTATCGAAGTACAAAAAAGAGCAGTCAGAATTGGTAGTGGCAAACTGGATGTTTGTGTCTATCAACACCGCGACCAATAGATATTATGTAGAATATTATGATTACCAAGGGAGATTAGCTGATACATCATATTCGTACAATGTCCTGCCAAAGGTTATTGATGCTGATTGCAACCAAGCATCTTGGTCGGATCTAAAGAAGGGTGACAAGATCAATCTATACGCATCTGAAGACTATTCCTATCTTAACAATGGCACCGACTATATACAGATGGCAACCCGTTAGACTGCATTACATTCTTCATGTTTCATTTTGTTCATAAAAAGGTTATGCTATTAGTATATGCGCAAGCTTTATCTATTTGTTTTTTTTGCAGTATTAAGCACTGGTGCACTTGTATCAAATCAATCAGCGAGTGCACTTTCTTCGGATCCAAATCAACTGATCGGCGCCAATAATACCTTTTTTGCGTATGTGAAGGCGGGCGAGAAAATCTCTGCTGAGTTTATTCGCAGCAGCTACAATCAGGGTGCTTTTCCTGCCGACGATATAACTGTGACAATTAGCGGTGTCGGTGTTAAAGAACAAAAATGTGTATTGAAACGAGACGGCGCAGTTGGCAAGGGTTGTTCCTTTGCTCCAAAAAAGGTCGAACAATCAGGCATATGGAAGATTAGCTTTGCCCCGGGTAGCAAAGCGAGACCACACGATGAGGCGTCGTCGAATGTGTTGTGGGTGAGTAATTTATATTCATGGAACATAACAATACGTAATGGGAATGATGAGCAAAAAGGGCGTGTATGGGCTGACAGTTATGCGTTCAGGCAGCCTCCTGGCGAACAGTATACAAGCGATTTTACGACGTATTATATCAGTCAGGACGGGTACATCTATAAGGCTGTTCACCATGGCTACAATGGTCAGATATCAATTTTGTCGGCGGATTCAGTCGGTATTCGTAATAGCGATGAGTGTATGTCCGCTTATCAAAGTGCTCTGGTAGAAAACGAATCGTTATCTCCTGCGCTGGGCGCTTGCGGAAGCCGATACAAATTATTTTTTGAAGAGCCCTCGGGTAGTTTGCCCGAGGAGTCGGTATTTGCCGATAAAACAAAGGAATGGATAAAGCCAACGATACAAAAACCAGAGATTGGTGAGTTACACTTCGTGGCGGATAATACCAAGGACCAGTTGTCCGGCGATATCACATTTTTTCTTCGCAATTTTATTGGGCAGTATCAGATAAAAATCGATGCCGATAATGATGGTAGTTTTGATGGACAAAATGACGTAGCGCTGTTTGCTCAGATAAAGGAATTGTCGAGTAAACTACAAAAGGTACATTTTCAGGGTGTCAACAAGCAGGGTCAGATAATATTTCCTTCACAAACAATTGGCATCAAGGTAGAGATTACGAAGGTTGCTGAAATCCATTTTGTTGCGTCTGATGTTGAGGGTAGGGATGGTCTGGAATTGATCAGATTAAACGGTGCGAATGCGCCAAATGATCGCCTTTGCTGGAATGATACCGAGCTGGATCCCATAAAAAACAGTGCTTTTGCAACCATGGAATTAGACGGCAGGTCATGCCCGGTTAGTGCCGGTGGTGTACATGGATGGACATATAGTGGTGAATCTTGGGGTAATGCTCGATATATCGATGACTGGACATATGCAACGGCAAAAATAGATGGTAACAATGAAATTATTTATCCAGAAGATGCTGATACGAATAAGGACAATGAACAGCAGGGCTTGATGCCGATATTTGTCGGTCTTGTAGCCGTGATCGTTGTGATTGCGGGAGCTGGAGTTGCGATTGTTGTGCGCAAAAAGTCAAAAGGGCGTGGGACAAGTGAGAATCCGCCTAGTCAACAGCCGCCCACGGGTCAACCACCCGTTCCACCACCATCTATTTGACGGTTAGCCGGGTGAGTATGTAAAGCTAGCCGTCTCGTAATATGCGTACGTACTTGTTCCAGCGGTCGTCAGTAGCCCAGCATATTCACTCCTGTAGCTTCGAATGGGTACCCCACAAAAAGAAACCAACAATAATTTATAACGATAGCGCAAGTGAGGGAGGGGGGGCTGGAGAGCGCTTGATTTGTCCAGTATTTATTATCCGTATTACGGGGCGGGAGCAGGGTGAACGTCGGGGTCGTATGCTTGTGCTGTTGGTGGTTGAGTTGCTTGAGGTTTCTTTTCAGTTGAGTCTTGGCTTTGATTAGTATCGGTGGTATTCGAACTTTGTGATATATTTTGCCAGTACATCCATCCTACCGCACCAATAAGGACTACAGTAGCAATCGTCACGATAATTCCCATCACGCCGAATCCATTTTGATTTTTATTCATAATATAGCTCCTTAACTTCTCGTTATTTATGGTTAACATTGAGTTATCCAGTTATACGGGGCTATACCCGCGCATGTACCTACAACGGTGACCCCGTGGTAGGTACCCATATAGTACGATGCTCCGTTCATGGTGATGCACCCCATGATTCGACCGGTATATTGGCTCCTGTCGGTGTTTTTCCAGATAGTTTTAGAACCCGCTCCACATAGTGTAAAGCACAATGTGCCATCGGTACCATCCCAGTTAACTGCTCGCCAAGAATTTGCCCAGCCTTGACTTTCGCAATAAGTTGGTGCCGGTGTCGGTGTTGGAGTTGGTGCCGGTGTTGGAGTTGGTGCCGGTGTCGGTGTCGGTGTCGGAGAAGAGCCTGAAGTAAACGCGATAGAGTCATTAATTTTACATGCAATAGCCGTTCCGCTCGTAATACCAGCTAGAATACTAGACGATGGCACATTGGATGAATCATTAGTGAAATTTTTTGGACAGCTGCTGCCTTCGAAAATACCAATATATTTTATATTGATTGTAGAAGTACCGCTAGAAGTGGTTTGAGATAGATAGGCGAAAGGCCCTATGAGCGAACCCTTTACAGGAGGCGCGCTGTTGGTAGGTGTTGTGACAACTTTAGCAACCTCGGTTAGCATATTTTGCGTGTCGGCTGTATTGGCATTGATAAATCTGTTGGCTGTCGATGAGGTGTATTGACCACATTTTTGATTGGTTGAAGTAAAAGTACCTAGGCAAACTAATTTAGGTGTTGCGTCGTTTGTTGGTGCGGTAGGATAGCTAGCATATTCGCTTTCATAGGTATCAAAAGCATATTTCCATGCTTCCACTTCAGATGCTCGTGCACCGTCATTTGAACTTACGACAACGTTTGACCAGCCAACGCTAACAACGGAGCCCAGGACCCCTATGACCGCGACGGTGATAATGAGTTCAACGACCGTGAATCCGGTTAGTGATTTATTTTTTGAGCACGCATGGAACCACTTTTTTATCATAAAATTTATCCTAATATATTTAATATATAAACATTAGCATTTACTAATATACAGCATCATAACAACATAATAAATACCTTCTAGTACCGCGAGAGGTTATAATAAAATAATGAACCAAGCTTTGGCACTCGAGATTATGCTGGCTGGTGAGAGCGTGCTGTTGACTGGACCTGCGGGAGCAGGCAAGACTCATTTACTCAATCAGTTTATTCGCTTTGCAAAAGCGGAAGGTCAGCACGTATCGGTGACGGCCACGACGGGGCTGGCCGCAACGCATTTGGGCGGTACGACCATTCATTCTTGGGCGGGCATAGGTGTGATGGATGAACTGCCCGGTGGTTTCGCCGATCATGTCAGTAAAGGTAGGCGAGACATAATTGAAAAAACAGATGTGCTCGTTATTGATGAAATTAGCATGTTGCATGATTATCGTTTGGACATGGTCGATATGGCTTGTCGATTAGTGAGGGAAGAGCCTGATGTGCCGTTTGGTGGGATTCAGGTGATAATGTCGGGTGATTTTTTCCAGCTTCCGCCGATTAATCGTCATGACTCACGTGCTGGCGGCTTTGTAGTGTATAGCGAAGTGTGGCAAGAACTAAATCCGGTAATTTGTTATTTGCAGGAACAATATAGGCAGGATGATGACAAGTTACTCTCGATACTTGATGCAATGAGAGCTGGCAATGTGCGTCGCCATCACGCAGAACAGTTGCTCGAACGAGCGGATGTCGAGCCACCAGAGGGTGATATAACTCAATTACACACGGTGAATATTGATGTGGATAAACTTAATCAGAAAAAACTTGATGAGCTGCCCGGTGATGAATATACATATTCACAATCAGCGACTGGTAGTGCGAACTATGTCGAGAGTCTACAACGTTCCGTGCTGGCACCTTCGGCGCTAAAACTAAAAGACGGCGCGTTTGTCATGGCTGTAAAGAATGCCCCTGACAGAAAATACGTCAATGGAAGTCTGGGCATAGTGGTCGGATTTGATGTTTTGACTAACTATCCAATGGTGAAATTCAAAAATGGAAAGACTATTACAATGGTACCAGAAACGTGGGAGCTGCGTGATGGTGACAAAAAACGTGCAAGCATCATTCAGATTCCTCTGCGCTTGGCATGGGCAATTACCGTACACAAGTCACAGGGCATGACGCTCGACGCGGCAAGCATTGATTTACGTAAAGCATTCGTTGAGGGTATGGGTTATGTTGCACTGAGTCGCGTAAAGAATATGGAGAGTTTGTATTTGGTTGGAATAAATCGCATGGCATTACAGGTCAGTGACGATGCAAAATCAATCGATGGTTATTTGCGCGATAAATCAGCAACTGATTCTAAAAGGTTGGAACATTTAAAGAAAAACGCAGCAAAACGTAAAGAAAAACCTGTTGTACCCGAGAAAAAAGCGACCTCGACTTGGGGTGAAAAATTAGCGAAGATGAGAGAAAAGCATCCAAATGCATACAGGCCATGGGCGAAATCTGATGATGCTCAATTAAAGTTAGATTTTCAAAACGGCGTACCGATAGATGAGATTAGTAAAAAGCTTGGCCGCCACGAAAATAGTATTTTGCTTAGACTACAAAAACATTTCGGTGAAGAAGTAGCTCTCTAGCGTAATCGAATAATTTTTATACACCCATCTGTTGTGTAGTGAGTTCGAAACTGCTGTCCACGGAAGCTAACTTCCTCTCCAGCATCACTGATTGATATTTTTTTACTGAACCAGCTTTTTTTAGTGTTTCGATAATGTAGTCCCGCTCTTTATTATGTTCGTGGCTGCCACCGTGCGTCAGTCTGCCTGTGCGCCATTGTATGTCAATTGCATGCGGTTCCTCGGTCGCAGCACCAATCCACACGGATTGGTCAACGCCTAGTATTTGTTGCAATTTTTTCTTCCAAAATAAGTAATGTGTTTTGTGAAATTCTGATTCCTTTCGTGGTTTCGTCATGCGCCAAAATCGAACATGGTGCCGTGTTCGCGCACTACCTGATTTTGTCGTGGGTATTTCGAACCCTATGTCATGAGGACGATCGAATAGATAGAGTGACGAAAGGGGGGCGGCTGGATAGGATCGATCAAATATAATTGAAATTACTTCACGTAGCCCATTACGAAAAGTGAGTGGATCGGCCGTATGCCAACCCGCATCATGCATGGCATTTTCGAGGTGCTTTTTACTTTTTGCAATGATTGCAAGATTGACGGGATCAGACGGCCAGCCGTCACTTGTTGTTACATATAAAGGGATGTGGTCCGGGCGTGAAAATACATGAAAGAGTCGCATGAGATTCGGTATAACAACGTATGCCATCAAGCAGTAGGTAAAGATAAGCGCACCGAGAATGGCGGCCTGATTGGTATCACCGGGCCACACTGCACGAACAATATAAACAAGCGCACCAACGCCGAGTAAGAATATGAGCGTGCGCCAAACAATGCGCAATAAAAACAGAATCATTACACTTAGTATACCAATTGACGGGTGGTATACTGTAATAAATGAATGAAGGATCTGCTCCAAGAGAGCCAAAGATTGCTGTTATCGGTGGGGGAACTGGTAGTTTTACCTTACTCAGTGCACTCAAAGACCACACCAGCAAAATCGCCGCTCTTGTAAATATGGCTGACGACGGAGGAAGTACGGGAGTTTTACGTGATGAACTCGGTGCTTTGCCACCAGGTGATGTTCGACAATGTCTCGTTGCTCTTAGCGAATCCCCAAAGGTACGTGATTTATTTAATTATCGGTTTACAGAGGGAACCTTTAATGGTCACGCATTTGGTAATCTGTTGCTTAGCGCGCTTGAAAAAGTATCGGGAAGTTTTGGTGAAGCAGTAGAAACAGCATCAGAGATATTAAACATCAAAGGAATGGTGATACCGGCAACGCTAGATGATGTGCGATTACGTATGGAGTGGCCTAATGACGAGAAGTTAACACTTCACGGTGAACGTGTTATTGATGAACATTATTTCAAAAAAGATCCCCGAACGGCTCAGCTATCACTTGTGCCAGTTGCAAAAGCGAATCCATTGGCAATCCGTGCGATCAATGATGCGGATATTGTTGTCATCGCCCCTGGCGATTTGTATACGTCGCTAGGGCCTTTGCTAATTATTGATGAAATCAATCAGGCACTTCAGTCAACTTCTGCTGTAGTGGTATACGTATCTAATCTCGTAACAAAACGCGGTCAGACGGAAGGCTTTACTGTGAGTGATCATGCCGCTGAAATTGAAAGATTTGCTGCTGCGCCTATCCTGGACTATGTATTGTATAACGAACAAAAACCGACATCCGTTTTGGCTGAAGCGTATCGTGAAAAAGAAAATGCATATGTGGTAGAGATTGACGAAGATACAATGGACAAGCAGCATTATCACGCAGTCGGTGGTAATTTCTTGGGAGCAATGGCCAATGGAGCCGAGGGGAGTGAAGCATTACCGGTGGCGAAAAGGTCTCTGATTCGTCACGATCCAGACGCTGCTGCAAGGGCAATAATCGACATTTTCGAGCATGAGTATGGCCAAAGACACTAGTTTTTACATAGTCGATTTTGATCGCACTTTGGCCGATTCGGACAAGTTAATCGAGATATTCATTGAAATTGCGGATAAATACTTTCATATACCAAAAGAACGAATAGAAAAGGTCGATTCAGAGGTAAAACAGCGTGGCGATACATTCTTGCTCGCAACATATGTGCGAGACCACCTTAGTTCAGAGAATCGTATTGATGATTGGGAGGCAATGGAAAAGCTATTTATTCACGAGTCTCGATCGTTGAACTACTTGCTTCCAGGCGCAAATGAACTGCTGGAGTGGTTGGATACGAATGACAAGTCGTACGGTATTTTGACATATGGTGACGTCTTGTGGCAAAAGCTGAAGTTGTCGGCTGCGGGCTTTAAGCACATACCGCACATTATTATGGATAAAAAGGAAAAAGGTAAGTTGATTTCAACATGGCTCGATACGGATGGTGTTTTTCAGATCCCGAGCGAGTTAGGGGGAGGATCGGCTGATAGTATTGTTATGTTTGATGACAAGGCCGTGAGCTTTAGCCATTTTCCGCCTAGTCCATCGCGGGGTTTTTGGGTCCTTGATGCGGGGCATGAACTTTTGTCTCAGCAGGGGGATACGCCAGACAATGTCGAGCGATTATCCAACCTTCACGACGCTCTTCGTCGTTTGGGTGATATAGACAAAGCGTGAGCGGTATGATAAAACTTTATTATGACAAAAAACAAAGTGGGCAAACAAGTAAAAAAATCAAAAAAACTTTTACGAAGCTTTCATCAAACGCATCTTGATTTTATGGCGGCGCTTTTGATAGTATCGTTACTCATTAACTTATTCGTATTAATAGGGTGGGTGACGTTACAGACGACCGACATGTACGATGCACAGGTAAAGAGCTTTTTATTTACTAGATAAAGTTAGAAAAAATAACATCTTGTGTAGGGCCGCTTGACGCGGCCCTATATATAATGTTCAAAGATTAGTTTTCCACAGTTGTGTGGATAAAATAATATATTCTAAAGAAAAAAGCAAAGTTGGGGGTTGTAGTGGGTAGTTGTGGGTAGTATGATGTAACCAGTGGCAACAAACACAAAAACCACAATTTAAAAATTAACATAACTCCACCCAGAGGTAAGCAAGTGTCAAGCGTAGATTATTTTGAACGCAAACTCGACGACAAGCGTCGGTTGACGATTCCTGTCGAATTGCGTGAAGAATTCTCTAGCGGCGTTGTGCTGACTCGCGGGTTTGGTCCGTATCTTCATATGTACCCACAATCAACGTGGGACAATGATGTCGAACCAGAGCTAACAGGTAATGTTCTCGATGAACGGATTGCTGATGTAAATGTCAGATTTCGTCGCGGCAAGACCAGTGCTTCGCTTGATATCAAGCAGGGCAGGGTCTCGATCGAAAAGCATTTGCTTGATTTTGCTGGGATTAAACGCGATATCGTGGCGGTTCGCGCTGGTAGCTACTGGCGTATCATGCAACCTGATATTGCGGACTAAGAACGGTTTTTGGCCAGTTCTTTGACAATTTGAAACTCTCGAGATTAACCATCTGGTAACAGTGCGTGGAAAACCGTGGGAACCACATTAGTGAAAAAAGATCCACAGCACCTTCCTCAAAACACACCTCCCAAAAAAAACTCCACCTCACAACACATAAGTCTCTCAATTGATACCATATATGAGTTACATAGTGACGCATCGGTATCGATAACTTATACAAAAACAAACATGTTCAAAAACAAAAAGCGCTGTTATCGGTTGGGTGATCTCGAATCCTCTGTTGTAGAATAGAGGTATGAGTATTAAAGCACATCCACCACATGATTTGCACGAACCTGTATTACTAGGGGCGACGCTTGATTTGCTAGATCCGCAAAAGGGCGAGAGTTATCTCGACTTGACTGCTGGTTATGGCGGGCATGCAGCAGCTTTTCTGGAAAAAACAGACGCGCAGACGAGTGCTACATTAGTTGATCGCGACGATTATGCCATTGGTAAATTGTCTCGGTTTTCTGAAAATGGCGTCAATTTGATGCATACTGATTTTGTCAGTGCCACCAAGGCATTAATAGAACAGGGCAAACAATTTGATATCGTCTTAATTGACTTGGGGGTGTCATCACCACAGCTCGATCAGGGCGAACGAGGGTTTTCATTTAAAAACGGCGGTCCACTAGATATGCGTATGGATCGGCGCCAGGAATTGACGGCAAAAAAGTTAGTCAATACCGCGTCGGTACGAGACATTACGCGCATAATCCGTGACTATGGCGAAGAGCCAGCTGGCAAAGCAAAACGCATAGCAGATGCAATTGTCAGATCTAGACCGCTCAATACAACTGATGAACTCGCAGAACTGATCAAGCAAACTGTCCATAGTGGCTGGAAGAAAACTCATCCAGCAACTCGCACCTTTCAAGCGCTCCGTATTGCGGTAAATCGTGAGCTCGAACAGATCGAGCAAGTGTTACCGTTACTGCCACGCCTCTTAAAAGATGGGGGTAGGTTGGGGGTTATTAGTTTTCACAGTCTCGAAGATCGCCTTGTAAAGCAGTATTTTACTGAACAAGCCAATTCGGGATATGAGGCAGAGCTACGAATCCTAACCAAAAAGCCGATCGATGGAGCAATATATGATGTTCACAACCCGCGTGCACGCAGTGCAAAATTGCGCGCCGCAGTGAAAATTTAAAATAAACAGGAGGGAGGCATCACCACATGCCTATCCATATACCAGTAAGGAACGAGTCGGTTGACACAAAAGTCACCGTACGCGTCAAGCACTAGAAAGCCTAGCGCAAGAGGACGAGTTGTTCCACGAGGAACGCTCGTCGGCTTGCGTAGCCGATGCATAGATACTGAATCTGCTACGTAAGCAAGTAAAACAAACATAAAAGAGACCCACCACATGTCATATCACACCGCACAACAGTTCTACAGCCGCCGCCAGTCCGCCTGGAATAGAAATCAGAATACCGTTTCATTTGTCTCGAATGTCAAACTTGGTCCAGTAACTCACACCGTATTAGTAGCCCTGATGGTTACCGTATTGGGACTCGTCTATCTCACGCAAGCAACACGCGCCACTGCATATGATTATGAAGCTCAAAAAATTGACAATCAAATTGCCGCACTTGAGACAAAAAAGACTGATTTAGAGATTGAAAACGCACGCTTGACGGCCTTGGATACCGTTCGTAGTAGCGACGTTGCGAAAGTAACGACAAAGCCGGTATCAACCGCATACGTAAGATAGGGCATTAATGGAGCTGTCGCTTCAAAAAGGTAGTCGCTCGCGCATACTTGCCGGACTTCTTCTGTTGGTAATTGCGATATTTATCGCTAGGTTATTCTATTTGCAGATCATACAGCACGATGAATATGTTCGTCAGGCAGAGGCCGAACAAATTAGACCTCTGATCATTCCTGCAAAACGAGGTGAAATATACGCCTATGATAGTGGTAACTTGGTTCCCCTAGTCATGAACCAAACAGTGTACACCCTGTTTGCTGATCCTGTAATGGTGACTGATTCCACTAAAGCCTTGAAGGTGATTCGAGAAGTTGCTGGCGGGAATTTGAGACCGAAAACAGAAGATTTATTGGCACGTAAGGATACACGCTATCAAATACTTGGTACAAAATTGACAAGAAAACAGGCAGAGTTGATCAAGAAAGAGAGCTTATTGGGAATAGGCTTTCAGGAAGTAGCACAACGTATCTATCCAGAAGGTGGCCTGGCTGCGCAAACTCTTGGTTTTGTAAACGATGGGGGAACGGGACAGTATGGAGTAGAGGAGGCGCTCAACGAGCGGCTGGTTGGGCATGATGGGCTATTGGAGTCCGTGACGGATGTTAGTGGCGTACCTTTGACAATCGGTGACAAGAATGTAAACAAGCCGGCAAAAAATGGTGATAATATTGTGCTAACAATTGATCGCAATGTTCAAGCGTATGCCGAAAAGGCACTTGCTTCAGGTTTGAAAAAGCTAGGAGCACAGAACGGAAGTGTTATTATCATGGATCCTCAGAACGGTGATATTATGGCGATGGCAAATGTTCCAACATATAACCCAAAGGATTTTACCAAGGTAAAAGACGCGGCCGTATTCAACAATAACGTCATTAATAGCCCTTATGAACCGGGCTCTGATATAAAAACATTTACAATTGCTACTGGAATCGACAAAGGTGTCATCAAGCCAACATCAACATATAACAACCTCGATTACATAAAGGTCGCGGATAGAACAATTGTGAATGCATTTAAGGGCGAGACGGGTGTGATAACAATGCAGCACGCGTTGAATTATTCGCTCAATACCGGCATGGTAACCGTAGCGCAGAGACTGGGAGATGGTAACCGAATTACCAGAGGCGCACGCGATACTATGTATAACTATTTCCATGATCGTTTTCGGTTTGGTCAGTTGACGGGCATTGAATTGGCAGGTGAGCAGCGGGGGACTATTATTCCACCGACTGAGGTTGAGGGAAATGCAGTAAGGTATTCTAATATGACGTTTGGCCAGGGTATGGATTTAACGATGCTTCAGGTTGCCTCGGCTTTTTGCTCGCTGGTCAATGGAGGTACGTATTATCAGCCAACGATTATTGCGGGCAATGTATCCGACAGCGGTGAGTTCGTAGAGGCCGAGCAGAAGCGAGTGTATCCTAATACTATCCAACCAGAAACTTCGAAAACAATTCATACAATGATTCGCAAAGCACGTCAGGCGTTTTATGCTGATTATGATACGCCTGGATATGATATTGGTGGCAAGACGGGTACTTCGCAGACTATTAGGAACGGAAAATATATTGATGATGAGACTATTGCGACATACTTGGGATATGGAGGTAATTCCAAGCCAAGGTATGTCATAATGGTAGAGGCTTCGGGTAAGGGGCAAAATTTGCAGGGAAATCTGCACGCATTGCCAATCTTTACCGATATATCGAACTGGTTAATAGATTATTTAAAGTTGCAACCGAAAGGCTAAATGCATGACAAGTACACCAACTGTAGCTCTATTGGCAGATGATCTCACGATGATACTTTTACTAAGCGCTGCGGCATTTGTTTTAGGTATGTTACTGACACCTATCTACACATATTTCGCGTATCGTTATAAGTTTTGGAAGCGCCAGCGTACAACTAGTACAAATGGTGAAAAGCTAAAAGTTTTCTTGAAACTTCATAAGGAAAAATTTGAGCGTAATATTCCAACAATGGCAGGTATGATTACGGTGATTTCTGTTGCGAGTGTGACACTAGCATTCAATATGGACAGAGCTGAAACATGGCTACCACTTGCTGCGCTCATCGGTGGTGGATTCGTCGGTCTAATAGACGATATTATAAATGTACGGGGTAGGGGCGGGGGAGCTGCCGGTCTTCGTACAAGCGTGAAGTTTATGGCTATCACGGTACTTGGGGCGGGGCTAGGCTGGTACTTTGCTGTAAAACTCGGTTACGATGCGGTTCACTTACCATTTTTGGGTGATTGGGTAATAGGGTGGTGGATGATACCGTTATTTGCCTTTGCTGTTGTTGCTATGGGTAACGCAGTTAATATAAGCGATGGCTTGGATGGCTTGGCTGGCGGTTTATCTGCGATTGCCTACGGTGCGTTTGGTGTTATTGCGACATTGCAGGGACATGAATTGTTAGCTGGTTTTTGCTTTACGGTTCTAGGTGCATTACTAGCGTATCTGTGGTTCAATATTTATCCTGCTAGATTCTTTATGGGCGATGTTGGTAGTTTCGCATTAGGTACGAGCTTGGGCGTCGTTGCGATGATGACCAATACCTTCTTTCTACTGCCAGTTATCGGAATCGTATTTGTTATCGAGGCCGGTTCTAGCTCGCTACAGATTTTGAGCAAGAAATATTTCCACCGAAGGATATTTCTTTCGGCACCGATTCACCATCACCTAGAGGCTGTTGGTTGGCCCGAGACAAAAGTTACAATGCGATTCTGGGTACTTGGTGCCGGTGCGGCATTTACCGGTATTCTTCTTGCATTGACGGGGGGTCACATTTTGTGACCCGTTCTCAGCGTCTAGCAGAGCGCTCTGACGACGCCGTCGGTCGACGACATCGACCAGATTATCAAATTGCATTGTACATGGGCTTATTGATGCTCTTGGGCCTTGTTGTAATGTATGCAATCGGACCGCAGAGGGCGAATGTATTGAATAATGCATACGATACCGATTTTTATGGTTCAACATATTTCTTTATCAAACAGACAATGAGTTTGTTTTTGGCGCTGGTTGCCTTTGTTGTCGCATCATTTGTTCCGTATAGATTATTACTAAACAATGCTGGCAAAATTTTGGTCGCGGGTTTTATTGCATGTGTTGCCTTGTTATTTTTTGGTAATATTTTGCACGTTGATGCTATTACGCAGTGTTCATTGGGTGCGTGTAGGTGGTTTGATCTTGGCCCATTTGGTAGCCTGCAGCCTGCCGAGTTTTTAAAGTTTGGCGTCTTGATTTTTGCTGCGAGTTTTCTGGGCATGCGGGCCAAGCAGGGACTAATCAATGACAAATCTCAGACACTGATTCCACTGGGTGTTGTTGCGGGATTGGCTATGCTGTTTGTTATTGTCATTCAAAAGGACATGGGAACAGGCGTGTCTCTGATGGCGTTTCTCTCAGTCATGCTGTATATGGCCGGATTAAAATATAGATGGGGATTATTGATCGCGGGTATTCTAGTAGCTGCTGGGATCTTGTTTATTTTGATTGCGCCACATAGGATCGATCGTGTCACAACGTTTCTGTCTGGTGATGCATCAACGCTAGATGATGCGGGAGCATACCATATTACACATGCAAAGATTGCTATCGGTACGGGTGGCTTGGCTGGCGTGGGAATAGGGAATAGTGTGCAGGCGACTGGATACCTGCCGGAAGCGATTAATGACTCGGTATTTGCGATCATGGGTGAGACGTTTGGCTTCGTGGGGCTCGTTGCTATACTATCGTTATTTACTGCACTATTGATGCGCTTACTCAAGGTGGCTGACCATATGCCGAATGTTCGTCTACGGTTGGTGGTTATTGGTGTATTTGGCTGGCTGGCAGCACACGTGATACTAAATGTTAGTGCGATGGTGGGTTTATTGCCACTAACCGGTATTACGTTACCGCTCCTTAGTTTTGGCGGTACGAGCATGGTATTTATTGCAGCTGCGCTAGGTCTGGCGTTTCAGCTATCGCGCTATACCGTTTTTGGTAGTAAACTAAAGAGTGATGAATATAAAGATTCTCAGCGTGGGAGGGGGGTCCGGGGGGCACGTAACACCGGTCGTCGCCGTACTACGTGAAATACATAAAGAGTTCCCTAGGGCGCGCGTACGTTTTTGGTGCGATCGTCGTTTTATTAGTGAAGCCCGTTCAATTATCGCCCAGTACGATCGTTCCGTACAAACGCAAACGATTGTTGCAGGTAAGTTTCGGCGCTATCATCATTTGTCAAAATTACAACATCTAACGACTCCATCGATTATATTTCCGAATATCCTGGATGCATTTATGGTCGCCTTTGGAATAGGGCAAAGTTTCGTGAGGATGATTTTGTGGCGGCCCGATGTCGTGTTCGCAAAAGGTGGCTATGTTTGCTTGCCTGTAGGTATTGCGGCGTGGCTACTACGTATTCCTGTTGTTGTTCATGATAGCGATGCACATCCTGGTCTGACGAACCGTCTGCTAGCCCCGTTTGCTAACAGGATCGCCACAGGTATGCCGCTCGATTACTATGATTATCCGGCCGAAAAAACAGAGTACGTTGGTACTCCTATAGATTCTGCATATGAAGTGTTGAGCGATAAAAGGCGCACCCAGGTCAAGGCAGAGTTAGGCTTTGACTCAAAGCGCTCGCTAGTTGTTATAACGGGTGGCGGTCAAGGTGCGCGTCCGATTAATAATGCAGTTGCACTTCACTTGGACGAATTGTTAAAGCATACGAATGTAATGTTGCTATCTGGTTCTGCGCAATATGATGAGCTACGCAGTATTACGCCACAGGATGACACGCGATTCGTTCTAACTGATTTTGTATATAATGGGCTTCCAGATATTTTGGGTGCGGCTGATGTTGTTGTGTCGCGTGCGGGCGCAACGTCATTATTGGAATTAGCAGCTGTCGCTCGTCCAACGATTGTCGTGCCAAATAAGCGATTAGTTTGGCAAGTTAAACATGTTCAGCCGTATATCGATTCGCACGCTGTATTATCGCTTGATGAGGATAAATTTACCGAGCAAGACGATACCTCTCTTGTAGATGCCGTTGTCAAAGTCCTAAAGGACGGGCCATTGCGAAAAACGTTGGGCCAGAATCTCCATAAGCATGCAAAACCAAACGCCGCTCGCGATATGGCCTCGATAATTTTGAATGCTAAAAAGCGAGCCTAAGCGTGAAGTGGGCTCGTAAAAAACGTGACAATGCAATTCCACGCCGTCGGCAAAGGGATGATGCGGTAACGGAGCGGCGTCAGCAAGAGGAGAAAGGTCGTGCGTTATTTCGACGTAATCGGACGCTAGTTGGTAGTGTGTCCCCGATCATTAGTAGCGCCAGCGAGCTAGGTGCCAGCCTGAAATCTCCACGGGCGCATAGCCATCATTTGGCGGCACACCGACGATATCTGGCGGGTTTATTCGTAAGTTTTGTCCTGGTTGCTGCGTCCTTGACTTGGTTTATTTATGAGTTTTCAGCACGCGTTCAAGTGTCATCCGCGAATGTCGATAGCTCTCTTTTGAAAACCGAGAGGTACACCAGTGCTATTTCCGACTATCTTGGATCGCGCCCGCAAGAGAGGTTACGCACGCTAACCAATAAGGAACAACTGTCTGAGTATCTGAGGCAGGTTGTAGGCGAGGTTGACGAAGTATCCTCATATGGACCCGGAGGCTTTGCTTCGACTAAGTTCGAGTTGACGTTTCGTAAACCAGTTGCGAGTTGGTTAATTGGATCCGATCGCTACTATGTCGACAAGAATGGTATACCTTTTCGGGTCAATTATTTTGATGAACCAAAGGTCAATATTGTCGATGACAGCGGTGTGCCACAGATTGCCGGTACGGTGATTGCGAGCAGTAAATTTTTGCGGTTTGTCGGATTGGCTGTCGATACGGCTCGAACCTTTGATATCACGGTCAAGCAAGCACTTATCCCAAAGAACATGACCCGACAAATACAGCTACGTATAACCAAGCATCCGTATCCAATCAAGTTGTCATTAGATCGCCCAGTAGGGGAGCAGATAGAGGATATGAAAAAGACTGTAGATTACCTGAGTCGAAAGAACATAGTACCCAAGTATATCGATGTTCGCGTGTCGGGGCGATCGTACTATAAATTATAGTAGCAATACCCTCCTCACTCCCTCGACGGTGTTCTATTTTTGTTCTATTTTCATATATTTACAATATTCAAAAAAACTATATAAACATATACTTTTTGCAAAATGTCAAATGTTCTCAGAAAAGTAGGGGAGGCGCGTGAAAAATAGGAGACAGGCGTGCGTGAAAAATTTAGTGCACTAGCTGTGGAAAACATATAGAACACATAATTTTCTCAGAAAAGTCAAATGCGACACATATGCGGGGTGTTGTGGTAAATGATAATTGGGTACCATATAGGTATGAGTAATGCGTATGGTAATGTGTATAGTAACAGTGCGGTGTGCATGTACGAAAGTGCAAACATAAACCTACGCTACACGGCGCGTACAAGACCAACCCCCCTATTTGTACCTGGAGAAGACGTATACTGAATCAACTTATGTTTACATATGTAATGTCGTAAAAGATATATTGTGCGACCCAAAGTCACTATGTCTGATATGAATGTGTATGCATGTTGATCCGCCGGATTCCTGCTCGGTTCGCCCACTTTTTTTGTGTTGCCCTATTTATTGCTCCACTTTTCTTCTTTGCTTGGTCGATACGTACGTTACATACTATTTTCTACGGTTTTTATGTGGATTTCTCATTACAGGGGTCGACAGGGGTAATATGCCCATTTAGAACAAAATCTTACAGGGGTCACACCCCTGTAAATATCTTCTGGATTGATTGAACAAGTGTTCTATTTTTGTTCTATAGAGTTTTACGGGTGTTTGTTACTTTTTTTTGATTGTGGGCACAGTTGTTTTTTACTCATGAGTTTATTATAGCAACAGAGATTTGATTGTTGGTAAGCAGTCCCTTGGTTATAGCCATTTGAAAGCCGGCGACTAATATTGCACTGTTTGATGGATTTAAATATATATCCTCGAGATCGAGCTGATTCAGTATCTTGCGTTCATGATCGGTGTTGATATCTTTGCACGTGAGACAGGTCGTTGTTGCATGGAATACTGAATAGATCGCACCGTCTGACAGAATATCCATTATGTAAATATTACTAATAATAATACGGTTTAATCCCCACCCCTTTGGGTCGGTGGTGTATAATGAGGACCACTAACCTACTCTGGAGGAAATATGGCACTCGAAAAGGCAATACTCGACAACGGATTAACTGTATATAACGATCGCATACCTGGTGCTCGCAACAATGACGTGTCGGTCTTTGTCCCTTATGGGAGTGTCAACGAACAGCCTGGTCACGAGGGTGTGGCACATGTGTTCGAGCATTGTGTACACCTAGAGACCGATGATTTTGATAATCGTACGGCTCTGCGACGCTATGCCACAGCGAAAGGCATGATGACGAACGCCAATACATACTACACGCGTACCATCTACTATGCGAATGGCTTGGAGTTGGAGCCTAATATGCATTATTTGAGTCAGATTTTGCAACACACGCATTTCCCCGAGGAAAGTGTGGAACATGAATTGAAGGCGGTGCGTCGAGAGATGACAACGAATCTCGATAGCATTGATCGTATGCATACAATTACCAGCATGGATGCCATGTACGGTGCGCCGTATGGTCGGAGTGTTGGAGGGTTTCATGACAAGATTTTCTTTGATACTGATACGCTCAAAGATCTCCACGACAAATACTACAAGTTGGGCCAGATGGCGCTGATTGTCAGTGGCAAGGCAAAGCTCGACGAAGTTGCACAGCTTGCTAGTAGGTACTTTGAGGCGGACCAAGACACTACTCAGCACGCGAACACTCCGCCTGCTGTTGCGTGGGGCGAACATCATCGTACCGGTCTCGTACGTGAGGACTCTAACAATGTGCGCATGTCTGTAGGTTATCCTATGTCATCCGAGTTTCGAGATACGTTTAATGAACGACGGCTTGAGTTTGGCGTGGCGCTAGGCTCGTTGGCGCTATCTTGCTTTGAGCGAATGCGGTATGACAAAGGTATATCGTACGATGGTTCAATCTATGCCATGACATTCAATCACCCCGACGCCTGGGCTCTATCCGGCGGAGTGACGACTGACAAAGAAAACATCGCTACGGCGACGACCATATTTGATGAAATATATAGCAAGCGCGGAGCTGATTTTGGGGATAGTGAGTTACAAGGTAAACTAGCTCAGTTCAAGCATGCTTTTGCCAGACAGTTGCTTTCTACTGAAGACCGAGTTGACTCTCATGTCAACAAACTTCAATCCTATCGCGAACCGACAGACGTCCGCAAAGTCATGCGCAAGCTCGACACTATTCGTATGGATGACATTCGCCGTGCGGTTGATGAGATCGCTGATTACGCCACAGTAACTCAACAATACACACACCTGACTGGTACTCGTGATGCGATTGGTGATGTCGAGCGTATTATTGATCAGAGTGAAATAGCGTAAATATCGAACCTGATTATGTCTGCTCTGCTGATGGTTTCGAAGTGTCATTTGGAGGCGGTTTCGGTTCGTACGTGTTCGCATATGATTTTGATTCATGCGCGGGTGCGCTGGTATGTTTTTCGAGGAGTTTTTCGAGGTTTTTATCGATGCGAAGAATTGCACGATCCACTCGCATTTTGTTGACTGCATGTATCAAAAAGAATAGTGCAAATACGGCTGCCCCTGCAATCAGGAATGGAAGATACGCCTTCAGGAACTCCTGCATCGTCTGGGCAAGTTCGAGCAATTGCGCCTGCTGATTATTCGCTTCAGTTATCTGCTCCTGGAGGGCTGCTGGGTCAATCTGTGCAAAGAAGTTAAACATAGCTCCACTATATCATAACGCTAGCGCTAGCGCACTCGCAGGAGGCCCATATCGTCGTTGTCTTGGCGTGGCTTTGGTGGTGGGGTTGGTTGCTGAACTTTGGGTTGCTGAGGTGGTTGAGGCACCGGTTGTTCTGATATGTGATGCTTAACCTTCAGGAGGTCATTAACATGCTCTGTCTTTTCGGATTGTTTAGGCGCTGCCTTCGGTTTGGGCTGCACTATACTTTTAGGCGGTTCACCATTCTTTTTTTCTTCAGGCTTGTTTTCGTTGTTTGTATTATCTTCGGAATCATCTTTTTTGCGACGACGGCTTCGGGATCGTTTTCTCTTTGCGGGCGTGTCCGCTTCTTTATCTTTATGATCGTCAGCACTCACCTCTTTTGTTTCAGATTTTTCGGCAGGCTTCACAGGCTTCTCTACTCTAGGCGTTTCTTTGACGGGCGTAGGTTTGTTTGCTGTCTGTACGGCAGCTTCACCCTGTGGCGTTTCGATAACGAATTTTGGCCTATTGGGCTGTTGGGGCTGAGGATTTTCGCTGACAGGGGTGACAACGGGGGTAGGCCCCTGTTGTTCAGGTGGCTGGGATTGCTTGACTCTAGGGTTTCCTGGCCCCTTTCGCATCAAGTAGTCTGGTGGCTGGATTGATTCATTAATAAATCTCTCGATATCCTCGCGAGTACGGCTGTAATTAGTCCGGGTGTTCTCGACAATGAACGCCGTATTATCTGATTGTATTGGTGGTAGCTGTAGCGTTCGTGCACTAAATGCTGGCGCCTTTTCTCCATTGATTACCATATTAATGACAAAGTTTCGATTAGCCATTTGCAATAGATCGGTTGGCTCAAATTGAGGTTCGAATTGTTTACTGAGAATTGGCGCATCATCCGCAGAAACACGAAAGCTAATCATTGTGCCGACGTTGCCAAATACCGCCCCACGAACCGTGTCGGACATTTGTGAAATGTATTGATTGGCAACCGTCAGGTTTAGGCCGTATTTACGCGCCTCGGACAAGATAGTAGCAAATGAATCCGTCGCAAAGTTTTGGAACTCGTCTACATATAAATAGAATGGCCGTCGATCTTCAATTCTAGGAATATCACTACGGCTCATGGCGGCCAACTGAATTTTTGTTACCAAAAATGCACCTAGTACGCTCGAGTTATCTTCGCCCAGTAGTCCTTTCGATAGGTTGACTATCAGTATCTTGCCCTCGTCCATCATCTCGCGGATATTAAATGTGGATTTGGGTTGACCGACAATGTTACGAATAATTGGATTGGCGGTAAATGCACCTACCTTGTTTAGGATTGGTGCGATTGCTTCCGCCTGAAACTTTTCGGTCCAACTACTGAATTCGACGTTCCAAAATTGCAAAACAACAGTGTCTTGGCTGTAGGATAGAGTTTCCTTGCGGAATTTCTTGTCGGTGAGCATTCGTGTAATATCGAGCATTGTGGCGTTTGGTCGATCCAGGAGTGCCAGAATCGTATAACGCAAAATGTATTCTAGTCGAGGTCCCCAGCTATTGCTAAACATACGCTCTAGCACGCCAATGACTTCCGAGCTGATGTTTGATTTCATGTTGGGATCGATGATTTCTAACGGATTAAAGCCTAGTGGATAAGCTGTATCGGCAGGGTTGAAGTACACGACGTCTTTTAGTCTGTCGGCTGGGATAAAACGCATGTTATTAATAGCAAAATCGCCATGTGGATCAATGATAGCGTATCCATGGTTATGATATATGTCGGATAATGCAAAGAGCTCGAGCGTACCTGACTTACCCGCTCCAGTTTGACCAATGATGTAGACATGACGTGAACGGTCACTACGCAACATACCGAATTGATGATTTATGCCACGAAAGTTCGTTAGACCGAAAGCACTGATATTTTCATCGATCGCATCATCGCCGGTGATAATCGGCAGTTTCGACGGCGGTTCGGCTGTCTTTGATGATGCCCAAACAATATTTGGTGTTTCAACGTTTGTGTGCGGCAAGTGAAAGACACTGGCAACTTCTTCGATATTGAGGATATACCCCTTGTCCGCGAACAAACGGGAGCGGTATTTTTCGAGGTCTTCTTTGCGAAAACTTGTGCCGGTTACTTTGAATCCGTTCAAATTGGTGCTGTTGTATTGTTTAAATGTTCCGACAAGTGCTTGCATTTGTAGTTTGGCATTTGTTTGACTCTCGCCCAGATAAGCAACGCGAATCTTTACGCGGTAGCCAAGTTTGGTCGCCTTGGTCTCTGCCTCGGAGATGCGAGTTTTGTTGCGTTCTGAAACTTCGGGTTTTGAGGAACCGCCGCTACCACCTACACCCTGCTCGGGTGGTCGCCAGAGAGCTTCAAGTAGGCCTAGTAGCCATTTGGCGTCGAATCCTTGACCATCAGAAAGAAATGCGAAGGGACTACCTCCGTTTTTGACTGTTTTTATCCAGCTATCAGAGGCTTTATGCCACTCGTCAGCAATAGGTCGCGTGAGTACTTGGATCCACAGTTCCTCTCCCGTTGTTTCGAGTTTTGCCAATGTGCCTGTGATACCAGCGAGCGGGTCGACCTCAAAGCTTTGGAATGTCTTTATGGGTAAAAATTCGCTATCGGTTAAGGTGATTTCGCCAGAGTAAATAACGCTGTGTTGGCGTTCATGCGAGACGTAGTCTTCTTCGGCTTCGTGAATTTGCACAGTTGGATATTGTGAATAGATCTGCCCCTCAACGAAACTACGAAGAGCGGTCGGTACCCAAACATAAAAACGAATCTGTCCGCTGACAGATGCTATTTCAAAACTGAGGTGTTCTTGAATTCCACCAGATTGCTTGAGTTCGTCACGATCACGTAGGATTCCATGCAAACTAGCGAATAATTGTTCGGCAGCGAGTTCTTTTTTGTCGTTTGCCTTTGGGATTTCGAGGATTAACAGGGTGCTTTCGGTCGCTCGAATAGCATCAACGCGTTGGTAATTGCGCCATGTTAGGTATCCCAAAATCAACACGACCGGTAGCCAGACGTACCATTGTAGTGCTAAATTGATAATCCAGGCGATTATTTCCATAAGTACATTGTCCCATCAATCGCCCCTGTTGACAAGCTATCACGACTAATGCATGAGAGTTGAAGGCTATTTTTCTTCGGCAAGAGTATATGTCGCTTTGGCGACACGCTTGAACTGTGGCTTGCTTTGCAGATTCAATAGAATAGTGGTTTCTTTGACTTGGCGACTTTTGAGTACGCGTTTGACGATCTCATCACGGTGAAGGGGCTCACCACTCTTTTTGAGAATCTTTGAAATTGTGTCAGCGACCGTACCCTTTGAATAACCCCAGCTGTCGAGTGCATAGATACCGCGACCAATGAGCACGAATCGTTTATCTTTGATCAACTCGTTATGGATTGCTTGTGTTGTAACGTTCTTGCGGCTAAAGCTACTATCTTTGATAGAATCAGCAATTTCAGAAAAGTGCATCGAAGATCCTTTTTCAAGGAGGATGACATAGATTTTGTCACGGATGTTTTTTGGATTGACTGTTGGCCATTTGTTGAGTCCCCAAAGGTCTTTGAGGTTTGACAGGTGCTTGCTAACAGTAGCTAATGCCCGTACATGTGATGGATGTTCATGGTTTAGCTGGTCATGAAGTTGCTCGATAGTCAATGGCTCACCATGCTTTTTAATACCTGCAACAACTTCGTCTACTTGCTTTGTGATTTTCTTTTCATCACCATACTCCGCGATAGCAACGGCATTTTTGTAATGATCGTTTTCATTTACAACTGCGAGGCGTGGTGCGAGTGTTGCTGCGAAAGCGACACGTGAACGTGTGAGCGGTGTTGCCTTGTCGGCTAGTAATGCATTGGTCAAATCTGCAACTGTTGCGAGACGCCCCATTTCGCTTAATTCGCGAACGAGAGCTTTTTCAACAGATTGAACGGCGGGAATTTTACCATCGCTACTAGCGATCTTTAGGCGAATAAGGATTGCTTTTTCAAGTTGGCGAACACGCTCTCTCGTGATACCAAGTAGCTCACCGATTTGTTCTAGAGTCTCTTTGCGGTCATACAAACCAAAACGACGAGTAATGATTTCTCGTTCTCGCTCTTGTTCGACGGCGTCAAGAATCGCTTCAATTGTACTATCAATGTCGACTATTGTCGGTTCATCGGTAGTTTTTGTTGGAGCTTGGCTCATTTGGTTGTTTCCTCTCTGCCTCACCTCAGTTGTATTAGGATTATTTCTAAATCTCTTATTCATTATAAAACATATTTTTTATAATGTCAAACACTTTCTGTACTTTTATAGATTATAGCATGAAATAGACCTATCTCGTAAACAATGTTTTCGGACTTTTTATATTTTGCTTATTATTTTATAGATTATTAAACATAAGCGTTGTAACAGATGAAAATGGTACATATGCTGAGTTTGAATTTAAGACCGCCTCGAGACCTTACCGTGAAGGTGGGTCTCGAGGCGGTTGCTCTGTGGGCGGTATGTAATTATGAGTGAAGTAGGACGATCGTAGTATCAGTAATGCTGACTTACGACGGTCGATTGCGGCAGATTATCGATCATTACTGATCGAATCCCCACCGTGCCAGTGCGACGCCGAGGACGCCACCGACGAATGCCTGCACTGTCGCCCACGACCATACGGCCGAGAAGCTCAAGGCCAGGGCCGACGCAGCGACCGGAGCGCCGACGACGACAGCTGCTACGAACAGCAGGACACCGAGGACACCGAATACCGATCCGACAACCTTCATATTTTTCACCTCCCCTCAGGGAATGTTCGAGTCTCTCAGATGGAGACTAGTAAAGTAATTCTAGTCTTAATTTCAATAAAGTCAATGTATAAAATAGGCTTTTTATTTTTTACGCTTCGTGAAACGTTTTTTGCCAACTGGTGCTTCCTTGATCATTTTCTTGGCTTGTTCGTGGGTGATGGTTTTCGGATCTGTATCTTTGGGGATTTTTGCATTCTTTTTGCCATCAGTGATGTATGGTCCGAAACGACCATTTAATACCTTGACGCCGTCGCCAAAGTCGGCAATATTTTTTTCGGCTTCAGTTTTGAGCTTTTCGGCGTAGAGTTCGAGGGATTTTTGGTGTGTGATTGTGCGTGGGTCTTCGTCTTTGATGTTGACGTATAGCTTGCCGATTTGGATGTATGGTCCAAAACGACCGACATTGGCTTTGATTTCTTGGCCGTCATCAGTTAGACCGACAACGCGCGGTAATTCAAATGCAGTCAACGCTTCCTCGAGTGTAACGGATTCAATTTTTGCACCTTTTGGCATTGGCGCAAATTGAGGCTTTTCTTCGCTATCGGTATCACCCAGTTGTAGCATGGGGCCATATCGTCCGAAGCGTGCTGTGATAATTTTGCCTGATTTGGGATCGGTACCGATGCTACGCGACTGCCCTACTTTGCTGCGGTCGATACTGCCTGATGCTTCGATGAGTTTGTGAAACGGTCCATAAAATTCATCCAGCATGTCGTTTCGCTTCAATTTGTTATCGGCGATGTGGTCGAACTTTTTCTCGACAGCTGCGGTAAAGTCGTAATCAATGATCTGCTTGAAATGCTTGCCTAGGAAATCGGCAATTAATTCACCGGCTGGTGTTGGAACAAGCTTACCTTTGTCTGCCCCTGTTTTTTCTTGGATAACTTCACGTTCAACATTGTGTTTTTTGAGGCTCAGGACAATAGTATCGCGATCCGTTCCTTCACCCTCACCTCTTACGACATAGCCGCGTGTCTGGACGGTGTCGATAATTGTTGCGTAGGTTGATGGTCGGCCAATGCCGAGTTCTTCGAGTTTTTTGACGAGGCTACCTTCGGTATAGCGAGCGGGTGGTTTGGCGAAGGTTTGTTTAGCAATCGCTTCATTGAGGTTGAGCATATCGTTTGCCGCCAGTTTCGGTAATAGCGTATCGGTCTTTTTGTTTGTGCCGTACACTTTTAGGAAACCATCAAATAGCACAACTTCACCCTTTGCTTCAAAAACGTGCTTGGATGAACTGACGGCGATAGTGATAGTAGTTTTTTCTAGTTGGGCTGGAGTCATTTGACTGGCGAGTGTGCGGTTTCGGATTAATGCATATAATTTTTGATCATGATCATCTTTGCTGGCGACTTCTAGTTTCATGTCGGTCGGACGAATGGCTTCGTGGGCTTCTTGGGCGCTGGCGGATTTTGTCTTGAAATTACGAACATGACTATATTTTTCACCAAACGCATTGGTGATGTAGTCCTTCGCACTTGCAATTGCTTGGCCCGACAAGCTCATGCTGTCGGTACGCATATAGGTAATTTTACCGGCCTGATAGAGGCGTTGCGCGCTGGACATCGTGCCCTTGCTGCTGTAGCCCATGCGTGAGTTTGCTTCTTGTTGCAAGGTACTCGTTGTGAATGGAGCGCTAGGGTTACGTGTGCCTGGACTTGTTTGCACATTAGTAACATTAAATGTTGCATCAGCAAGACTTTCTAGGAACTTTTGTGCTTCCTTTTCGGTATCAAACCTTTGGGGTAGATCAGCTTTTATTTCATCTTTTTCATGAGTGAATACGGCAGTTACCTTGAATTGGAATGAGCCTTCAAATGCTGTAATCTCGCGTTCGCGTTCGACCAAGAGTCGAACTGCTGGTGATTGGACGCGACCGGCTGACTTACCGCCAGGGACTTTTTGCCAGACAACAGGACTTAATTCGAAGCCAACGATACGATCGAGGATCTGTCGGGCCTGTTGAGCTTGTACAGTGTGCATATCAATAATACGAGGTTTTTTGACAGCTTCTTCGATAGCGCTCTTTGTGATTTCATGAAACACGATACGGTTGGTAACTTTTGGATCGAGTTTCAGGACTTCACAAAGATGCCAGGCAATTGCCTCTCCTTCGCGGTCTTCGTCGGTCGCTAGCCAAACAGTACTAGTGGCTTTGACGCCTTTTCTTAGTTCAGCAATAATTTTCTTTTTGTCGGGATCTATTTCGTATTGAGTTTTGAAGCCGTCCTTGATGTCAACCGGTGGTTTACCGTCGGTTGTTTTCTTTGGGATGCTGCGGATGTGGCCAACCGATGAAAGCACATGAAAATCACTACCGAGGTATTTTTCGATAGTTTTTGCTTTTGCTGGGGACTCGACGATTACGAGGTTTTTCGGCATAGTGCTTTTGGTTCCTGACTTTATCTTAATAAAACACAAAGGCTTATTGTAAGCAAATCGGAAGTTGTGTCAAGTCGCGTATCGCCACGGTTAATAATATAAACGCAAAAAAATGACCAAACCCGCCCCGAAGGGCGGCTTTGCTTGATAGTTGGTACGGTTTGTTTCAGAGTCCGCCACACATGTCGCTGATTCTGCCGATCATTGACCGTCGACGTGATGCCAGCTCCATCAGTGAACCGAACAGGCCGTCATGGATCATGCTCAGCCCTCGATTGACGAAACGTGGATCGGTATCGAAATCGAATCGATACGCCAAGGTGGGCAACGTCTGGAGAATCGTTTTCAGCGACTTCAACTCATCGGCTGAAAGGTGGTTGGATTCCAATGACTCCAGTACTGATCGAACACTGCGTTCGAAAACACTGTTGCCCGCACCTGCATGACACCACATCGTTGGCGTATCGTAGAAGTCGGGGTGTTCGAGCGGAAGCTGGCCGTCAACGACCAGATTTTTGATCCGCACCGCGACTTCGTCCAGTATCGACATGTCACCCAGGGGCACCATGTCCAGCAGGGGTGCTGCGATCAGCAGCGTGGTCCTGCGTGGCATTCTGGCGGAATGCTCAATCCTGAAAACTCCCATTACGAACTCCTTTGTCCGAAACCTGTCTATCAAGCAACTGCCCAACAGACATGAACCCTGTTGGGTAATGGGTGCATTATATCATTTATTTTATAAAAAGTCAATATATTAACAGCGAGGCAGAGATTGTTTGATCTGTTGCAGCTCGTCTATCTGATTGGGCGTACTTTCTTTTATATATATAGTCCTTAGCATTGTTTCGTCTGGCATATCGGTGATATCAATATGATGATTGTTCTCGTATGTTTCAACGCTAATTTTTTCGTTTGCAACCGCAACGATACGTGCAACGAGGTTGCCGTTTTGGTCGTAGACGGGTCCACCACTAGCACCGAAGCGTATATCTGTATCAACGGGATCACCATATGATTTTCCTGCGCTAATAACTTCAATCGTGTCCGAGTTGACGTTGCGAATCGCTATGCCGCCGAGGATTGCCGGAGTGTGCGGTCCTGGCAGATGTTCTGGTGGTACTTGGGCGTCTTTGTTTGGGTTACGGTATAGGCGGTCTTCTGTGGGCTGATAGTTTACGAAATAAAGGGGTGTCCCCTGTTCGATGTCTGATGTTTCTGAAAAGTGGGTTGGGTTGTCATAGGATGGCTGGCTGTTCGGCTTCACCTCCACTAACAGTACATCACCTTGTTTGAAAAAATCGAGAGTACTCGCAGTCATACTGCCAGGAGCATATCCCGCTTCATGTGTGCCATTTAATGTGATTCCCTCTTGCTGGTCGATTGGCATATCTACACGAATATCCTTGCAATAGGGCGTTAAATCTTGCGGCAAGGAATTGAGGTTGACGCAATGACCGGCGCTAAGATAATCATATTCATCAATCCGTACGCCCGAACATAGCGTGGTGGATATAATCGTTTGGTAGCTAGGGTCGAAGCTTTTTACTTCACCCGTAATAGCGGCGACGTTGGGGATTTGTTTGGTTACTTCCGGAGGTAATACGTCGGGAAGTTGATCGAGTTGTATGGTCGGCGTTCGTTGCTCTATTGGCGCACCAAGAGCAGTATCGCATCCCGATAAGATTGTTGCGGTAGCTAAGATTACCCCTACCTTTTCACGCATCATATATAAGCATTATACCAGCGTATTTAGCGTAGTGTCCATTGATTCGCACCGAGGTTACGAATCAGTCCGTTGATTTCCATCATCGTGAGTTCGGTGGCAAAAACCGTTGCGTTTTCTTTGGATAGGTGTTGTAGCTCGTCGCCATCACGGATTCCATCGGTGAGTAATTTGATAATCTTGGTCTGCAATGGATTATTACCTAATGCTAATTGTGTCTGGGGCTGTAGCAATTGCGGAGCAATAATTTCGAGGATGTCTTCGGCGCACGTGACGGGATGGGCGCCTTGTTTGAGCAAAGCATTGCATCCAGCCGACAATGGACTAGTGATGTTGCCGGGAACGACGAACACCTCTTTTCCTTGTTCGAGTGCATGCGTCACTGTGTTGAGCGATCCACTGCGTGCAGCCGCTTCGGTGACCAAAACAGCATCCGACAGTGCACTAATCAGGCGATTTCTCTCGAGAAAGCGATGCTTCATAGGTGGTATATCGGGCTCGTATTCACTGACGATTGCCCCACCCTTTTCGATGATATCCTGACCTAGTTGTCGGTTTGTAGCGGGATATAGGTCGGCAAGTCCATTGCCCTGGACGGCGATTGTAGTTCCGCCGACATCGAGGACGGCTCTATGGGCTATACTATCAACCCCTAGCGCCATGCCGCTGACGATGATGACACCTCTTTGTACCAGATCTTCAGCAATACGCATCGTTACCTCGGTCCCGTATCGGGTTGGTTTGCGACTACCAACGATTGCAACCGTGGGTATTCTCTTGTCTGGTAACTTTCCTATGTAGTATAACTTTTTTGGCACAAGCGCAATACTACCTGTAATCCGGGTGAAATTATTATCTAGAGGTGATATATAGTTGATTTTCATTGCAATTTGTTACAAAAAGTGTTGACAGTATGTCAAATCAGTGATAAAATGGGTCTTGGTTGATGGATATTATACCATCTAATCGTACCTTATACCCCCTATTCTAACTAATTTATATGTTAGATGCTATGCAATGTTTCTAAAAAGTAACTACCCTCCACTTTTTCGAACTTGCATTTATGCTTGACCGCATTGCATGGCTACTAACCCCTTTAACCAGCGGACCTCCATGTTGTGAGGTGGGTCACGCTTCGAGATTTCTTTCAAGAATCTCCCCCGATTCAGGGTGGGTTGAAGGGCTAAATAGGGCCAGGTGATGCCCACCCTTACCTGGTCCTTTTTAGTTTTTTGAGTAATGGTATATTCTCGCATGCAATAAGCCTCTGGCGACTAGAGGTTTATTTTTTATTTGAGATACCCCTGTTATTCCGAATATAGAGTTGACATAACCATTATACTCTGATATACTATGTACAACGTGGCAATCAAGTTACGTCATCGTACATTCCAATCGACTACTCAATCAGTAGTCAATGACAGAGGAGAATAAATGTTCACCATTGTGTTCGTATTGGCCGTCGTGGTCGGTCCGATCGTTGTTTTCGGCGGTATCCACCAGTTCTTTCAGTGGGTAGCCGAGGGCGATCCGTACATGCGGTCTCTGGCAACAGAGAACGTCCGCGACCAGGTCGAAAGACCACAGATTTGGCGAAGCTGAATTCTGGGCTTTACAGCCACAAGGATCAATCGTCCAAGGGAGCGGAGTTCTCCTCTGTCTCCCCCAACTTTTGCGCTGAAAATCGTTCAGCACAAAAGCTGCGGGAGAAACATAAGAATTATTGACTTTTTGCATGTAAAATGCTATAATTAGTATTGTGATTACTTTTGTGGTAATCAATTGCACCTTGAGAAACGGCCCCTGTGGGTCGAACAGAATGAGGAGAAAATGACAGATCTCGATCCAGCAGCTTGGCTTGGTCGGCATCCCCGTTTGACATTGCTTGTGCTACTTCCGACCGCAACCATTGGTTTTTGGATCGGACAGGCAGTTGCGTCGGGTTGGTGGCTGAAAGGTAGCTTACTTTTCGGCGCTATGACGACGAGTTGTTTAGTGATTTTTGCCCTACTCCTCCGTCCGTTTGAGCGTTTCGCAAAGTGGTTTGTTAATTCGGCAATCACTAAGGCTATCGTTCATCGTGCGGTTGAGATCCGTGGTTTATTAGTCTCGCATGGCTTACTGAAAAGTGGGCAGAGCAAGGGCAAGCACGCGTGGGATTATGTGGGCTGGTGTAATCCAGTCCATGTGTACTCACTTCAGGCTCGTCTCGCGAACAAGTGACCCGTCGGGAGCTTGAGGAATTCGCTTTTCTCCTCATTCTCTCCCAACTAATTTCATGAAGTTATTCATGGGGATAGTTGCGAGAGATACGGTACAATAGTGGTAATGCATCCAGCTCACCCACTCCGTATCTTTGCCGTGTCAGGTATCTTATCCCTATTACTGGGCGTAATTGTTGTGGCTTACGGCGGGATTGGTGCACTTTGGTTATTTATTGTACTGGCGATACTTGAGGTAACGTTTAGTTTTGATAATGCAGTTATTAATAGTCGTATATTAGCGCGGATGTCAGATCTTTGGGTTAAATTATTCCTAACTGTCGGTATTTTTATTGCAGTGTTCGTTGTTCGCTTTGCACTACCGATTATTGTGGTGCAGTTTGCAACTGGATTGGCGTTTGGTGATGTTGTAAACCTAGCTCTTAATAATCCCGATCGATATGGCGAGGAACTACATCATGCCGCGCCAGTTATCGAAGCATTTGGCGGTACATTTCTTCTGATGCTCGGAATCAGTTACTTCTTGGATCATGACAAGGTAGTGCATTGGTTGCGTCCTGTTGAAAAACAGCTGGCACGAGCTGGTAGAATACGTTTTATTAAGTTGATGTTCATGACGGCTGTTGTTGGATTTATGTATCTAACGATTGATCCCGATCTCAAAAATATTGTGTTATTCTCTGGTTCTCTGGGTATTTTGTTACAATTTGGCCTACATTCATTGTCGGTATTCTTTGAGAAAACAGTTAATAAAGGAAAAAGTGCAACTAAACAAGTCGGCTTGGCGGCATTTGCGTCATTCATGTATCTCGAGGTCCTGGACGCATCATTTAGTTTTGATGGTGTCATTGGTGCTTTTGCGATTACAACAAGCGTACTGTTGATCGTGGCGGGTCTGGGGGTGGGTGCGCTATGGGTGCGCTCGATGACAATTTATTTACTACGAGCCGGAACATTAGCGAAGTATCGATATCTTGAACATGGCGCGCATTGGGCAATATTGGCGCTTGGCCTTGTTATGTTGGCAAAGCTGTATCATTTGGAGCTACCAGAAGTTGTAACTGGTTCACTGGGTCTTGTATTTATTATGACCGCTGTTGGAACAAGTATTTTAGAAAAAAACTCCATGCGTAAAAATAATCATTAATTGTATTATTGTTGGCATTTTTGACATATTCCTCGTATTTCGAACATATGGTCAATGAGAGTGAATTGACGAGTGCTGGCGAGGTTTGTGACAAAATGTTCGAGGTCGTTCGAGTTTATGTCGGTGAGTTTTCTACATTTTATGCAGAGTATGTGATGGTGGTGGGATTTGAACGGGCTCGTTAGCTCGTATTGTCGCTTCCAGCCGACAGGAATTAATTTGATTATTTCCAGGTCTGAAAAAAGCTTGATAGTACGGTAGACGCTTACTCTATCGATATTCTTAGACAGAGTACCAATACTTGCTGTTGTTATAGGTGTCTCTGTAGTATTGAGTATTTCAAATACTTCTTTTCTTGCTGTCGTGAGGCGATATCCTCGCTGTGCTAATAACTGATGTAATTTATCCATGCTCGTTGCAGTATAACATCTTATTGCAACAAATTTGCAATAAGATGTTAGTATGTGTACGCTATAGACAACATCTATTGAAAAAAGGAAAGAAATTACATGGATTTATTGATAATGATCATAGCAATTATCGTGGGGAGCGCTATTTCCCTACTGGGCGGTGCTTTAATATTTACGACCAAAAAACGACGCGAACAAGCAATACTCTTGGCAATGCCGTTTGGCGCTGGTGCATTGTTGGCAGCTGCTTTTTTGGATCTGTTACCCGAAGCATTTGAACAAGGTGATCCGAGAGAATTATTACTATGGATGCTCGGCGGATTTTTAGCATTCTTTATATTCGAGCGTAGCGTTAGTTGGTTCCATCGTCATCACGAACATGATGCCGAGCGCAAACATGACAGCCAGCGCAAATTAATTGTTATCGGTGATTTGATGCACAATGCGATTGATGGCGTTGCGATTGGCGCCGCATTTGTGGTTAATCCCGCACTAGGTATTATCACAACGGTTGCAGTTAGCGCACACGAAATCCCCAAAGAACTCGGTACCTTTGCCCTGTTGCTATCACGTGGTTGGCGTGATCGTACGGTGCTCCTGGCAAATGTTGCTACGGCGGTAGCAACGATTGTAATGGCAGTTATTGTATATTCACTTGGTACGAGTGAACAGTTACCTATTGCGGTATTTTTGGCGGCAACAGCAGGATTTTTTGTCTACATTGCGGCGAGCGATATTATTCCCGACATTCATGAGCAGCCGCATCGAATTGGCATGATCCAAGCCTTTGCACTATTGGTCGGTGTTATTCTGGTCGGTGTGTTAATTACTGCACTTGGCGTCTAGATATTACAAAGAGTGGCTCGTGTTCTGATGATTGCTCTGGATGAAATTATCGATGAGTTCATGTGTCTTTGAAAAGATATCACTAGTCAGTTTTTCGGATTCATCAGCGGTGAATTTGGACAGAACGAAATCGTGCTGACCAATTGTGTCTGCTAGTTCGTTGTGTGTGCCGATTCGTATGCGCGCGTAATTTTCGCCGATATGCGCATTGAGTGACTTGATACCATTATTGCCAGCATCACTCCCCTTTTCGCGAGTTCGTAACGTACCGAATGGTAGCGCTAGGTCATCGTGAATCACTAGAATGTCCGTTGCTTCTACCTTGTAAAAATCCGCGAGTGCACGAGCTGATTTGCCGGTTTCATTGTAGTACGTTGTTGGCTTTACTAGCAGTACTTTGTTCTCTCCGTTACCCTGCTCTGCTATCTCTGCATCGAACTTAGTTTTTGTCAGAAACGATAATTCATGCTTGCCCGCGTACGCGTCTAATACTAGAAACCCGACGTTATGTCGTGTTTTTTCATATTCAGTGCCAGGATTGCCCTGGGCGAGAATTATCTTCATGCTCTTTATTATACGCTACAACAGTTGTTATAATGGATGGTAGGTATGACAAATAACAAGAAATCAAAGCGTGCACATCGTAAATATCGGGCAAATCAAAAGTTGTCTGCATTGTTCAAGATGTCTCGTGTACAGTTGGCGCAACGCAAAACAACAGGTGGTGGATTGCACAAAACGCACAAGGACGCTCCTCGCGCAGAGGTAAAGCGTCGAGCAATGCGCGATCAATTAGACGTATCATAAATTTTGGCAAACAAAAAAGCTAGATATACTAGCTTGGATTTAATCTTGGTGAGACACCGCCCGGGACACATTGCTGTGCCCGGGCGGTGCTCATTGTCCACTCCTACTCGGTTATGTATGGTCGGCAGTGCTTGCGCTTGAATCGCGTGAGCCAGAGGCCACTTTGCGCCGTAGGCGGAATTGCCTTGACGTTGGTGATCTCTACGGTGCTCTGCCGTAACTGTTCCAGGCGATACTGGTGCGCCGCCTTTTGTTGCGCCATTGCAACTTTTGGCGGAACTGGCTTGTTGCGAAGTTTGTTCACGACAAGTTTGCCAGTAAGGAAGGTGCCACCGACAGTCGCAATCAAAAGGATGGCAAGGCCAATCCATTTGTATGTGATGACGAAGGTTTCCCAGTAGCCCCAGTAGTTCCAACGACTAATTCCTTCACCTTCTGTCCAGTCAACATTGCCGAGGCCGAATATGACTGATGGAATGGCGAAGAAAACAGCCGTGTAGCCAATCCATGCTGGCGGACTGAGAAACGGTAAGAGTTGCCTCCATCCTTCTTGGCTACGTCGTCGAACGCCGTCTTTGCTTTCGAACCAAGCTGATTCACCAGCTGAACTCCAAAGGGCGGTTGGAAAAAATGCGAAGAACTGCTTGTATCTGATCTCGCGGCAAAGCATCAGCATTGCTACGATCAGTAGCAGGGGTCGCAAAACCAAACCTACGGTCTGGATGATTCCTGTCAGAGCGATTGCTCCAACGGATCGCCAAAAGAAGTTGCACTCGTCGACGCCCTGGTTACGGGCATATTGCATGACGAGCTTTTTCCTTAGACCGGTTGGCGGTGAAGCAAATAGATCCGGGCTGACATCGACTTCGGTGTATGCCTCGGCTATGCAAGCTGATTCTGGCAAATATCCGGACGTGAGTTCGCCATTACTGCTTCTGATGATAGTTACTTCATCATGTTTGATAGCAGTGAGGGCCTTTTCATTATTCTTTGCCTCGACGATACAAGCGGTAATGCGGTGACGTCCTGGTCGATGAAAAGTCACGTATTGGGTTTGACGTGTTGTCATCGAAAAGACGTGTGCATCTCGTTGCATGTATCTAGTCTCGGTTGTGCCGGTGTCGTAGTGATTCGTCTCGTCGACGGACGATACAGCTACTAGGTAGTGCGGTTTCACGAACGTTGCGGCCTGTTCGAGGAGCGCTCGTGTCGGCTGAAGCCCGACCAGCAGGACAGGTTCTACTTGTCCTGTCTTTTCAGGTTTGGGCACGACCTTTAGGGTCGGCACAGTTTGGGTTGCCATATCTCTCCTGTAGGTGTGGCGCTCGTGTAGGGAGCGCGATGACAATGAGCGAGTTATTCCGATGTAAATTCTTCGGAAAACTTAGAATAGTTTAACATTTTATTGCTTTATTTACAATTAGATAGATTCGTAAGTTACTCTGGCGTACGTCCCGATAATTCTAACGTTTAACGGGATG
This sequence comes from uncultured Candidatus Saccharibacteria bacterium, assembly GCA_946804195.1. Classification (GTDB taxonomy): domain Bacteria; phylum Patescibacteriota; class Saccharimonadia; order Saccharimonadales; family Saccharimonadaceae; genus UBA2112. The sequence goes on along the minus strand of CAMPEU010000001.1, from coordinate 19,112 downwards.
TTTTATTGTTCCCGCTTTGGTGGGGGTTATTTTTTTTCGGTCTTTTTTGCTTCAATTTCGCGCTTCGACTGTTTTGTGACGGGCGCTTTACCTTCGGCGATACGTTGCTTATTGGCTTTGACTTGTTTCTCGTCAATGAAGCTAAATTTTATTGGCGTTCCAGTGTAGTCGTATGTTTCGCGTAATGCGCGTTCCAGGTAGCGTTTGTATGACCAGTGAACATATTTCAGGTTACTACCATGAATAACGAACCACGGTGGCGTTGTATCGGTCTGGACCATGTAGCGGAGCTTTGGATGGGTATTTTTGAGTCCGGCTGGTGGATGCGCTTGTACGGCTCGTTGCAACAGGTCGTTGAGTACGCGTGTCTTTGTTTCTTGTTCACGGCGTCCTTCGATGCCGATTGCTAGTTCGAATAATTTCGTGACGTTTTGACCCGTCACAGACGAGGTGAATATGAGTGGGGCCCAGGGTGTGAATTTGAATGAACGTACAATTTTTGGCGCCAGAGCATCACGCGTATAGGCATCTTTGCCTTCGACGCTGTCCCATTTGCTCACCACAATAACCATACCCTTGCCTGCTTCATCGATAATGCCAGCTAGGCGCTGGTCCAGCTGTGTGTTGAGTTCGTTTACATCCATCAATAAAAAGCAGATGTCTGATTGTTCGATAGCCTGTAAGGTACGCAGAACGCTGAACTTTTCGATTCCGACCTCTTGTTTGCCGGGTTTTCGCATGCCAGCCGTATCGAGAATCTCAATATTATGCTGTTGATAACGAACGCGGATGCGGTTGATGTCGCGAGTCGTACCGGCAATATTGGCGACGATAGCTTGTTGTTTGCCAGCAAGTGTATTGAACAGGTGTGATTTACCGACATTTGGACGGCCGATTAACGCAATACGTAGGACATCATCGGCCGGTTTTTCGGTGCGTGCTGGAATATGTTCAACGATTTCATTTAGTGCATCGGTAATTCCACTTTTGTGTTCGGCACTGGTGCGGATAATTTTTTTGATACCAAGGCGTTTGAATTCATCATCAGCAAGGCTTTCTTTTAGATCGGCTTTGTTGGTAAGCAAGATAACAGGTTTTTTGCTACGAAGTGCTTTTTTGGCAATTTGACGATCGCTATCACTGACATATTGCGTACTATCAACAACGACCAAGATAACATCAGCCGCCTCTGTTGCTTCGATAATTTGTTCTTGGATTGTTGCTTCGAACTCGTCTTCGGCAGATTTGAGTCCGGCTGTATCAACTAACCAAAATTGATGATTTCTGTACTCTACCCTACCCAGCACGCTGTCTCGAGTTGTTCCCGCTTCGCGGGCAACGATTGCTTGCTGTGAGCGAACCATACGATTAAACAGCGAACTCTTGCCGACGTTCGCTTGACCGATGATTGCAACTGTTGGGAGGATGCTTGCCATAACTCAACCATTATAACAGAGGTAGGCAATCTTGACAATAGTAATTATTTTTATTATAGCTAGTTATTTAGTGTCTAAAAAAGTCAGGCCCCGGACCGATGACATTACTGTCACCGGTTACCGGGGCGTTGTATAAGGAAGCGGTTACTGAGTGGTTGTGATCAAATGCGAAACATCGTACCTCAAAAGTTCACGATCTTCGAGGTCTTTGGATTCACCTTTTGTCTGCCAGCTCGAAACCATCAGAATCAAATAATCTGATGTTGAGTACGGATGAATGAATATACCGTACAGCGAATTCAGATCAAGATGTGACATCTGGAATTTCGGCTCGCTCCACGGCCCCTGCGGACTACTCGCAACACGAGTAAGTGCTTGTCCGTAGGCTGTGTAGCTCATCGCCCAGACGCCGTCACGCAACTTGCGCAAAGATGGCTCACCAAACGGTGCTTCTTGATCCAGAATGGGTTGGCACTTACCGCCCCATCCATCACCGTTCCAGCAAGTATACTTGCTCTGGTCGAGCATTTGATCCCATGGAACGCGCAACATCATCATTGGGCCCTGCTGGCGACCAGCACGAACAGTGATAATGTATACGTAACCATCATCGCCTAGTTGCATGCTCCACATCTGAAACGGATCGGTGTTGCACCAACTCGAAACGACATCACAATACTCTGTTCTGTCTTGCTGAGCATCGTAGTGGCCATTTCTCCAGATGGGTGCATCAAGCCGTTCAAACTGATTTCCGTCGTGGCTAATCGCCAAGCCGGCGTATCTGGTTTGCCATCCGGCAGCTTCGCCATCCGTCCACGCATTAATGCTCATAAACGAGACGATGATATCGCCGTTTGGCAGAGTGATACCGTCATTCGTCAGAATTGTTATTTCACCGTTTGACCGATGATAGTTCCGAATGAATTCTGGTGCTACTCCGTCGCCCGCAAGGCCTGCCGCGCTGTCGAACTCGATTGGTTGCCCAATCTTGGGAAACACATTCGAACGAAGCATGACCGGCGAACGCCATTTGTCGGTGCCAGGCGGCAGACCTCGTGTCATGTACGGCCCCTTGACGGCAAACGTATCGCCGAAAAGATAGCCCACGCTACCGTTCTGTAAAAGAAACGGTTGCCCCAGGTCTGTGCCGCAGACAGTGAATCGCCAACAGGCCTGCATGTCCATGCCGGTATCTCGCGTCAGTCTATCCCCCACCAATGCTGGCATGGGTTGTGACGGCGCTTTTGGCAATGTTGTATGGACGGGCGCTGGGGTCGGTCCTCGTTGCACGTCCGTTTCGTTCGTCGTCTGAGTATTAGGGGGGTCTGGCAATGCCGTTGGCGTTGAACAGCCCCCTGTCCATACTATTGCTCCTGCGAGCAGTACGGCGGTGGCCTTTTGTAGCCAACGGTCCATGGTACTCACCTCCTTATGGATATGTACCACTACGTGTGTAGTTGCTGTCACTATACACTACTGGCGAGTGTTAGCTAATTGCTAGTGTTTATAAAACTCGATAATTTTGCAAGGAAAATGATGATTATAAACTTGCGATGAGGTGGGATACGTCGTATCTGATTAACTTTCCGTGTTCGGTTTCATCCTTTTCTTTCTGCCATGTCGAGATCATCAGGATTAAATTATCTTCGGTTGAATATGGGTGAATGAGGGGTCCGTATGGAAAACCTAGATCAAAATGTGTTAATTGTATTTTTGGCTCAGACCAAGCACCTTGCGGGCCAGTATCCGGGTCGAGTAATTTTCGTGTCACTAGTTTTGGATAACGGGCGTACTCTGCGTAGCCTAGAGCCCAATTACCATCAGGCAGTTTACGTAATGACGGTTCGCCGAAATGTCCTTCCATAATTGGAGTTGCATCTGATTTTTCACCCCAATCCCCACCGTTCCAGTACTCATATGAATCGCCTTGTAGCATTTGGTCCCATGGAGCGCGAAAGAGCATCATCGGTCCCTGTTGGCGTCCGGCGCGTACGCTAACGATGTACACCCAGTTGCCATCTCGTTGCATTGACCACATCTGATATGGATCGCTGTTGCTGGCATCGTTTTCCCATTGCGGTCCTATTAATTCGAAATGATTACCATCTGGGCTGTATGCCAAACCAGAATAATCCGTATGCCATGCTTTGCTCTCTGGGTCGTCAACCTCTATCGTGTGCTGATATGACACCATCATTCCCCCGCCAGGAAGTCCAATACCATCATTGAGTAATATATGCCACTGACCGAGGGTTTCTGGTGCTATACCCTTGCCCTCTATGCCGACAGCGCTATCAAAGATAATCGGTTGACCTTCAACGGGTATCATGTCTGAGCGTAGCATTGTCTGAGCGCGGTAATGATCGACACCTGGTGGCAAGTTTTCCATGAATGGCCCCGCAACAGCAAATGTGTCGCCGAACAAGTACACGACACTACCGTCCTCCATGAGCACTGGTTGTCCTATGTCCGTACCACCGACACCAAAATCGCAGTACGGCTGCATATCGATACCAGTATCGCGAGTTAAGCCCGTTTTTTCATCGTATACGGGTGGTGGCGTCGGTTGTTCAATGTCGAGCTCTAGTACGCACTTGTCATCAGGAATTTCCAGAGTCGTTCCTGGATTAAATGATGTGATTCCGTCGTTTAGCGAGTGTGTCGATGTGGGTATAAATAATGCGGCGGTAACTACGTTCGCACCAATAATTCGCGCCATCCAGCGCGGTACGCTCGTCTTTTCTCTTTTTCCCGACAGTTCTTTCGACATCGTTAAGGATATTATACGTATTTTCGTAAGATATTTTACAGTTTCGAAGTAATTTCGAATGTACCTGGAGCGGTATGGCCAAGGTTATATGGCCCAAAATCAGTTCGATGTAATTTTGTCACGGTATAGCCAAGTGCGGCGAATGTACGTCGAATTTGACGATTACGACCTTCGCTCATGGTTACCTTCCATGCCGTGCGATCATCGGACTGACGCTCTAGTGTGAGCTGGCTTTTGCCATCGTCTAAATCAATTCCAATATCCCCGACCATTTGTTGATGAAGTGGTTCGAGGGGTCTGTCGAGCACGACATCGTATTGTTTTACCTTATGAAAGCTAGGATGCGTCATATTGTGTGCAAAATCCCCGTCATTCGTCAACAGAATGATTCCGCTACTATCACGATCTAGCCTACCGACCGATTTGAGAGAATGATACTCGGATGGTAGCAGGTCATAAATTGTCTGATTGTCACCCTGTGCTTTTCTAGAACAAACGAATCCGACTGGCTTGTGAAGTTTTAAATAGATAAGTTCCGTCGTTTTGTTTAGTGGCTTTTCGTCGAGTTCTACCGAGTCGGTCGGCGAAATTTGCATACCGTTGACTGCTGTTTTACCGTTGACGGTTACCCTACCACGCAAAACAAACTCGTCAGCTTCACGCCGGGATACGCCGGCGTGAAGTGCGAGATATTTGTTCAATCGAACTGATTCGTTATCTGTACTCACTGAGAGTATGATAGCATAGCCGCTTAAACCGTAGGTGCTGGTGGTACAGGTGGAACTGCAGGTGGCTGCTGATCTTCACCGGGTACACCTGGTACTGGTGGTACAACAGGAGCTTCAGGTACTTCTGGTACGGGTGGAACCACGGGTGGCTCAACTGGTGGTACAACAGGAGCTTCAGGTACTTCTGGTGGCGTGACTGCTCCGCCGTCGTTAACTGGAGGAACTACTGCTCCGCCGTTATCAGTTACTGGTGTTGTTGGATCTGTTGGATTCATTGCGTTTTCTCCTAAATTAGTTGGTCTTTGTGATGAAAATGGTGCAGTTGGTTCTGGTAACGTACTTTCCATTTCCGTAGGTTGAGGTGGTAGCGGGCCTGCATCTTCATTGCCCGGTGTTAGTGTCGCGGAGTCGCTACTGTCATCGGTAGCCGTGGGCGCCGCGTCTTCGCCCGCTGGTGGTATATTTGACTCCTCCTTTGCGTTATCGGTATCTTCAGCAGAATTGGCATTATCATTGCCGGCATTGGCATCGCTGTTAGCGTTATCATCACTATTCTCGGCACTAGCCGGGGATGATTCACTATCGGATTTATCATCACTTGGACTGTCACTTTTTGCTGGCTCAGAGCTTTCGGGGCTTTTGCCGTCGAGCACTTCGTGTACTGTTCGAACGACGTCTTCAATACCTACTTGTGATTTGACGAGGTATCTATCTGCGCCGAGCTGTTCACCGCGAGCGCGCTGATCGTCGCTTGATAGTGCGGTCATCATGATGACTCTGATGTCACGCGTTTCGGTCGTACTGCGCAGAATATCCAGCATGTCGAAACCGCTGATTTTTGGCATCATAACGTCACTTATGATTAATTGTGGTTTTTCTTTGATGGCCATGGCGAGTGCTTCTTCGCCGTCACCAGCCGAAACGATATCATAACCTTCTGCGAGCAGGCGGACGCCATAAATCTCGCGCAGGCTTTTATCGTCTTCTACTAATAATACTTTTGTCATATATCCCCCATTTTACTAAAGCGTTAGCAAAATTGCCATACCACTTACGTTTTTTATCTTTTTGGAACATTGATTTCTCGTTCATTTGCTACATCTAACGGTATGTGCCCTCTGTTTGGATCGGCCCCGGTGATGGGTGGCGCTTGTTTTGGTAAAGGCGTCGTGCTGATGTCGGGTGGCAGGTTGAGGGTCGGATTGGCGTCAGGCACGGGTGGTGTTTGTACGGGTTGTGGCGACGCAGTCGGTGCTACGGCTGGAACAGCGGGCATTGGTGTTGCAATGGTTTGAGCCGGTGCTGGCGGCACGGGCTGTGCGGGGGCAGGTGCTTGTGCTGGTTGTTGTGGCACTGGAGCTACAGGAGGTGTAGTCGGCGTCTGAGCCTGGGCAGGTGCTTGCGGGGTTGTCGCTTTTTGTAAATTCGATGGCATATTTTGGATCGAAGGAGGAATGACCATTTTGTTTTTCGCACTGACAGGTTCTGGACCCGCTACAGTGCCACTGCTGATGAGGGGGTCTGCAGCATTGACGGGTGCACGCGGAGGTGGTGGTGGAGGAGGTGCGGATCCTTTGTCGGCGTGACCTCCCTTGTTTACGATTATGGGCGTTGCGAGTGCATCTTGGCGTCGTTTCGCCTCTTCGGCGTCTTCCTTCGGGTTATCCTGTATGTACTTATTAGGCGTTGCGGGTTTGACTTCATTAGCGCCGGCTTCAATTTTGCGCTGCGCTTCAATAGTAGAAAGTCGAGGTAGCTCAATGGAGAATTTAGAGCCTTTTCCTTGCTCACTTTCGACCCAGATTCGTCCTTCCATTGCTTCAACTAGTCGACGGCAGAGGTATAATCCGAGTCCAGTACCGCCAATTTCGCGAGTATCAGAACTGTCGACACGATAGAATTTTTGGAACAGATGCGGGATGTCTTCGGCTGGTATACCTATTCCGCTATCGGTGACACTGACTACGATGCTCTCGTCATCACCAACAACATCAATGATGATTTCACCTTGCTTGGTGTATTTGATGGCATTTTCGACGAGATTTGCGATAACCTCGCGCAAATGATCAGCGTCCAAGTTTACGAAGTAGACAGGCTCTAAGTTTTTCAGTCCACCAATTTCATCGGTGAGTGGTTTGAAAAAGAGGTGTAGGTTTTTTTCTTTTGCTTTATGTTCTAGGCCTACGACTATGTCATGGGCAAACTGCACGACATCGATAACTTTTGGATTATTTGATAGGCGCCCATCGTCTGCCTTTGTCACATCTAGCAAATCCTGGAAAAGCCGCCCGAGGTGTTCTGCGGATTCGTGTGCCTTGACGATAAAACTACGTGCCTTATCGTCAATTTGTGCTGTCGAGGGGTTGAGGGCGAGCCCCAAGTAGCCCTCAATTGATGCAACTGGCGTACGCATTTCGTGACTGGCTGTGCTAATGAATTCAGCCTGTGCTTTTTCTTCGGCCTGTTCGGCTGTGATGTCATGAAAGACAATAATTGCCCCAGAACCGACGCGACCGATCGGAGAGGCTACGATACCAATATTAATCTTTTTTCCCGAGTTCATCTGCAGCAATAGATCGTTGCGTTTTATGGGTTGATTTGTCGTTAGTACCTCGAGGATTGGATCTGAGGTTTTGTCGATTTCGGATCCGTCAGATGCCATTAGCTGTAGTACCGATTTGTAATCTAGTCCTTGCGCATCCTGTTTGCCCCATCCAACCAAGTGTTGTGCGGCGGGGTTGATGAGTTCGATGATACCTTGGTTATTAATGGCGATAACACCGTCTTTGATGGCTCTAATGACCGTGTCGGATTTGTTCGCTACTTGGTCCAGCTGAGTTGCTAGATCGTAGTAGGCTTGTTCTTTTGTCTTTTCGCCGTGTGATTTGCTGTGCCATAAAACATAGCTAACTAATAGTGGTAGGTATCCCGCAAGTGCGACGACTATTATGAGACCGTTATCTAGTTGTCCATCGATTCCTACCCATACAGCGTAACCCGTTAGTACTGTCCACAAGAATCCGAGGACCCAGACACCGAATATTCCACTAAAGATAGATGCGATAATCCACAGCGCCATAAACGGAGAGTTAGCTATACCCGACTCTACCGTTAACAGCCCTATTGTGATTAGGAGTAATATGTATGCGATTAATGCGCTCATGACTCGCCATGCATATTTCTTTTCGGAAATAATTGTATACGAGACACCAGCGAGGGCCGTACCGACGACACTGAGAGCAACAGCGGGTAGTCCAATAGTAAATCCTACGTCGGCCTTGTCGTCACCGTACAGAGTAATCCAGGCATATAGGCCCAAAATGATAGCATTAACTAATATGGTCGCTTCGCATACGCGGCGATGCCAAAATGGTGTTAATGTCAGTGATTTTATATGTCTGCCTCCCCTTTTTTGACGACAGGTCGAGCAATTTACTCTGTTCAATGCTATATACGCAAAAAAGCGCTGTTCGATTGATGTCAATTAGCTCAAGCATTATTATGGGGTACTTATTGTCTTATGGCAAGGCATGGATTTCAAATTATTAATCATCACTTATTCCAATCAAAACGCCCCGAGGGACGGGGCGTTTTTGTATTGGAAGGAGAGGATGAGTATTTTTACTCTACGTTATGCCCTGGTCCGCGATGACCGTGGTGTGATCCACCGAATACACCCTTGAGGTTATCGAGGTTAATACCTTGTTCGTCCGCCCAAGCTTCTAGCTCAGCACGGCGTTCCTCGTGCACCTTCTTGCGCGATGCATGGTCTAATTCTCCCTCTGCGTTATGGGTCGCTACACGTTCATCTTGTAGCTTTTGCAGCTTTGTTTCGATAGCGGCCATTTGATCGGCCGTAATTGTACCGTCGTCTACGAGTGCCTGGAGGCGTTCGCTCATATGTTTTTGATGATCCGCTTTACGATTAGCGTGGAATTCATCCACCACATCTCTTACCTCGCCCTTGTTCAAGTTGAATGTTGTGGCAAGTTTGTCCACCAGGCCGGACCTTGGACCCTTTGAGTCGTTGCCTGATTCGGCATTTGCTATTGTTCCTGTCGCCAGGGTTCCAGTGCCAACGGCACCGACAATGCTCGCTACAATGAGCGATTTTGTGAATCCCTTCATCAAACTCCTTTCTATTACTAGCTGTTGCCAACTCGTCAGTTGGTAACAGGACTATCATAACGATTGAATATGAGATAAACCTGAGAAACCAATTATTTTTTACTTTTTATAAAAATCAAAGGCCATCGGACAAGGAGTATAGTCTGTCAATATTCTTGCCGTTATGTAAGATGTCTGAGATAATGACACGGATATAAATCCACCTTGCCGCCTGGTCTTGGCTCGTGACGATAACAGGCTTGTGGTATCACTCGGTAGAGCACCGGGAATAGTCGAATAACCGGTTTAATCAACTAAACGAGGTTACGTGTATGAGCGATAACGAAAAAAAGAAGCAAGCTGAAGCCGAGGGCAAAGACTGGTACGAGTTGACGCACCGAAACTGGCGCGCTTGGGGTAGTTGGTTCTCATGGGGATCACCCGTGGGTCTCGCCCTTTTCATATCGATACCGATGATTGCTTTCGGTATCATGCACTGGTTAATGAATCACTAATTGCCAGTCAAACTAAAACTCCTCGGTTTCGCTGAGGAGTTTTAGTTATCTGTGGATTATGACGTAGCGCCTATTTCGATGATTTGTCCGTCGATTTTATCTCGGAAGTACCCGTCGTGGCTGACATAGATGATTGCACCTGAGTATTTCTCTAGCGCTGTTTCTAATTCTTCGATGCTTGGCAAATCCAAGTGGTTCGTTGGCTCGTCCAATATCAATAACTGCGGGTCGTTTGCGAGCATTGCAATCAATTGAAACCTCGCCTTTTGGCCTCCGCTCAGTCGTCTGACAGGAGTTTTACCGTCACTTTCGTTAAATAGATAATCGCTCATCAGGTTACGGATTTTTGTCGTACTAATCGATAGATTACGTGACAAATACATTTTTTCGATTGCATCTTCTAGTGACATATCAAAGTATGTCGACGAGACTTCTTGTTCGTATATACCGATTCTAACTTGTTTGTCGATTGTTAATTCGCCGTCATATTTTGTTATAGATTGATCGCCGAGAATGTATTTAATGAGCGTAGTTTTACCCGCGCCATTGCGTCCACGGAATTCCACAGACTCGCCTTCGCGAAGGTCGATATTGATGTTTGCAAATAGCGGATTGTCGTAGCCGATACTCAGATCGCGAGTTGATAGTAGGACGTGCTTGCTACGCGATTCATCATTTTTTAGATTGATACGTACGTTCTTTGCTTTGAATTTATCGTACTGTGCAGCTGTTTTGTAATGCAGATCGGACATGGATTCTTTGTCGATCCAAAATGTTGGTTTCTCTTTTTTTTGTAGCTCGGCCAGTTCTTTGCGTGATTGTTCTTCTAGTCGTTTAAATCGTTGAATAGTGCTAGGATTACGAGATTTTTCTTTGAATCGTTGGTATTCAATAATTTTTGTTTTTAGGTTTACGATACGCTTTTCGATCATCTCGAATTCGTTCATTTGGCTACCAGTCGAGACGGCGTTTTGTTTGAGATATTTATCGTAGTTGCCCTTGAAACTGATTGTTCCACGGTCTTTTAATTCGATAATACGGTCGACTTCGCGTAGGACATCTCGATCATGGGTGATGACCAGAACTGCTTCGCGCGCTTGTCGAAACCAGCTAATGAATTGTTCTTTTGCAATAAAGTCCATGTGGTTGGTCGGTTCGTCGATGAGTGCCAGGTGTGCGTCCGAGTGCATGATTTTGACTACCTCGACCATACGTTTTTGTCCGCCGGATAATGTGGAAAATACACGCCGCGAGATATCTGGTAGCTGAAAATTATCTAGTTCGCGTTCGATCTGTTCTTCTATTTGGTAAAAACCTTTGTCGCCATATCGTTGCAATGCTTCGCTATATTCATGAATTAATTTCATGTCCTCGCCCATTTTGTCAGGATATGTTTCGATAATATTGCTGAGGGTGGAATATTCCGGTAGGCCCTGCAGCACGTACTGCATGACTGTCATGTCGCCGGTATTGTGATATTCCTGCTGCGTGGCAACGACAACCGCCCCCTGTTTGTATATGATGTTACCGGTAAAATCTTTGTCCTTTTCGGTTAGGATATCAAACAAGGTTGATTTACCAACGCCATTACGCCCAACGATGCCGATTTTTTCGCCATCATTAATAGTAAAGTTCACATTTGACATGAGAGCTTTTGAGCCGAAAGACTTTTCTGTAATGGTAATATCTGAAATCACAACTTACCAATAGTAACACCTTAGAGTGTAAAGTGCTAAAGGGTACGGCTTATTTCTTTTTCATGAACGGTCGAGTGACGTGCTCGATTTCGACGTGGTATTTGTCCAGCATGACCGCCGAAACAAAATATGCGATGACCAATGCCACGACAACTACCCATAGCGCATCATTACCGGCAAGATTCAGCATCGAGAATATTCCATAAAGTATACCTACGAAAATCACGAACATTATGACGCTAATTCCATATGCTTTTTGTCGAGTATCAATGTTTAATGGAATTTTATCAACTGGCTTCTTGTTTATGTACGCGTGGAGACGCTTTACTTTGTTTCGTACATTAGTCGCCTCGGCGAGATTATGTGCGATTTCGTTTGTTGCCAGTGCAAGAACTAGATTTAATAAAGCTTGGTCCATACAATATTCCTCGATTATATTACCTATCATTCTAACGCACGGGAGGTATATTTACTATATTTTATATATCATCACGTTGAGCGGAGGTCGGTATTTATGGCGCGACGAGCTAGCTGCTCGAATACGCGTGCTCGCAGTAATTCATAGCGTGCATTTGTGTCCGGGTTGGCCACCAGGCGGTCTCGCATAGACATGTATCCCTCGGTGCGTAAGTCGATTGGAGCGGGCGCCATACTTACCAGCATAGTGTCGTATTGAGCGTCGGTCCAATCGACTACCTCCCCATTAACGACATTGTAGTAATGTGATTCGTCGATATGAAGTCCCGTCATTCTGACGCGTTTGATGTCGCCTCCTAGCAAATCTTGAACGACGAGTGCCGTCGGTACACATTGTCCGCGCTCTGGTTTGTTTGGTGTCCATTCGTCGGGTGTCGAGCTGGTTTGCGAAGTCCACTCCGTTGCTATGATTTCGGAGTATTGGTTCATTCGTCGCTCTTCCCTGTTCATGTAGTCAGTATATCAAAGCAGTGGAACGAGTTATGCGTATGCATCGCAAAATAAAGCACCCCCGCGAACGAGAGTGCTGGTGGGCAGATTCGTTGGTGGGGGTTGTCATCCGAGGGTTTTGCGCCAGTGATTTTCCGCGTGTTGCATCGTACTTGCTCGATGTTGGTGCGCGGGGTGTAGGATCATCGGACGCTCGTCCATCCAGCCCGCGGACAACATTGTGAAGTTGCCACAGTACAGAATGCGTGTTTTGCGCATACCTAGCGTTAGCGTATTGCGCATGCGACCACCGACTGCGGGTCTTTTGACGAGGGTCAGTATCAACTGGTCGCCCAAAAAGCGCCTACGTCGCAATGTTGCGTTGGTGATGAACGCGGTTGTTTCTAACCGGCGTTCGATGCGTCCTCCGATGTAAAAGCGAACCTCGTGGGGCTCGAGTCTTTTCTTCATCCGTCACCACTTCTCTTTCGTTTCGGACAGTGGAGATATTATATCAGAAAAGAAAAGCACCCCCGCATGCGAGGGTGCTTTTGGGCTATACCTCTGCGGGGGTTTGGTGTCGTTATGACACTGGTGGAGAGCCAAAAAACAGCTCAGGTTTCCTGACCCACGGTGGGTTCAGGGGGTTGCCGTCCCATGGAAATAGTTCGACGGTACGAAGTTTTCCAGAGGTACTGCGGAGATTGAACGAGTCCGACGCTTTTACGTAAGTAAATTCGTCTAGTGAAAACTCCAGATCCTTGAGGTCCAGCGGGATATTAGTTCCGCCACCCATGCCCGCATCTTCGACGCCCCAGTGGTTGATCGTGATTCGTGACCAGACGGAAATGACCAATCGTTGCGGTCGCTTACCTTGCATTCCTGCTCGACGGATGACGCCTCGACTGGACTCTTCCGACACATGATCCCGGATGAAATACCATCCGCCCCGAGTATTTCCAGGTAGGATAATCTTTGCTTTTGGTTTACTCATGTCCCTACCCTTGTCTAGTAGCAAGCTTTGATGATGGTGCGTGCGAATGTAACCGTACCGTCGCTGAAACGTATATATACCGGGTCTCGTCCGAACTGATGTAGCTCGTATACGACGTGGTTTTCGACTCTTGCACCGGCAGCTCGCGAGAGCTGTTGCTCTAGTTCGACGAGTGCTTCTCTGGGTAGTTCGCAGATCGTGTTGCTCACTTGAGCGCGCCTGTATCTGTGTTGTTTTACTCTGCCACAGATTCTGTCAATTTGCCATTCCGACATGGTGGTCCTTTCGTGACCAATTGCTAGTAACCGAATGATTACTCTAACTATAACTATAGCATAAAATCAGCAAAAATCAATTCAGAGGATTGTGCTATTTAGAATCCTGAATTACTCTGATTGCTTACAGCGTAGGATGTAGGCTGGTGGTATGTTCCTGAGTTCACGAGATACAACAATGCTGTTGAAATACGAATTTAACAGAGGTTTTTTTAGCAATGTGTATTGAAACGTGATGAACTCTCCTGTGTTGCCTAGTAGTTTGGATGTGTCACGTAGTATCTTTTTTGAAACGTGGGCTGGCAACGCGGCAAATGGTAGCCCCGAGATAATATAGTCGGGCGCTGGTAGCGAACGCGATTTTTGTAGCGAATGGATATCTGCGGCGGATGCGTTGATAATTTCTATGTTTTTTCTTGATTCGTATTTTTCGCAGAGTTTTTGGTAAAAGATCGGATTTGTTTCTATCACGATGAGCGTCGTGTCGGGTTTGATCCGCCCTGCTATTTCATTAGTGAATACTCCTGTTCCTGGGCCGTATTCGATTATTACTTTTGCCGTATCAAAATCGATTGATTTTACCATTTTTCGGGCCAAAAACCTCGAACTAGGAGCAATTGCGCCTACGTTGCGAATGTCCTTGATATATTCTTTCAGGAAAAGGAGGTTCATATACTTTGGATAGTATAGCCTACTCCTCCGATCCGTAACCTGGTAGTGGTGAAATAATGTGGGGCGACTTGTTGTCCGCCGCATTCAACCGAATCAACTGGATGGGGGTCATCGAGAAGAACCGGTCGTAGTGACGGACGTCCCGAGTATGACGGAAAAAGGCTCAAAGCTTCTTATTCGTATTATCGTTTCTTATTGTTGGCAAAATAACGGTGATTAATTCATCTGTATCTTCTTGATTTTGCCGTATATCTGCCGACTCAGCAAGCTGCTCTGACGACTGTTTTTTAGGTGTGGTACGCGCTCTAGTATCAAATTTATTTAGAATTTCCAAGCTATCAAGTTTACGATCGTTGAGTAGTAGAATACCCAGTGTAGCTGATAGTCTCTTGGCAGCAGGCGTAAACGTGCTGTTAGAAATGACTGCTGAGTAATTCGCCTTATAGAACACCTGCCCAGCATGGATTTCCTGTACGGCGTGTATTCCGACTGGTTTTGTGTAATATTTGCATTGTATTGCATAGCTCTTACTATTTTTCTCCGCAAGCACATCTACACCATAGTCACCGCTACGTCGTGTTGTTTTAGCAGTGAAGCCCATTTTTATCAGTTTTTTTGCAACGTAACTTTCGTAATCATAAGGATCGGTTGGAATTGATTCGCTGCCGTGACTCGATGAAGTGTCTTCTCGTAGCTTATATAACCACGAAATTAGCAAGTATATCAAATTTGTCAGTAAGTCTAGCTGACCAAGGTCAAACTTGACCCTGGAGTCTGATACACCAACACCGAGTGAACTAATGGGAAGAGATAGGATATCGTTATATGCGATATCTAGAGCGGTTTCATTCAGCTTAAGCTTAGCCCATTGTTTGGTTGCAATGGTATTCATATCAGTTATTTCGGGTCTTTCCATGAAGACAGAAGCTAATTTCATAGATTCAGTCTCGAAACTTAGACCATCTTTAGGTAAGTCGTTCACGCTACCTGCGAATATGACAAGTAGTATCTTGCCCAGACGTTTAGTAGTAGCTTTTTCAGCTAAAAATTTCTCTAATTTTGATATAACCACATTATCCCGAAAATATGTTAGCTCTTTAATCCATCCATCGATACGATAATTGTTATACCCATCATTTCCGACTGTCTGACTATGGCGTATTGACAATGTAAGCCAATGCTCCTTCAGGAGGTCAATAAGCGTAGTTATAACCAATACTCTATCGTCGTAGAGATCTCGAGCTTCCTTTTCTACGTCAATTATGGATTTTTTACGCTGCCAAAACATACAATAACTATACCATTTTCTGCCCCTACGAGTAGTCGATCCGACGGGCCTGACCTTAATTCACTAACGATGCCGTACTGTGCCGCGGGTAAAGCTGAGACATAGATTAGCTTGCCAGCCACCCCGAACAGACGCTAGAATTGGATATGGTTGCGTTTGAAGGTAGAAGTTAGGAGATTATCAACGATGCGACCGAACCGACCATATACCGGTTACGAGCAATCGATATGATGATGAAATACCACCGTATGTATGGTAGTAATTCGCTTGTGAACGATGTGGCCATTAACATCGAGAATGTGTTATAGCCTGACGCCTGAAGGTAGAATCGAAAAATCAATTGCATAAGTGTTATTTTAAATACGGTGTTAGTACTACAATTAGTTCATGAATTCAAAAGATATTGTTAACCAAATAGATATACTAATTGCCGAGTTCGTAAGAGCAAAGAATGCCACAAGGTATGATGATTTGTCTGGTGGATTGCCAGACAACGAATTAATCAACATTCATACGAGAATGCGAGCAGCTATAGAACGATTAGCACCGAGAGGCTCTAGCTACCTTAAGGACTCTGCGGAAGTTAAGGGGTTTCATGGCTCTAAAGTTATTAAGTATGTAGGTATATTGCAAGCATTGAAGGCAGACTATGAAGCAGGATATTTACATAGGGTTGAAGACCTTATTCAGGCAGATGTGTATGAAAACTTTCTCGAAATGGCAGAGGAATTACTTAATAAAAAGTATAAAGACCCAGCCGCTGTCGTGGCGGGTAGTACGCTCGAAGAACATGTCAGAAAATTAGCAGGTAATGCCGCAATTCCCCTATTGGATATAAAATTGAAAAAAAGGAAATTCGATGAATTGTCTATCGAATTAGTAAAATCCGGAATTTTCCCTGAATCCCAGAGAAAAATTCTTGTAGGATGGTATTCGATTAGAAATGAAGCAGCTCACGGCAACTATGTTAATGTGATCGATACGGATGTTAAGTATATGATTCAAGGCATCCGAGAATTCATGGTCAGAGTGCCCGCTTAACTAATCATTTATCTAGTCGGAATTTCTGTCTCGCCGTTGACGTAATCTGGCACTTTTCCAGCTTTGGTATGATCAATGACTTTCTGTGCATTATAGGCGAGTGCCTCAAGCTTCAGTTCCTTGGCTTTTTTTACTACTTTTGTTTCTATCTCAATTGCAGTCTCCCCCTCACCAATAGTACGTAGTAAATTCGCTAAATTATGTTGAGCGAACAGCGCGCAATTCGGATTTCCAGACATTTCATAGTATCTTTGCGCATCCAGATAGCATAACTTCGCAAGGTGTATTTGATTATCAGCATTCTCCGCATACCGCCCTCCTTGCTTGGCGGCCATTTTTAGGGTCGACCCTATATTTGACGCAGAATCCGCTACGCGTATGTGCACATCGCCAAGCGTCTCTGCGTCGCCTGCTTCGACGGCGAGTTCAAGTGACTGTTTCATCAATGTAGTTCTTTCTTGATCAAGCTTTGAAAATTCTTCTGTTAAATTTGGTCGAGTATCTAGCTCGGGCATCAGTAGCCCGATGCTTGCGTAACCATCGAGTTCAAAAATACTAAAAAACCGAAGAACTAATTCGTGAGAGATAAACTTGAGTTTTTCAGCCGTCATGACCGCCTCCGCCGCCTTTGATTTAACGTGCTGGCAGTCTCTGATAGCATTATCGGCCATGGTTATATATGCTTCTATGCTATCTTCCATAGGGTTGTAATTGTTCGATAAGAGATCAGTAGCAGAAATCCGCGCATAGGGGCTTGATGAATAAGCCATCGCCTTAACCCTCTCCTTGTTTTCCTTTGTTAGCGGGAGATTTTGTATATCTATAAGGAACTTGTAGTCTTCGTCATCTTTTAACGCATCACGGATTTCGGGTGGCAAATCTGGCGGGCTTCTTCTTAAGCGGATCGTTGTCGGCATTGATTCTTCTTTTGGCGACTCGTCACTTGTATGACGACCGGCTTCCTCAATGACGTTTAATATTTTCGTAACATTCTCATCAACCTTATCAATTTTTTTGCCTGTTTCTGGCAATGCAAAATCTGCAAACCTATTCCTAACCTCGTCATGACGACTGAGCATACTCGCAATCTCTGTTGAATCGGTAATATGTACCTCAATGCCTTCTGCTTTGCCCTTGGCGACAAACTCGGCAATTATACTACTAGGTAACTGGTAGTTGCAGATGAAATTCCATCTTTCAATTTCCAATTTGCCGGTCTTCTTGAGTTTTATGGCCTTCTTGAAATCTGAGTCCATTTTAGCTCGAATCGCCACGTCGGTTTTACTGGCGGGCTTCACAAAGCAGTGTCTTGCGAAAAGCATTTTCTTAGTGGCGATATAACCATCGTTACCCTGATCGGCACGTGTGTCATCTACCGCTTGATAGTTGCTGCCGTATTCGGCAAACATCAGCGCCTTTACGATTGCAGTGAAATGCTGCGGGGTATTAATGACCTCAACGCGTACTACGAGATCGTCCAAGATTATTTCTCAGTATGTCGCGGAAGAGGTTTCGGCGGTGTTGGTTTCGGTGAATTTATCCTGACAGGAGTAGGATTTGCGGGATACCTTGGTGGACCCATGCTACGTGCGATGCCACGACTGGCCGCTATATGGCTAGTGGGATTTGCAGGTTTGCGAGGGATGTTGGATTGGGGTTTATTTGGCAACGGCATATTAGGCCCATCCAAACACGGGCACTACCGTAAACTTAATATATTGGCTCAACATCACTAGTGCACTTGCTATTACAAAGGTGTATACACCCCAAACATAAAGCTCACCCTTGGTTTTATTGATATCATTCAATTTTTTGAGTGAATTTTCTAAATCTGGGATTAATTGCCAAATAAAGTCTTTATCATTTTGATCGTAATATCCAGGCTTCTCTTTAGTAGTGTGAACCTCTGTCGATGTTGGCCTCACATGGACATTCTTCAAACACAAGACGATTGCCGCTACAAGTCCAATAATCCCCAATATCGCTAGGATACGTGGCGCGGTCGTGATTTGTGATGCATACACCAGAATAGCAACCGCTGTAGCTATTATGACCCCTGTTTTCGTATCAATACTATTATTAGCAGCCGATACTGAATTGTATCGGTTAAGAATAGCTTGGTACCAGACAATGGATGAGCTATTCTTTATTTCTTCCCCCGTACTCGCATTTCCCATAAACAAATTATACCCCATAAACTGTTATTTATCGTAAGATTCGCATCCGGAATTGTCGCCGTCTGCGTCAAAATGATGAACATTCTTACCGACGACGGTCGCAGCATGGTGCACATCACCACAGTCGATGTCCTGACCGACATTCGGAACGCATGCCCCGTGATTACAGGGGCACCCTAACTTCTACCTTCAAACGCAACTATATCCAATTCTAGCGTTTGTTCGGGGTGGCTGGCAAGCAACTTGTAGAAATCTCCGCTCCTCCGTTCACTTGCACGGGAAAATACTGATTGATTATGATCTCACCGGTCCGACGCTTCGATGGTAAAATAATCCGTAAACTTCTTATTTAACCATCGGCTAACCCCTGTCAAATCAATAGATTGTGACAGTGGTCGAACTCCGGATTGGCCGCGTTGCGGCTATCAATCCGGGTTCGGTCCCGGCTGAGAAGCCAAAGAAATAAACCCATCGCTGGGATGGGTTTATTTCTTTGGTGATCTCAC